>JAFZEP010000032.1 GCA_017560625.1 Bacteroidales bacterium
ATGATGAAATAGTCATTAATTGATAACTATTTCATCCAGGAACAGGAATCCTCGCATTGTACTACGATAGGCATGATATCTTACATATCGTGCCTTTTCGTTGCATATGGTGTGGAACTCCTTGAATGAGAGCTCCTCCTGCGAAGTCGCCACATCGTTCCATACGGTCTGGACAAGCTTGTAATTTTCACCGTCCTCAGATACCAGGATGTCGACCTTGCGCGGCATGAACACACCAGGGCCTATAAGCTGCATGAATGTTCCGCCGATGTAGCTGACAGTCTGTACTTCCTCCAGATCAATGACAACGTCTATGTCCGAAAGGAATCCCTGCCAGCGATTGTCGCTGTATGTCCATCCTCCGATGACGCCGTCGGTGAAGGTCGCCTCTCCAGCAGCCTGATACCAATCCTGGATCGGCCTGATGTATGTCACCTTCTTGCCCTTTGCCTTATGGTCAAGGCCGGTCTGTGCAAGCTTGCGCTCACCATATTCGTTTGCAAGATCAAAGGTGGTGTAACCTTTCTCCTTAAGCACCTCAAGCGCCTTGAGGACACGTTCTCTGAAATCCTTCAAGTCCTTATCCTCCGGCTGGCTCCAGCCAGTCTCTGCAAGAGCGATAGCGCGCGGCCAGTACATGTATTCCGCATGCTCGTCTGTCACCACATATTCCGACCAAAGGTTAGCCTGCACTCCGAGCAGGTGATGATGCTTGTCAGCAGGCATAGAAGCCTCGATAGGCTCATATACATATACGGAATCAAGCGGCAGATAGCCTCCGATGGACTCAGGCTCAAGGAACGGAGCGTCCTGAGTGTGGTCGAGATAGCAGTATCTGCCTGGGGTCATGATCACATCATGGCCATGAGTCATAGCCTCAATGCCGCCTTCTGTGCCTCTCCACGACATCACTGTCGCATCCGGAGCAAGGCCTCCCTGAAGGATTTCGTCCCACCCGATGATCCTGCGTCCCTTAGAGTTCACGAATCGCTCAATACGGCGGATCATATAGCTCTGGAGCTCGTCCACATCCTTCATGCCTTCCTTCTGCATCAGCTGCTGACACTTCTCACATGTCTTCCAATGCTGCTTGCCGGCCTCATCACCGCCGATGTGGATATATTCCGAAGGGAACACCTCCATCACCTCCGCAAGGACTGTCTCAAGGAATTCGAATACGGCCTCATTGCCTACGCAGAAGTCCGCGTCCTTATATGCCTCACCGCTGCATCCCAGCTCAGGATATGCAGCAAGCACCTCTTCGCTGTGGCTCGGCATCTCAATTTCGGGTATTATCTCAATGTGACGTGCCTTGGCATACTCAACAAGCTCTCTCATCTGATCCTTAGTGTAATAACCGCCGTTAGCCTCGTCTGTACCCTCTTCCGCATAATGTCTGTTGCCGGCCCACCATTCCTTCCATGTCGCCTGTGGACGCCATGCTGCGAAAGAAGTAAGGCGTGGATAAGCATCGATCTGCATACGCCATCCTGCGGCATCGGTCAGATGGAGATGCATGCGGTTCATCTTGAACATAGCCATTGCATCCACCTGCTTCGTGAGGAAATCGAGACTTCTGAAATGACGCGAAACGTCAACATGAAGTCCTCTATAAGGGAAGCGCGGCGCATCAGTGATCTTGCAGCACTTGATTTGCCTCACGCTGCCATCCCTTGTCATCTGGTCCAAGGTCTGACGAGCATAGAAAGCACCAGCCTCAGTCGCAGCCTTGACCTTAACACCCTTAGGAGTCACAGTCAGCTCATAACCTTCAGGAGCAATCCCCTTCTTGACAAAGGTCACACTCACCTTCGGCTCAGTCTCAAAAGAATATGTGCCCTCAGTAATGATTATATCAGACGGAACAGGTATGACATTTTCAGGCCCCTGCGCATAGGATGTCGCAGCACAGATCAGTAAAATAAAAGAAGCTATGATATGTCGCATATTAGCAAATCAATTGTGAACATGAACAAATATAAAGATAATTGGCCTAAATCATAAGGCCCGGCCACAAAAACAGGCTTATTTGTGGCCCAGTCGGTCAAATTTCGATAGTCGGCCACAAAAGTGGCCCTTTTTGTGGCCGACTATGGAGCATCAAGCAAGCTGAAGTAAGAGCGAAAAACGAAAGAAGCCTCCAGCAATGCTGAAGGCTTCCTTGTGGTCCCAACAGGGCTTGAACCTGTGACCCCCTGATTATGAGTCAGGTGCTACTAACCAACTGAGCTATAGGACCAAAATATTATAAGTAAAGTGGCTCGGTGTGGTCACCGAACCACCTTACAAATATAATACAAATTTCGATTTAATCGAATTAGTTGAGCTTAATTTCAACCTCAACGCCGCTTGAAAGCTCAAGCTTCATGAGAGCATCTACAGTCTTTGGAGTAGCCTCGTAGATGTCGAGAAGACGGCGGAAAGAGTTGAGCTCGAACTGCTCACGTGACTTCTTGTTTACGAAAGTCGAGCGGTTTACAGTGAAGATCTTCTTGTTAGTCGGAAGCGGAATAGGACCGTTTACGCGAGCACCAGTAGCTGTCACTGTATCAACGATCTTCTTTGCTGACTTGTCAACAAGCATGTGATCGAATGATTTGAGTTTAATTCTGATTATCTGGCTCATATCAAATTTCGTTGAATTCTGTTAAACAATTATTCGTCATCGTCAGCCTTGTAAC
>JAFZEP010000033.1 GCA_017560625.1 Bacteroidales bacterium
CGTCGAACACCCTGTTATGGATATTCTTTCTTGTGAGAATTCTGCTGATGGTCTCACCGGAATCTCCGAGGGACTCCAACTCTCCGATGATCTTGTACATTGACTTGATCTTCATAGATGTGCTCTCACTGATCTCATCTGAAGAAACCCCATTAAGGAATGTCGCGATCTCGAACTCGATACGGTCAGAAATCTCCTCATACTTGACGAGCTTCTCTCTAAGTTCCTCGAACTTATCTGTATCAGCCTTATTGATTGCCTCTTTTGCGTAAGCTGCTCCATTTCTTGAAATCTCAGCAAAGTGAACGATTTCGCTGAATGCCTGCTCCATAGAAAGCTCAGGTGTGGCAAGATGACCGGCAGAGATATACTTGAGTCTGAACACTTCCTTCTCCTGGTTCTTCGGAGCTGGGATGATCCAGGTCACTGCCTTGGCAATGAACTTGGTGAACCATACCATAATCAGTGTATTGATAAGATTGAACAATGTGTGAAGCATCGACAGGCCATAGAGTGCCGCTGTTCCCTCGACTGAAGCGGAATCCGCTACAGCGAAGCCTGCTGCATTAGGATTAGGAAGGCCAAACAGATGCTCGATTATATAACCGACAAGGCTGAGGAACGGCTTGTAGAGAATCAAAGCCCACGCAACACCAAACACATTGAAGATAGTATGTGACATCGCTGCCCTCTTTGCCTGCGTATTACCGATTGATGCCGCAATGTTCGCTGTAATTGTAGTACCGATATTCTCGCCAAGAACCATTGCACAGGCCATCGGGAACGGAATCCATCCCATGCTGAGCATGATGAGGGTGATGGCCATAGTCGCAGATGACGACTGGAGGATAAGGGTAAGTACAGTACCGAAACCAAGGAAAAGAAGTACCGATCCGAAGCCGTGTGCTGACCATGCACTTACAAACTCAAGGACCTCCGGAGTCTGTCTGAGGTCGGGAACCGAGTTCTTCATGAACGAGAGACCGAGGAACAGCAAGCTGAATCCGACGATCAGTTCACCTATATTCTTTCTTTGATTCTTCTTCGAGTTAGAGAACAGGAATCCGAGAAGCATCATAGGAACAGCAAGGACAGAAATATCAGCCTTGAAACCAAGCCAAGACACCATCCAGGCTGTCACTGTTGTTCCGATATTGGCACCCATAATCACTCCGATTGCCTGAGTGAGTGTCAGAAGTCCTGCGTTCACGAAGCTCACCACCATTACAGTAGTCGCTGATGACGACTGGATCACCGTAGTCACTCCCAATCCTGTAAGCACTCCCTTGAACGGGTTGGATGTCATTGACGAAAGCAGTCCGCGAAGCTTGTCACCGGCAGCTTTCTGAAGTCCAGAGCTCATCAGGTTCATTCCGTACAGGAACATTCCCAATGCTCCCAACAATGTAAATACTTGCATTATACTCATAATCCAAACTAAATTTTCCGCAAAGAAATCCCATTAATGTTTCATAATTGTTTCAAACCTATTATGCTTCAATGAAATCGCCTATAAATCACTTTCAGAATAGCAGTTGAGTCAAAATTTCTGCATATTTTTGTGTCCGGACTTATATAGATACTATGGCAACAGAAAGAATATTGATTGTAGATGACGAGGAGACACTGTGCGAGGTGTTGAAGCTCAATCTCGAGAACGAAGGATATGACGTGGATATAGCATTCAGTGCTGAGCAGGCTCTGATGCTTGACTTGAACCAGTATTCATTGATACTGCTCGACATCATGATGGGCGAAATCAGCGGCATCAAGATGGCAAAGATGATGAAGGCTGACATCAAGACCTCCCATATCCCGATCATCTTCTGTACAGCCAAGGATACGGAGGACGACATGATCATGGGACTGAACCTCGGAGCCGATGACTATATCATGAAGCCGTATACAGTCCGAAATATCATCGCCAGGGTCAAAAGCGTCCTCAGGCGCACCTCAGGTACAAAACCGTCGCATGCGGCTGTGGAAAAACCTAATGTCCTTCAGATCGAAGGCCTGCAGCTTGATCTTGAGTTCAAGCGCTGCCTGGTTGACGGAGTAGAGATAAAGCTTGCCAAGAAGGAATTCGAACTGCTCGCCTACCTCATATCTCACAGAGGAAAGATATGCAGCCGTGAGCAGATTCTTGCAAAGGTATGGAGTAACGAGGTGGTCGTATTGGACCGCACAATTGATGTCAACATCACCCGTCTTCGCACCAAGATAGGCAAATACGGATCGTATATAGTCACACGCACAGGATTCGGTTATGGCTTCACCTATTAAACTCACATACCACAAGCGTCTCTTTCTGATTTTGCTCATCTTCACATGGACAATGATGCTGAGCTTCATCGGATTCCAGTACTACCGTGAAAAGCAGTACAGGTCTGAGGTCCTGAATGCACAGCTGCAGGTCTATAACAGGCAACTTATAGGAACGATCGAGAACAACCTCTCGTACGAAGAGTATATCGCATCTCATGAGAACCCTTTTGATGAGTTGCGCATATCTGTCATCGACCTGTCAGGTAAGGTGATATATGACAATACGCTTCCTCATAGCACACTTGACAATCATATCGACCGCCCTGAGGTGGCACAGGCTGTCAAAGATGGTTCAGGTTACAGGATAGGACGATACTCTGCAAGTGACGGACGCGAGTATTTCTATTCAGCAACTCGTGGAGAGCAGGTCGTTGTGCGTACAGCAATCCCATATAATGCATCACTGAGAGGACTACTGAAGACCGACTGGAGCTTCTTGGGAATATTGATAGCCATTTGTATCGCAATGAATATTGTGGGCTATTTCGTCACTAGACGACTTGGCAGGAATATCGA
>JAFZEP010000005.1 GCA_017560625.1 Bacteroidales bacterium
CCAGATTTTTGGCCCATTTTCTGGCCAAGCGCAGTGATTTTGATCACTCGGCCAGATTTTCGGCCCATTTTCTGGCCAAGCGCAGTGATTTTGATCACTCGGCCAGATTTTTGGCCCATTTTATGGCCGAGCACTGTGATTTTGACCAAACGGCCAGATTTTCGGCCCATTTTCTGGCCAAGCGCTGTTGCAAGCCGACATGGACGGCCTAGTGACATGACTAAGTGCCATGGACAGGTGACGTGAACGAGTGCCATGGACAGGTGCCATGGCCGAGTAACATGGACGGGTGAAATGAACATAGTGACGTGATCAAATGACGTGAACGAGTGACATGAACGAGTGACATGAACGAGTGACATGGACAGGTGAAGTGAACAGCCGACGTCAACATAGTGCCATGGCCGAGTAACATGAACGGGTGACATGAACATAGTGACATGAACAGGTGACGTGAACGAGTGACATGGACAAGTGATATGAACAGGTGCCATGAACAAGTGACATGGACAGGTGACATGGACGAGTAACATGGACGAGTGACATGAACGAGTGCCATGGACAGGTGACATGGGCAGTGCCATGGGCAAAGACATAGACAGAGGGATGAAGAGATTTTTATATATAGCGGTGACGCTGTTCTGGGCAATTGCGGCGTACGGACAGGAGAGGGCGATGATGTGGTCAGACACAAGCCATGCGACAAACAACATGAGACGGAGTGAGATGTATATCGAGTCAAAATATGATGGATTGCCGATAAGTGTGATCGAGATGGTTCCGGAGGGTGAGCCAAAGGCAGTGGTGTATCTTGTGCACGGGCTGTGCGGATGCAAGGAGCGCTTTCTGCCGTTCATGGAGTACCTGACTGCAAACGGGATTGCGTGCGTTGCGAGCGACCATCGCGGACATGGAAGCAGCATCCGTTGTGAGGCTGACAGAGGATACATGTACCAGGGCGGCGTGGAGTCGATAGTGATGGACATGGATGTGGTTGTCGATTACATCAAGGAGCGCTATGCCGGTGTGAAACTTGTCATGCTGGGCCACAGCATGGGATCATTGGCTGCCAGAGCCTATACGAAGACCCACGATGCAAGGCTGGACGCCTTGATCATATGCGGTAGCCCGGCTCCAAATCCTTTGGCACCGATCGGCCGTGCAGTAATCGGCCTGATGGGCGGTAACGGCCGTCAGCGCATGGGCTTCCTCCAGAAGTTCACATCACGCCGATACAACAGGAAGTTCCGCGACGAAGGCTATCAGGCATGGACTTGCTCTGACCCGGAAGTGCGCAAAGCCTTCGCAGATGACCCACGCTGCAACTTCACACTCACAGCCGACTGCGCATCCACATTGCTTGGACTGTTTGAGGAAGCATACTCAAAAAAGGGCTGGATCACGGACAACCCTCAGATGCCCGTATTGTTCCTTTCGGGAGACGACGACGCCTGCATGATCAGCATGAAGGACTTCCTCGAATCCGTGGATCATATGCGCCAGAACGGCTACAAGAACGTCACCAGCCGCACCTACCCCGGCATGCGCCATGAAATCCTGAATGAAAAAGATAAAATGTCGGTATGGAATGATATTATTTCATATATTCGCAACCTATTTCTAGAATAATATACAATGAAGAAACTTACTTTACTTTTAGCTGTTTCCATTGCAAGCGCAGTTTTCGGCTCCACAGTAGCCTCTGCTCAGGAAAACAAGACGGTAATAACTGGAAGTGTCAACTATTTAATGTCCCCCGAAACTCATATCTTGGATGAGTATCTTTCGGACATGATGTTTTCAGGAGCTAGTATAGTTACCGGATGGGACGTCAAACTCGGTGCCCTTTACAGGAAGCATGACAACCTCTCATGGGATATTTACTTCAAAACATTTGCGGGCAGCAACAACTCCATAGTCACTGACCCTGCATATTCGCAGGTCCTCACATTCAACGATTACAATGTGGGCTATGGCACATACTACCATTGGAACATCGGCAAAAAGCTTATGATCAAGGCCGGTGGTATGTTTGACCTGTACGGTGCGTACAAGAAGGTCATTCCAGACGGTGTAAACAACTCTATGAACATGGAAGGTCAGATCATGGTCAAGGCTCACGGAGCCATCAAATACGGATGGGATTTCAAGAAGTGGGCATTGGATCTCCACGCACGAGTTTCATTGCCGGTAGTCGGCCTCATGACAGGAGACCATCCGTCTGAGCCTGCATTGGCTCTCTTAGGAAATGACCACAACATCCTGACTCCTGCATACAGACATATCTTCCTTGCATCCTACCACAACTACATGTCATTGGACTATAATCTGGGCATAGACTTCGTGTGCAGGCCTTGCACATTCACTTTAGGCTTTGGAAGCACAAACAAATGGTGGAATGTCTACGATGTCCAGAATATCAGAAAGATCAGCTACGTGAACCTCGGAGTGTCATTAGACCTGACAGTACTCAGCAAGTTCAAATCGTCGAACAAGAATTTCTAAACGCATACAGAGATGAAAAGAATATTCACTATCATAACAGTCATCACAGCCCTCGCTGTCACTTCATGTGTAAAGAGCGACTATGTGAAGGAGGTCAACAACGACTTCAAGACCAACTACGAGGCTTTCTGGAATTTTTTCAATGACAACTACATCTATTTCGGTGACAACTACGGATACACCAAGAATGTAGACTGGCACAAAGTATACGACGAGATGATGCCTCAGGTGGAGCAGGCTACAACAGAGGTAGAGCTGCTCGAGATCATGGGTAAGTCGATCGACTATCTCAAAGACGGACACGTATGGATCGACACCAAGTTCAAGCACCGCGGCTGCTACACTTTCTACATCGATGACGAAGGTAACAGATATCCTACAAACTTCATCAGCGGACTCGTTTCAGAGAAGTACCTCGACTACGCATTCAAAACCAGAAACGGTTTCAGATACGGCACCATCACAAAAGATGGCAAGACTTTCTTCTACGTACATCACGCTGACTTCACCAAGGAATTCAATGGTGAGGACCTTGAGATGTTCCAGCCTCTCATCGAAAAGGCAGACGGTTTCATCTACGACATCAGAACCAATCCCGGCGGAAGCGCTCAGTATTCGATCAATATGACTGGAAGATTCATCAAGGAGAAGACTATGATCGGATACCAGGCCGTAAAGACCGGCAAAGGCTACAATGACCTCAGCGAGCCTATGCCTTTATACGCAATCCCTGTGGATATTAAAAACAACTGGTCAGACATGAAGGTTGCCGTACTGACAAACAGAGACGTATACTCTACAGCCAACATGTTTGCAAGCTTCATGAAGGAACTTCCTAATGTGACACTCATCGGCGGCAGAACAGGTGGCGGCGGTGGTCAGCCATCGACACACTACCTGCCTAACGGATGGGCAGTGACAATGAGCGGCCAGAGACTTTCCTTAGACGTGAACCAAAATCACATTGAGCCAGGTGTCGAACCTCACATCAACGTCACAATCACAGAAGAGGACATCCAGAATAAAGTCGACTCAATCCTCGAGAAGGCCCTCGAAGTTCTCTCAGAGTAAAACTATAAAGCCGGCGTAGCGAGGCGTCTTACTTGAGGAAACAGCCCAGACATAGCGTCCAGAGCTGACATTAGTGTACGAGTATACACCTTTGTGTCCCTCAGTGTCGATGTCGCTCTGCTCCGACTTACTGATATATCCGATGCCGACAGGCTTACGGGCATGACCTTCCGGAGGATAGAATCCAACATAAACGATTCCGTCCTCCGGAATTTCGTTCAATTCATCACGATCGATCTCAATCGGTAGAATGACCTTGGCGTATGACTTTGTCAGATACACGTCATTTGTAAGCGACTTGATGATCTTCAATGTACCGATCTTGGCAGAATCAGTCATATAGCCGATGTACGCAGTAAGCGGCTGAACGCCAGCTTCAATTCCTCTTATATAGAACTGAAGTCCGTCGATCCTTTCCGGCACATGAATCTTCTGCACAGGCACTCCAAAACCATTGATGATGGAAGCTGTGACTGTCTGATAGAAATAACCGCTGCCGGTGAAGGCTCCGTTCTCGTAATCAAGATGGATCTCCTTTCCAGTTCCGAAGACTTCGGTCCTGAGCTCGCACACTTCGCTGTAGTACTCATCGGCTTTGACCTTTACATGGATGCAGAAGTTATAGGAAGCATCATACTTCATATCAAAAAGCGACAGTCTGAAAGTTCCGTCAGACAGAGAGGCATTCACAGAGGCAGCAGTATGAATGTTGAAGTTCTCGGTATCCTGCGAGTAATATACAGTCACGCCGCTCCATGACAGATCCTCATGCGCAACATCAAGCCTGCCGGAAAATGTGACCACATTGCCCTTCACCACTACAGGATCAAGACTCAGGCGAGATGCCAGGTCGTTCTTCAGGCGCGGAAGCGTCATTTCATCTCCATTTGACATAGTGATGTACACATGATCATTGTCATAAGTGACACTGACGACGCCAAGCGGGCCCGATGTGCCCTGCACAGGCCCGAGCATTGTCCACGACCTGCCGTCATAAGACACATACCAATATCCTGCATCTATCTTGAGCTCAGGCACATAGCCATCCTTTCCACCCTTCCCTACCGCAAGGACCTTATCGCCATTGTTGTCATACAGCCACTCACCGTCGATGGTCCAATAGAAATTTCCGTCTGCATCCTCAGCCATGCCTATCACAGGCACATGACCGTCTGCTGCATCAACGCCATCTGAGCCATCCTCTCCGTCAGCGCCATCCTTTCCATGATAGATCGTGATAGGGAGACCGTACTGAAACCATATGGTATAGCCGACTTCCACTCCGTTCTCCATCACGGGACGTATGTCGGTGACATGGTCGTTTCCGAGAAGTGCCTCTGCAATCTCCTGCATGCCAGACAGATTGGAATTCAGCTTGTTGACCAATGTCTGCAGCTCCTGGAACGCCTTCTCTGTAGGAAGCTTGATCTGCTCTCCGTTCATCAATGTAATGATAATGAAGTAAGGATCAGACACATCCACACCCTGGAAAAACGAGCGTCCGTCTTTGCCGTCTTCCGTTGCCGCCTGATAAAGCAGCTCCCATGACGCTCCTTCATCATAAGACACATACCAGTAGCCGTCTTCGATCTTCAGCATAGGTGTCACACCGTCGTCACCGTCAGCGCCGTCCGCTCCGTCGTCACCGTCCGCCCCAGGAATGCCATCAGCCCCGTCAGCGCCGTCTTCACCATCCGAACCGTCTGCTCCATCTTCCCCTGTAGCCGGAAGCATATTGCCGTCTGCGTCCATCATCCACTCTCCGTCAATCGTCCAATAATATCTGCCATCGGAATATTCAGCAATGCCAATGACAGGAGTATATCCATCCTTACCGTCAACGCCGTCTGCTCCAGACGCACCATCAGCTCCAGGAACGCCGTCAGCTCCATCTTTGCCGTGATATATGTTCACAGATCCTCCCTGAGCGAAATGAATGGTATATCCTACAGTCTTGCCGTCCTCTACAATGGGAGTCACGCCGGTCACATAGTCGTTATTCTGAAGCGCAGCCACGACACTCTGCAATGCAGCGCACTCTGCATTCAGCTCCTTGCACACACGCTCCAGCTCCTGGATGCGCTGCTCGTGAACATCGAGCTCGTCCCAGATGGCGGTGTCATCATACTTGCTGCAGGCCAGGCAGAAGAGTGAAATAAATATCAATGAAAGATGTCTCATTTTCCAAACTCGATTAATGAAGGTGTGTAATCAGTAGAAGAACCGATTGAACGTATGTAAATATATTCGGCATCATAAGGAACGTCGAAAGTCCTTGTCGCGCCGGCATCCAATGTCACCTGAATGTCCCATCCGGCTGCATATGGAGGCAGAAATGCATTATGCTTTGAGGTTGCCTTCTCCTTGAAGAACGCAACATAGGCCTTCTGCGAGGCATTGGCAGTGATTGTAAACCATGTCGGATCGTCAAGGTCCGCAAGCGGGATCTGATAGTGGAAATATGTTGTGGATGAATTGGTCCACTGCGTAGAACCATAATTGCCTGCAATATAACCTCCAACAGCCTCATATCTTGAAAGATCCAGAACCTGCGCATTCCTTGCACTGGTCTTGAAGGTCTCTACAGTGCCGTAGATCTCCTCTGAAACAGTCTCTATGCAGACGCAATATTCGTATGCTGTATCAGCGGCAAGGCCGTCTATGCACAGACTAAAGCGACCGTTATAATCAAACTCCTGTGTGGACGCGCTTTGGGCTGTATGGATATTGAACTTGCCGACTTCCGAGAAGTACACTTTCACCTGGCTGTATGCAAACTCCTCAGATGCCTGTTCAAGCTTTCCGACTAATGTCACAGAGTGATGTGTGATGCCATTGACACTGATGGAATATGAGTCCGCACTGTCTGGTGCATGGCGAGGCACAATGATCGTCTCACCGTTCTTAAGGTAGAGGTAGAGAAAATCCTCGTCATAACTCATATCGGAGAACACAGCATCCTCAACTCCGCTTCCTGCAACTCCGAGAGAGTCCTTGCTCCATGTCTTTCCGCCGTCGTATGAGACATACCAGCAGCCGTTCTCTATCTTCAGCTGCGGCGTCACTCCGTCCTTGCCGTCAAAACCTGTTGCAGGCACCTTGTTGCCGTTTTCGTCCAGCAGCCATTCGCCGTCGATTACCCAGTAGGAGTCTCCGCCAGAAGGGAACTGGATGTCCGGCGATGAGAGCATCCACTCACCGTTGACCGTCCAGTAGTATGTACCGTCCGCTTCCTGCTTGACGCCGATCACTGGAGTATGGCCGTCAGCGCCTTCTACGCAGTCCTCTCCGTCTTCACCGTTCTCGCCGTCAGCTCCGTCCTTTCCGTGATAGATCGTCACTGGCAGGTTCTTGGCAAAGACCAATGTATAACCGATTACAGCACCGTCTTCGATTACCGGAAGAATGTCGGTGACATAGTCTTTGTCCTGAAGGGCTGCTATAATGCTTTGTAGTGCCAATATATTGGTGTTCAACTCATTGACCCTGGCCTGCAGTTCCACAAACGCCTTCCATGTCGGAAGTTGGATCTGCTCGCCGCTAGTAAATGTGATGATGATATAGTCCGGATCCGATGTGTCGATGCTGCTGAAGAAAGAATCACCGTCCTTGCCGTCTTCAGCGACCGCCTTATACAGCTGCTCCCATGACACACCTCCGTCATAAGAAACATACCAGTAGCCCTCCTCGATCTTCAGCTGAGGAGCAACTCCATCCTTGCCGTCTGCACCGTCTGCTCCAGGAGCTCCGTCAACACCGTCAGCACCTGGGTCTCCATCAGCGCCGTCAGCACCTGGGGCTCCATCAACGCCGTCGACTCCGTTCACCGGGATCTTCTCTCCATCCTCTCCGATGATCCACTCGCCGTCAAGAGTCCAATAGTATTGTCCGTCTGCATCCATAGCGACGCCGATCACCGGCACGCGTCCGTCCGCTCCATCGGCTCCGTCAGTGCCGTCTGCTCCAGGGATGCCATCTGCGCCGTCCGCACCATCATGGCCATGGTAGATGTTCACAGGTTCGCCCTTATGAAAGTTCACAGTGTAACCTACAACCACACCATCTTCGATGATGTCAGAAACCCCGGTCACATAGTCATAGCCCTGAAGTGCGGCCACGACACCCTGCTGCGCAGCGATGTCTTCGTTGAGCCTTCTGCATAGCTGCTCCAGCTTCCCGATGCGCTGCTCATGCTCACGAAGTTCGTCCCATATGGCCGTATCATCATAGCGGCTGCACGAACAAAGTGCAAGCATGAAGATGCTTATATATAATATCTTCTTCATCATAGTTACTCCTCCTTTACACATCTGACGTTGAATCCTCGCGCACGGTTTCCTCCGTCAACCACATAGAAACGTCCTGATGTATTCCAGTAAGTGACATTGGAATAAGGCGACGTAGTCTTGTATATATTGACATTCCAGCACACTCCCGCAGTTCCTGTCCTTATGACTTTTCCGTTCGAGTGGTCAAGGTTTCCGGCAGCTGGATACCAGATGTTTTCATCAGGTCCAAGGACGCCTCCATGCTGGATTCCCTTATTGGTCTCGTCAAAAGTGTAGACCTTTGAAGACTTGATGCCCAATGCCTTGCCCCATACACCATCAGCTCCTCCCTCTGGAATTCTCCATCCGTGAGGACATGGGTCATTGATCGACTTAGGCGCAGCAGCCACAGCCCAGCGTGTCGTATCTGCTACTGCCGCATCTGTGTAGAGCCAGTCGTAGTTGAGCTCATTGAATGTGATGTATGTGGTAGGGTGCTCGACAGCATATTCCTCCGTGCCGGTGAATGAATCAGAAGCAACTACGGCCGGCCATGTGATGGTCGATTTGGCCACAGTTGTGGATGTGATCGAAGAGGCGGCAAGGAAAGGATCCTTTCGGCCCCACTGATAGAAAAGTCCCAATGCGCCCACATCACCTGGAGTTGTAGACACAGCTCCGATATTTCTGTCCAGTACTGTGCCGGCATTGTTGTAATACACCTGACCGGCAGGCATGTCTGTCATCCATATGTGCCATGACCACAAAATATTGCCATCGGCGTCCTTGGCAGCCACGACGGCGTTGCCCTCCTTGAACTCATCGGCCGTCTTAACGATCACATAGCCGTTGTCATAGCATACGCCCTCGATAAGCTCAAAGAATGCCGGAGCCTCTTTCGTACCGAATGATTCCCATAGAATTTCGGCGGAAGCGATGCCGTTGAGGCTCATGAGGGAGTTTCCTTTGACCGCCTTGAATTTATACAGACCGCCCTGACTGACGATATAGCAGTTTGCCGTGCCGGCTGCCGAGAGATCCTGCGCTGCCGCAGCATCATATGTCTTGATCTCTGAGTATGGATGTGGAACCACGAAAGATTCCACGCCGGTGTAGACCTTCTCAGACTTATATTTCACGCAAAGGCAGTAGCTATATTCCTCTCCGACCTTGAGATCTGTCAGCGAAAGGGCAAAGTTGCCGTCGCCGTCAAAATCCGCAGTCGAGATGCTCTTTGCGCTGAAGACATTGAATGACTCCGAATCGGAATAATACAATGTCACCAGGCAATATGCATAGTCCTCAGGTCCAAGACCTATCTGTCCGCTGAATGTTGCGGCAGTACTTGAAATGTGCACATGATCCAGCTCCTTCAGGATTGAAGCAGTCTGTCCGCCCTGGCGCGGAAGCTTAACCACCTGGCCATCTGCAAGAGTCAGATAGAGATACGCCTGATCATATGCCACGTCGGTGAAAAGGCCGTTCGCAGTTGCTGAGGCGGAACCAAGCGGTTCGGTCTCCCAAGTCGCTCCTCCGTCATACGAAACATACCAGTAGCCGTTGTCGATTTTGAGACGAGGCACAGTCGCATCCTTTCCGTCCTGGCCGTCTTTGGCTGTGCAAGGAATCCTGTTTCCTTCTGTGTCCAGCATCCATTCTCCGTCAAGAGTCCAGTAATACTCTCCGTCAGCGTCCTTGCTGATGCCGATGACAGGAGAATAGCCGTCTTTTCCATCCTCGCCGTCCTGGCCCGGAGCGCCATCCTGACCGTTTCTTCCGTGATAGATATTTACATTGCCTCCTTTTTCAAAGCATATTGTATATCCGACAGTCATGCCGTTCTCCATGATTGGAATGACTCCTGTCACATAGTCCTTCTCCAGCAAGGCATCCGCAATGGTCTGCAGAGCGGAAAGGTTTGAATTGATGGTGTTTACGAGCGCCTCCAGTTCCTGGAATGCCTTCCATGTAGGGATGCGGATCTGCTGTCCGTCAGCCATGATCAGGGTGATGTAATAAGGATCTGAAAGGTCTACATCCAGGAAGAATGCATCACCGTCCTTGCCGTCCTCAGGCACAGCCTTGTCGAGCTTCTCCCATGTTGCGCCGTTGTCGTATGAGACGTGCCAGTAGCCGTCTTCGATTTTCAGCTGAGGCGTGATGCCGTCCATGCCGTCTGCTCCCGGAGTGCCTGGCTTGCCGTCCTGTCCTGGGACGCCATCCTGACCCGGAGCACCGTCCTGCCCTGGGGCGCCGTCTTCGCCATCCTTGCCTGTGGCTGGAATCCTGTTGCCCTCCTGGTCCACGATCCACTCGCCGTCCAGAGTCCAGTAGTAGACTCCGTCCTCACCTTTGCTGATGCCCACAACAGGGGTATGACCATCCTGGCCGTCATTTCCGTTGCTGCCGTCCTGTCCTGGAGCACCATCTGCGCCGTCATTACCGTCCTTTCCATGGTAGATGGTCACAGCGCCGCTCTTGGAGAATGTGATGACATATCCGACCACAATGCCGTCTTGTGATAGTCGACGTTCCGGTCACATAGTCATTGTTCTGCAGGGCATTGAGGATCTCCTTGATGGAAGAGATGTTGGTGTTCATGTTTTCACACATCTCCTCCAGCTTGGCAATGCGATCTTCGTGATCCTTCAGTTTGTCCCATACAGGAGTGTCGTCGTACTTCATGCACGAACTTAAGGCGATGGTCGCGAGGGTCAGCAGTATATATCTTCTGATCATAGGTGTCTTATCTATTTGTGTTCTTGTTTCCATCCGCCAGTTTGAGCGTTGTGCCATTTACGACCACAGATCCCTCATTATCAGAGAACTGGATGTAATATGCCTGACCGATATACGGGAATGAATTGTTGTGCTTGTTATGCTCTGCTGTGCATTTTGTGGCTGAGTCCACAGTGCAGTTGCTGAGGGTGATGGTCTCGCCGTCATATGTGCGGATGTCACCGACGAATGTGCTGACATGTCTGCCTGGCACAAGGTAGTAGCCGAGGCCCTTCGCCGTCGCGATGGCAGCCTTTCCGATCAATCCGTCGCTGCTCATTTCAGCCTCCTTGTCCGGCTCGCCATATGCATGAACAATGCAGTTCCTCACATGGCAGTTGGAGACATTGCTCTCTCTCCTTATCATACCCGCCAGCGCGCCGATCTCTCCATATGAGTAGAAATATGCCGAGATCTGGATCTCGCTACCAGCTATGGTCACCTTCTTCTCGAACAGCTCATGTGTCTGAGTACACTTGTAATTCTCTATGTAGCTGTTGTTTACAGAGCAGTTGCTGACATTGCCCCTGCAAATCAGTCCTGCAAGGATGCCGGAATGCTGGAGGGCGTATACCTGCGAGTCATATATATGGATATTGTCCATCGTATATGTCGGTGAGCCTGCCTTATCTGGGCCGGTGTTGTAGATGAAGATCGCTCCGCCCGAGAGGTCCTGTCCCGCCATTGTCTGACTTTCTCTCTGCACTACAGGAGCCACGCTGCAGCAGTTCCTGAAGTTGAGGTTCTTATGCACAGTGATGCTGTCTTTCTGCACGCTGTGGATGAATGCCGACGTATATGAAGAGTCGTTGACCGCCTTGCTGTTCAGGCTCAGATTGTATATCGTATTGTTCTGACCATCAAGGTTTCTGACAGATGTGAACCGTTTGAACCAGTTGTCGTCGTGGCTTTCGTTCTTCCTGTTGGAGAACTCTTTCGGCACATGATATCTGCCGTCCTTGCCCTGGCCGTTCATGTCCACGCTCTCCTTGAAATAGAGTCCCATAGGAGAGGCTGTAGCCTTTCTTGCTCCGGCAAGGTCGAACGGAGAATATATCATATAATGTCTAGCTCCGGCAGTGACCTTATGCTCGTTCGAGTCGTCGAATGTCGGGTCGGCGAGCAGCGGAGTCACTTGGGTTACGCCGTCCCACTTCGGGATGAATCTGGATCCGTCAAAGTAAACCATGCCGCGGTAGCACTCCTCGCATCCGAGCCATCCGTTGTACTTGGAGAAATCATGGGACCTTATCCATTCCGCCTCGTTGCCTTCGATTATATATGAGTTTGGACTGTCTGATCCTGAGGCTTTTACAACGCTGCAGTTACCATTGAATGACAGCACCTCGCCATTATCGTAGCCGCGGAACATACCCACGAGATAACCCTCATGGCCGTCGGCCTCAATGATGGTGTTGACGACGTGACAGTCGTCGATGAGGACATTCAGCTTCTCGGCGCGGTCGCTTGGATCTTTGCGTGAGATGTATCCAACCAGACCTCCGGCAGCGCCATGCATTGTCTGTACCGATGAGTTTGACACGGTCACATTTATGAGTGAGCTTGAGCCTCTGAGCGTGCTTGCGAGCACACCTCTGTGGGTGTTGGTTGTACCTGAAATGATGGCATCGTCTATGGCCAGGTTCTTCACGGTCAGGTCTGCCGTCATGTCGCCGAACAGTCCCATCATCAGTTTCAATCCTTTGATTGTGTGGCCGTTACCGTCGAATGTGCTTCGTTCCGGGAGCTTCATTGACTTCTGAGCTGGCTTATGCCCCATGTCGACATTGGTCACTAGCTTGAATGTCTTTCCTTCTCCCAGACTGCCGGCCTTCTGGGCATCGCACAGCCATGCGATGTCTTCGGCGTCGTCGATGATGTAGCAGTCAGGGTTGGTCGGATCCAGCTCAAGCGTGCATAGTGTAGGGAAGAGTCCGTTCCACTGGCTCCACTTCTCAGACTCCGGAATCATGCCGTCTGTCACGTTGACTTTCTTGCTCTGCTCAAGGGAGATCGCTCCGCTGCCTTTGAACTCCTGACGGGTCACTACCTGGCCATCTTTTTCAAGCTCCACTACGCATGAGACCTGCGCTGATCCTTTTGATGGTGCAAAGATGTAATTGCTTGATATATAATGGTATTCCCTGCCATTTACCTGCAGCATCTCTTCTGGAAAATCTTCAAATCTGAAGATGATGTCATCAGACGGATCATCTGGATCGGTAATCTGCACGTTGCCAGTGAACGGGCTGTATGAGACAGGCATGCCGGCAAATGTTACCCTTGCGGTGTAACCCTCTTCAGGATTCTTCCTGTCCGCAAAGTTCAGCTGCGTAAACGGTCTCTTCAGAACAACCTTCTGAGCAGTCTCGCTCAGGCCCGGGATCACATCTGATGTCGCGCAGAAGGCATCAAGTTCCTCCATCCTGCTGAAGCCTGAACTCAGATAGTCCGAATAGTCTGTCTGCACAACTCCGCTCTCAGTTATCCGGTAAGCAGTGTTGTCCTTGTCTTCAGCCCAGAACAGGACCTTATAAGCTTTGGTCGTGCTGAGTTTCAAGCTCAACCCCTCCTCCTGCACCTTGCTCCACGGCTCAGTGACAATCTCAATGAACACCAGACCTTTAGAGGTAATCTGGTATATTCCAGCCCTCAGCTGGTCGATCTTGCCGGCATCACCTATGGCCTTGGTTTCTGGGGTCTGGGGTGAGCTATCGTCCAGGCTTGGGGTGAAAATCACCACCATCTCTTGCGGCATGTCGCCATGGATCTGTCCGGGGGTTTCGCCAGGCTCGTTCGGCAGCTCTGCCTCCACGCACGCTGCCGCGCACCACATCGCTGCACCAGCAATTATTCCGCTCAGTACTCTATTGAATTTTATCATCATTTAGACGGTAAATTGGTCATTTAGTTGAATAAAAGCGCGAATTTACTGAAAATATTCAATCCACCGCCCACGATTCAACCTTATTTTCCGATGAACTGCCATATACTAAACTGTCTCGGACTGATGAATAGTGTCCAAATTATTGTTACCTTTATGAGTTGAAACGTATGCTCTCAGCATAATAAATCTAATGTCATATGGGGCCAATTCTTTTAGGAATTCTGCTGATTGTCTGGACTCTTTCGTATGGTCTTGTCCTCTCCTATATAGTATTGTGGGTAGCAAATCTTTTCAATTACATTATTTCTATCCCTACCGGTTGGATCGGACTGCTCCTGGGGCAATTAATATCCAATAGTCCAGGAGTTGTCCAATTTATCCACCTCTTTCTCACAATGGGACTGGCATATTGTTTACTGTACTATGTGCTGTTCTGCCTGATGACCAGAGAAGACTCTCTATTAGAAGACACATTAGATGATATATTCAATAATTTTACAACGCCTAAGGTCATACGATATAGTCTCATTTTCATCGTGACGATCATTGTGGTAGCAGTTTGTGATACGCGTGTGGACCAGTTTATGCCTGATCAGATTCTTGCTGCTGTCGAATATATCAGACATGAATTCAGTGCTTTCATTTTGGCTCCTATCGATTTGATTGCCTTAGATAGCCCTAGTGGCGGAGGCCTGACAGCAATGCACTTCAATGTTTTTGACACGTCCATAGTGATTGCTGTTATAGTAACATTGATACATAATTATTTTGATTTCTAACTTCACCATGGCACAATTCAACGAAGTACCGACAGTAGACATAAATGCTGCTCTGACATATATTGGAGCAGACCCGGAAGATTTTCATCTTACAGATTCGATGTTCTTCAGATCGACAATGAATTCGATTCATGGCATCGACCACGTATATCGCACCATGATCGGATGTGCGATGATCGGAGCATTGACACAGAAGCCCCGAGCGGCATTGCTGGCTTTCTGCGGTGCCTATATTCACGACCTTGCCCGAGCTACAGACTGGGTGGAAGACGAGCACGGGGCCAATGCGGCACTGAACTACTTCGACAAGTTCAATGCCCTCTGGGATAAATATGAATTGAACCCGGCAGAACGTGAACAGATAAAGGAGGCTGTCCGCCAGCACTCAATAAAAGAAACTATTCAGAAAGGAGAAGATGGCTACGACGTGATGGCGATTCTCAAAGACGCAGACGCCCTTGACCGCTGTCGCATCGACGACCTGAACCCTGCCTATCTTCGATACCAGGAAAGCTGCCACCTGATAAGCTATATCACGCACATCTACTTCACAACAGTCGGCCACTACGAGGACATCACCTTCAAGGACTTCCTCAACAGGATATAAGATGAATCTATCGCACTTATCGAATGTAATACGGCTCAGGGAAATGCATTCCGTACAAGGTAAGGCCGTTTTCCTTGCCCATCTGCAGGATCTCCTTTCGCACCCTTACAGACTGCTCATGATCTGCATCGAATCTGGCACAATATTGAGGATACTCCAGCTGAAGTGCAACTCCATGCATGATATCACCTACGATCAGAGCATCTGCAATCCTATACGCAGTATGGCCTGGGGTATGTCCATAAGCCGCTATAGCCTGCACTCCGCACGGAAGTTCATCCTCTAGCGTAAATATCTTCAAACGTTCAGCATATGCCTGGGCGATGGCTCTCAAAGAAGCACTCTGTTCCTCCCCCATTGCCATCCACGCATCATACTCTACCTTATTGACATACAAGTCCGCAGCCGGGAAAGCAGCGGTACCATCCTTCATCAGTCCACCGATATGATCGCCATGAAGATGAGTGATGAAGATATAATCTACAGCATCCGGAGCCACTCCACACGACTCCAATACTCCCATCAGCCTTGAATCCGGTGCACCATTTGCCGCATCAAACAGAATGTTCTTCCCATCAGTCTTTGCCAGGAATGCACACACCGAAGAAGGTATGCCCTCCTGCAATCCCAATGACTCAAACAGACTGTCAGGAGCCTCCGCAAAGAGAGCTCGGGGCATCATCCTCGGGTTCGCATTATCCTGAACCGGAATGATTTCAACATTGGCAGGACGCTGGCTGCAAGAAACTACACATACAGCAGCGGCAAGAAGGGTAAGTAGTTTTTTCATAGCGTATTATGTTTTATTTGACATTCTGATTTCCCTGCTCGGTAAGAGTCTTGATTGTGTGGGTGCAGCGGCTGCCGTTGTAGTATTTGAGCAGTACCTGATTGAAGATGTCGTTTGGACTGATGTAGTCGAACAGCGTCATGCACGACTTTACCTTCATGTCGTCAGGCGAGCCAAGAATCTCCAGCGCAGTGCGCCCTTCTATAGCCAGCAGTGCTGACGTGATTTCCCGGAGTCTAGGACCAAGCGTTTCGTCGTTGAGGTATTGCCTGGCTTCATCTATATCCTTGATGGCAAATTTCTGGGTCATTGGGCTGTATCCAAGGCCTTGAATCTGAGGGAATATATACCATATCCAGTGGGTGAACTTGCGTCCTGAGCGGATTTCAGCCAATGCTGTTTCGTAGTCTGCACCCATACCTGAGTCTTTGCGCTGTGCGTCTATAAATCGTTTCATGTATACACGGTTTTCTACAAAGATAATGACTTGCCGGCATTAGTGGCGCCATCAATTTCCAGAAAAACACCCTTTTAACTCGGCGATCCCTCTTCTTTAATTTTTGACAAAATGTATTCTTTCAGTTGAATATAAGAGTCTATATCGTAGTATTTTTCACCAATAGTTTTTTCAATTATATCTATAGCTTTTGATATACTTTGTAAGGCTGATAAAAAATCAGCCACACGTAATTGACAATCGGCAAGATTATAATATATAGCCATTAAATCTGTAGTATAATTACCATGTACAGTTATCACGATATCAATAGCTTTAACATATGCTTCAATCGCTTTTATATAGTTTCCATAGTTTCCCTGTTTCTCATATACTTGAGCGATATTGTTGAGACTGGCAGCTGTTTCACAATGTTTTTCTCCATAGAATAGCATGTTCAACTCAAGTGCCTTCTCGCCAAAAGATAGTGCTAAATC
>JAFZEP010000034.1 GCA_017560625.1 Bacteroidales bacterium
ACAGAGAGCGTAGGGAAAGCCATCATAACCAAGGAAGCTTGGTACAGCTCCGTTGTCACGGATAAAGGTCTCTGCTACCCTATTCAACTCAAGAGTTGTCACACCAGGGGCAACAATCTTACCGACCTCAGCCAATGTCTTCGATACGAGAATCGCATTCTCGCGCATCAGCACTATTTCTTCTTCAGTTTTTGGCTTGACCATCTTCAAAGAACTTTATTTTGAGATTACATTCCCGAACGTCCTTTCAGGCGACCGGTCTTCATCAATCCGTCATAGTGACGCATAAGCAGGTGGCTCTCGATCTGCTGGAGAGTATCCAATACCACACCTACAAGGATCAGGAGGGATGTACCTCCGAAGAAGCTTGCGAAGCTAGGCTCAATACCGAGCATTGTAGCGAATGCTGGAAGGATAGCGATAAGAGCGAGGAAGATTGAACCTGGAAGAGTAACTCTTGACATGATAGCGTCAAGGAACTCAGCAGTCTTTCTACCTGGCTTTACTCCAGGGATGAAGCCGTTGTTCTTTCTCATCTCCTCAGCCATCATTGTCGGATTGATAGTGACAGCTGTGTAGAAATATGTGAAAGCTATAACAAGGATTGCGAATGTAAAGTTATACCAGAATCCGGTATAACGCATAGCTGTTGCGAAACCTGTTCCTGGGAAAAGCATCGGAATCATCATGAGCGCCTGAGCGAAGATGATTGGCATCACACCAGCAGCGTTGATCTTCATTGGGATGTACTGACGTACGCCACCGTACTGCTTGTTTCCGATCACTCTCTTAGCGTACTGTACAGGAACTTTTCTGACAGCCTGAACAAGAGCGATAGCTGCAACGAATACGAAGAAGAGGACTACGAGCTCAACGATGAGAGCAAGTGGGCCACCGCCGTTGCCAGCGAACTTCATGGTGATCTCACCGAGGAATGCGTGTGGCAATCTTGCGATGATACCGATCATGATGATGAGTGAAATACCGTTTCCGATACCGCGGTCAGTGATACGCTCACCGAGCCACATTACGAACATTGTACCTCCGAGAAGGAGTGCAACTGATACAAGGTTGAACATGAATGTGCTCATGCCAAGCTCGCTGTAAACGAACACCTCAGGACCAAGACCCTGGCTTGGCATCTGAAGAGACTTCATGTAAGCGAAACCCTGAATAAGTACAATCGCGATGGTCAAGTACCTGGTGTACTGATTCATCTTGCGACGTCCACTTTCGCCCTCCATCTGGAGTCTCCTGAAGTAAGGGACGAAAATACCAAGAAGCTGGATCACGATAGATGCCGAGATGTATGGCATCACACCCAGCGCAAAGATCGAAGCGTTGCCGAATGCTCCACCTGAGAACATGTTCAGGAGACCCATGAGACCCTCAGAGGTCGCTGTCCTGAAACTCTCAGCAGCTGCAAGAGCACCAGCATCTATGCCTGGAAGCACTACAAAGCTTCCGAGGCGATAGACGATAAGCAGCAGAAGAGTATAGCCGATTCTCTTTCTGAGCTCTTCAATCTTAAAGATGTTCTTGATTGTCTGGATAAGTTTATTCATCTTGATTAGATTGTTGTTGCAGTGCCACCTACAGCCTCGATCTTAGCGATCGCAGACTTAGAGAAAGCATTTGCAGATACTTCCAATTTAGCTGTAAGCTCACCGTTTCCGAGAATCTTGACAAGCTGGTTCTTGTTGATGAATCCTGCCTCACGAAGTGTGTCAACAGTGATAACTGTTACATTGTGAGTCTCTGCGAGAGTCTGGAGGGTAGCAACGTTGATACCCTTGTACTCAACACGAGTCGGATTAGTAAAACCAAACTTTGGAAGTCTTCTCTGGATAGGCATCTGACCTCCCTCGAAGCCGATCTTGCGAGAGTAACCAGAACGAGCCTGAGCACCCTTGTGACCACGTGTAGATGTTCCACCGTGACCAGAACCCTCACCACGTCCGATTCTCTTCTCGCGGCCCTTTGAGCCTGCAGCAGGTGTAAGATTATGTAATTTCATCTTTCTGTCCTCCAAATTAAATTTCCTCAACTACTACGAGGTGACGAACCTTCTCGATCATACCCTTGGTAACAGGAGTAAGCTCTACCTCAACTGTCTGATGAAGCTTGTGAATTCCGAGAGAAACGAGATTTGCGATCTGTCTCTGAGTAGCTCCATTCTTGCTCTTTACCTGAGTTATCTTAACTTTTGCCATTTCTTAGTCCTCCTTAACCTTTAAATACTCTGCTCATAGGAATACCACGGAGACCGGCAACAGTGTAAGCGTCTCTCATCTCAACAAGGGCAGCTACAGTAGCCTTCACAAGGTTGTGAGGGTTTGATGAGCCCTTTGACTTAGCGAGCACGTTGTGTACACCTACTGACTCGAATACGGCACGCATCGCACCACCGGCCTTAACTCCTGTACCAGGAGCAGCTGGCTTCATGAATACTCTAGCGCCACCGAACTTAGCCTCCTGCTCGTGAGGGATAGTTGAGTTGAGGATAGGAACCTTAACGAGGTTCTTCTTTGCGTCCTCGATACCCTTTGAAATAGCAGTTGTAACCTCGTTAGCTTTTCCAAGACCATAGCCTACAACGCCGTTCTCGTCACCAACTACAACAATTGCTGCAAAGCTGAAGTGACGACCACC
>JAFZEP010000035.1 GCA_017560625.1 Bacteroidales bacterium
GGACAGTGATGTCTGACACCTCAGGCTTGAAGACATGTGTGTATGAAACTGAAGCCTCAAGGTTCTCACGGTTCCATGTCACGTCGTTGTGTCTGAATTCTTCTGCTGTGATGTTTGTGGCTGCATTATGAACGTCCTGCTGGATGTTCAGGCGAGGAAGAATGAATTTTACGTCAACGCTGAGTCGGTTGGCAGGATTGAAGCGGAAGTCTGCTCCGAGGCCTATGTTATTGTTGTAGGTGTATCTGGTGCTCTGAAGAGTCTGATTGACATCATAGCCTGTTGTCTTCACATAGCGCTGGAGGCTGCTGTTTACCACATCATCCTCGTAGCGTGTGTTGTAGCTGAAACGGTATGAGGCGTTCTTATCGTTGTAAGAGACTGCTGCATTGGCATTTACGAAGTGGTTGAATCCGTAGTTTGCTGACACCATGCCGCTAAGGCCCTGCAATGAAGACTTCTTTGAGATTATGTTGATGATGCCGCCGGTGCCGGATCCATCGTAAGATGCGTCAGGATTTGACATGACCTCGATGCTCTTGATGCTGGCTGCAGGAATGATAGCAAGGTCAGTTGTCGTAGTCGGGACTCCGTCCATGAGTACGAGGATGTTGGAGTTTCCTCGGATGGATATCTCATCGTTCAGGATGCTCACTGAAGATGCCTGACGCAGGAGATCGATTGCAGTACCGCTTTGAGATGCCATGTTTGCAGAAGCGTTGATAGTGGTCTTCTCCATAGAGGCGCTCTGCCTGTATATCCTTTCAAAGATTATGGAATCGTCAAGCATGTCAGGCTTGAGCATGATTTTGCCAATTTCAATCTGAGGCTTGTCAGCCTTGATGGCCTGTCTGTTGTGTTCATATCCAAGCGCATGGACAAACAGTGTATACTGCTTTCCATTCTGATCGGTCTGGATCGTGAACTTTCCTTCAATATCCGCGATGACTCCGACTATCGATTTCTCTCCGTCAAGGATCTCAACAGTCGCAAATGGTGCAATGTCGTGGGTGTCTGAGCCAAAGACCTGGCCGGTGATGGTGCATTTTGCCTCCTGGGCGTATGTGTTGAAGATGCAACTGAGGCAGGTGGCAAACGTCGTGAAGATATGAAGTATGTATTTCATGGTGTAAGTTAAATGACTATAGGATGATATAAAGAAGTGATCCGATGCTGATGATTACCCAAAGCAATATCCCAAGAATCAAAGGTTTGATGCCCACGGCACGTATGGTGTCCATTGACAGTGACGCTCCAATGAAAAACATTGTCAATGTCAGGAAGCGTCTGGCGATGCCGGATATGATGGTGCCGACCTGCGGAACACTGTCAAGAACGAATGTGTTCAGGAGTATTGCAATGATGAAATACAGAATGAACCACGGAATTGTGATCTTGCTGTCTTTGCTCTTGAAGATGAATGATGTGACCAGTGCTAAAGGAATGATCCACAATGCTCTGGTGAGTTTGATTGTGGTTGCTATCTGCAGGGCCTCTTCTCCGTATGCCGCTCCTGCGCCTACTACAGAGCTGGTGTCGTGGATTGCGATTGCAGCCCATGTGCCGAACTCCTGTTGGGTAAGTCCCAGCCAATGACCGATTGATGGGAATATGAAAAGGGCGATTGCATTAAGAACGAACACCACAGCCAAAGCGACTGACATGTTCTCCGGCTTGGCCTTTATGACAGGTCCGACTGCTGCAATGGCGCTGCCACCGCAGATCGCCGTTCCTGAACTGATCAGATAAGAAGTCTCGCGGTCTGTTTTCAGGAGCTTGCGGCCTATGAACATTCCGATTGCAAGAGTTCCGACCACTGAGATGATTGTGAATGCCATACCTTTGCTGCCGGATGCTAGCGATTCATATAGATTCATTCCGAAACCAAGGCCTACAACTGAATATTGCAGGAGCATCTTCGACATCTTTTTATTGAATGCCGGAAAACCTTGGCCGAAAATAAGCGCATATGCCAGTCCTATAAACAACATTACCGGTGGGGTGCACCAACAGGAAATCATCTGAAGTCCAGGAATGTATGCTCCAAAGAGGCAAAGCACTGCGATTGCTGTTATGGCGATATATATGTGTCTTGAATATTGTTTCATTACAAGCTTTACAGTAGTTCTACGATTTGTTCAAGCCATTCCTTGTCGGTCTGGTCAAAGGTTGCAAGTTCTTTGCTGTCAATGTCTAAGACAGCGTATACAGAGCCGTCTGCGAAGATCGGAACGACGATTTCGCTGCGGGATAGGCTGCTGCAGGCGATATGTCCTGGGAACTCCTCCACATCGGGAACGACAATGGTTTCCTGTCTTTGCCATGCTGTTCCGCAGACTCCTTTGCCATAAGGAATTCTAGTGCAGGCTACCGGTCCCTGAAAAGGTCCTAGCACAAGCTGTTCGTCTTTGACGATGTAGAATCCGGTCCACCAGAATCCGAAAGTTTCATGGATAAGTGCCGCCATATTGGCCATGTTGGCTATCTGATCACTTTCTCCGTCCAGAAGAGATTCCAACTGTTTGTAAAGCTGCTGATATTTTTCTGTCTTATTCATGGTGCATTATCTTATTGTGACTACGGTTATCGCCGGATCTCCAATGCTGTAGGAGCATCGCATGGCGAGTACTTCGTCAAGTTCCTTGCGGATGGCAGCCTTCAGGATGCCGTCGCCGATTCCGTGTATGAAGCTGATTTTCATTCCTTTATGAGAAAGGCTTTCACGGATGATCCTTTTGAATGTGTCCATCTGGAACTGCAGCTGCTGCCCTTTTGGAACGTTGCTTCCTCCTGGTATTGCTTCGATGTGGAGATCGACTTCAAGTATGCCTGAAACAGGTTTCGGTTTCGAGGCTGATCGGGTCGTTTTCTTAGCCTTGACCTTGCTGCTTTTCAATGCCTTCAGCTCTGTGGCATCTGTCACAGCAAATTCTCCGTATGCCGCCTCTATCGTAAGACCGTCTTCCAGGTCTATCAGGACTTTGCGACCTATGGAGACAATCTTTCCACGTAGGTCTGAATCCATCAGAACCACGGTCTGGCCGATCTTCAGATGGCTTTCCTTTGCCTTTGTCGGTTTCTGATCAGCTTTCGCAGCTGGAGCCTTTTGTTTGGTGTTAATCTGCACATCAGCAGGCTCCGAAAAGGTGACTTTCCCTTTCAGAGCGCTGAAGTCTGATATGATGGTCTTCTTTGACATGGCAATAACATACAAAGATAATAGCGATTCCTCAAAAATGGTTATATTTGAACTATGAAAATCGAAGAAGCAATAGTTTATTGTCTGGCCTCATCTGGCAGGGGAATGCGTACGGAACAGATTGCAGACATGATCAATCGTCGGAGCCTTCATGTGCGCAAGGATGGCCAGCCTGTCACTTCCAAGCAGGTCTATGCTGTAATCTGCAGATATCCCGAAACCTTCATCAAGAGCGAAGGCAGGATCATGTTGCTGATGTAATTTTTATAGCCCTAACTTCTTCATTCTGACGATTATAGCGCTGGACTTTCTTCCGAAGTGTTTTGCTATATCGTCAACTGACGCGCCTTCAGCCCACATCTTGGCGAGTTCTGTGTCTGCTTCTTCTGTCCATGGGTCGAATGCGTTCGGATGCTCCTGGCGGCATGCATATACCGAATATACAGGCTCGCCGATAAGCTTCTTGTAGGCCTTCAGGTATTTCTTGAGCCTTTTCACATCCTTGTCACTCAGATAAGGTAGACGGCGGATATCCATATTGTCGGTAAGGTCGTTGATCTTTACGGCAACCGCCAATGGATTCTTTTTTACACGCTCGATAAAGTCGTCATAATTTTCATTTTCGGACACTTTTGTGACGCATCTGAGTGCATCTACAATCTCCTTTGAGAATCCTTCGGCTTCCAAGGCATCAAAGGTCCATGCCGTATCTTCAACCACATCATGCAGTACTCCGACAATTTTCTCTACCTCGGTCCGGCCCATCTCCATTACACGAAGCGGGTGGCCGATATACTCATGGCCAGCCTTATCAAACTGACCTTTATGGGCTTCAGTCGCTATTTCGATTGCTCTGTTTAATGTGGACATATATTTAGAATATTACGTCGTACCAGTCGCCGACGTCATCACGTATCTCTTCGTAGTTTTCAAGAATAGTGTCTGTCATGTCGTAGTCAGCACGCTTGTACTTATATCTGTTGGCTGTAAAGTAACCGTAGACCTTGCCGTTCTTGTCCTTCAGGACCGGAGGTTTGGAGGCATATTCGTTGAACGGACTGTAATTGCTGTAGTCACTGCCGTATTTGCCGTATTTGTTCCAGATTGAATTGGAATTGTACTTGCTTCCGTATTTACCGTACTCGTTCCATATCGACTCCGAGTCATATCTGCTGGCGTTCAGTTTGCCAAGGTATACTTCGCCGTCTTCACCTCCATAAATGTATAGGGTAGTGTATGGATTTCCGCCATGACATAGAGCGAATGACACGATCAGGAGCAGCATGCTCAGTAAAAATCTCTTTTTCATGCCTTTGAGTTTTGATTACTAGCAAATATACACATTTATCTGCTTGGTTGGGTTGATAAGGCCTATTTCGCAGCGCGGCTGCGGCTGACGATGATCAGGCCGGCGAAGACGAGGATGGTGGCGAGGGATTTCTGCCATGTGAGGGTGTCCATGCCGATGGCTATGCTGACTGCGATGGCGATGATCGGCTGCACGTAGCTGTACATGCTGATCAATGTCGGTCTGATGCGTTTCTGGGCCAGCGGAATCAGGAAATATGTGATAAATGTCGCACATACGATCAGATAGGCGAGTTCTGCGTATTGTTTGGAAGGGATGCCTGCCCAATCGACGTTGATGAGACCTTTGAGTGAAAGGGGAGTTGCCACAACAGCCGAGAACAGGAATATCCATTTCATGAATGTCACTGCCGAGTATTTTGCAATCAGTGGCTTGAAGATTCCCAGATACATCGAGAAACTGAGGCTGTTCAGGACTATCATGAATATGCCGAACGGGGTGCTTTCAGCAGTTCCGCCTGGGGTAGCCACTCTGCTGACAATCAGATAAATGATGCCGGCAAAACTGATGGCAACACCTAGGGATTTCTTGAACGTTATAGGCTCTTTGATTGCAACTGCAGCCACTGCCATCGTGTAGATCGGGGCCATGGCTGTGAGGATGGAGCAGTCCATCGGCGTGATGTGCGGGATGCCGACCAGGAATGTGACCTGGCATGTGAGGAAGCCAAGCATTGAGGCTGCAAAGATCTTGATGTAGTCTTTTTTGTCGATGGTTTCCTTAGGCATGAAGAGGGAAACCAGCCAGAACAGTCCGCCTGCAACCAGGGACCTGAGTGTAAAAATACCTAGCGGAGGAATGAGTCCTCCGCTGGTAAGGTCTTTACAGACTATTATGTTGAATCCGAATATCGCGTATGCAATGAATGCAGCGATGTGTCCGAATGCTGATCCCTTGTTTGTCATTAAAACAGTTTAAGGTTGTCAAATGATGGCTTCAGTTCGCCTTTTTCTATTCTGTGGATGATCTCAACTACCTTGTCGTTCATCGGAGTAGGGCATGCAACCTTGCGTCCGTATTCTGAAACAGCGCCATTGATGCTGTCTACTTCTGTGAGTTTGCCCTTCTCGAGATCCTGAAGCATGCTGGCTTTGAGTTTTGCATGTTTGCGGATGGCGATCGGGATGATCATGTAGGCAAATGCCTTCTTGAGAGAGTTGGAGTAGTCAAGAAGTTTGACGATATCCTTGCCCTGGACCGGCTCGATGCGTATTCCTCCTGCACGGCATACGTCGATGCACTCCTTGATGAGCGCCTGGACAATCTTTCTCGATGCGCGTGGTCCGGCCGCCTCGCCGAATGTGCATCCGAGCACTGCACTCATGCCGGAGAATGCTGCATTGATGAGAAGCTTGCTCCAGCGTGTGCCGATGAAGTTTTCCTCAACATCAACCGTTCCCATATGCTCGAGCAGTTCCTTTACCTTGTCGAAATGCTTAGGGCGGTCAGGTGTGATGGCGCCAAGAGAGAAGGTGAGTGCGTCAGGGTGGCTTGTGAGCTCGCATACGCCTGGTGACTGCATTGTGGCTCCCCATGCAACTGTACTTCCGAGAACTCTCTCTGCTCCGAGAATCTCAGCGATCTGCATCTCC
>JAFZEP010000036.1 GCA_017560625.1 Bacteroidales bacterium
CCGTATTCTGCATATGTAGCCTCATCAAGCCAGTTGAAGTAGAGAGCTGACCATGCGTCGTTGTTTGAACGCTCAACCTTCACACCAAGCTGTGTGTATGGATCAAGGAAGATCTCAGCTGAAACGTAGTCCCAGATGTCATAATCATAAACCTCACCCCAGTAAGAAGTTACCTGCTCAACTGTAAGGTCTACTGAACCGCCGGCTGTAAGCTCTGAAGTAGAGAACTGGCCTACAATAACGTCAGCTGCAGTGTAATCCTCTGCAGGACGGCCGTCGATAGGAAGAACGAATACGTATACGTCAGAAGCCGGAGAGTAAAGACCAGTCATCGAGTATGTTGTACCAGCTGCGATGTCGAGAGCTGAACCGCTGTAGTTCTCAGTGTAGAACTTACCATAGTACTGACCCTCAGTAAGAGCGTAAACCATCTGCTCAGCCTGATACTCTGGATCGTCGCAGTACATGGCAGGGAGAGCAACAGCTACATAACCCTCAGCACCCTCAACCTCAACGTTTACAGTCACGTTGTAAGCTGTTCTCTCAGCCTCAACCTCAGTGATTGACGCCTGGAGTGGAGAGTAATATGCGAGTACGAGATCCTCAGCAGAGTAAGACATCTTGCTGTAATCCTCAACAACTGCCCAAACGATGTACTCAGAACCTACCTGTGGCTCCTCGCCGTAAAGCTCCTCGATTGAAACAACGAGCTCAGTTGCGTCTGTGTTGTTGTAAACATCGTAGTGATCCCCGCCACCGTTACTCATTGACTGAAGAAGACCAGCAGTCTCAGCCTCGAGAGTCTCCTTTGTTGCAACGCCGTAGAAGTATGTAGGACCCCAATCGTAAGTTGTAGCAACTGAGAAGTAAGCGTTTCCGCCATAAGCCTTAACAGAGAGAGCCTGGTCAACAACCTCTACAGGGAGCTTACCTACCATGCACTTACCCTCTGCTGAGCAAGCGTGCACCTTCACGTAACCTGAAGCTGCGTACTTAGCAGGGATCTCTGTCCAAGTCTCGTAGTCGAGCTCTGGCTGAGTCTCCTCATAGTTAGGAGCTGTAACCTCAACCTTACCCTCAGCATTGATCTCTGCGTACCAGCCCTTAGGATAAGCGATAACAGTAATGTCATCGATACCTGCAGACTTGATAGCTACAGTTGCTGTACCCTCTGACTGGAAGTAAACCTTACCAGCGCGAAGCTCGAAAGCAACCTGCTGTGGCTTCTCGATTGTGAACTCAGCGTCACCGACCTTGATAGTTACGCTGTCGCCGTTGTCAACAAGCGAAACCTCAGGACACTCGTGATCACATGGCACGTACTGACATGGAGGACACTCGTGGTCACATGGCACGTACTGGCACTCAGTCTCCTTAGCGAGGAAGATACCTGTGTGGTTCCAGGTCTTACCACCGTCGAAAGAGTACTGAAGCTCCTTGTTCTCACCCTCACGGAACTGAAGAGTGTAGAGAGCATCTACGCGAGCTGTAAGCTCTGCGAGCTGAGTCTTGAGAGACTCAAGATTCTGCACCCTCTTGTCAAGTTCACTGATCTGATTACGAAGCTCAGTGTCATCATACTTGTCGCACGATACAAAGAGAGAAGACGTTGCGCCGAATGTCATGACACCTGCGCAAAGGGCTGCAAGACCCTTCATGATTTGTCTTTTCATAATAAATAGGGATTAGTAATTAATAATGATGTAGTTATGTGTTATTTAATTAATCGGTATATGTCTATGATTCTCGGCATATGATTACTCAATGCCGAAAATCTCCTCAAGAGTCTGTGCCTTTCCATCCTTGCAGATGAGGTGGTACATCTTGTATACTGGATTGTTGCCGTCGTGTCCTACTGCGATACATGCTGCGATCACAACATCACTTCCCTGCCAGTCCTGAGATGTGTCGCTCTGTGTCATCATACCGCCACCGTTGTTCTCGAAGCCGGCTGCCACCCACTCGTAGATACCGTTGTACCATGTCTCATAGTCGAATGAGCCTGCGATATTATTGAGATGTGAAGTGTTGATACCAGGCATGAATGGAGCAAGGTCAGATGCATCCTTTATCATACAGTAGAGATAGTACTCGACATCATGATCGATCTCATATGTGACTGTCCAGTCATATGGCTGTCTAGTAGCCTCCTGGAGGGCCATGTTGATTGTAGGATCTGGTCCCACCTGGACCTCTGAAGTGTTGATGTGTGCGAAATACATCGGGCTCACATTTCCGTCAAAGTCCTCTGCGCATGCGAATACATAGTACTCAGTGTCAGGCATCATACCTGTCCAAGTGAAGTTGTCATATCCAGAAGGCTCTGCTGCCCATGTATTGATCTGCGGTGCAGGATTTTCCTCTGAGCCGTAAAGTCCCTCTGTGAAGATCCACTGCACCCACTCATTCCATGTGTTGTCGACCCAAAGACCAGGGTTTCCGTCAACTGTCATGTACTGGAAATGAATCAATGAAACCTTCGAAGCATCATAAGTGAAGACCTGACGGAAAGAAGTTCTTCCCGGATTGTCAAGAGTAAGTCTGAAGTCATCTGAATCAAAAGCAGCTGGAGTCGTTAGATTTCTCTGGTCAGTTGTGAACACATCAGTGAACTGAAGTTCCATAAGTGATCCGTAGCCATTCAGTCCTACGTATGCCATAACGTAGTCTGTGCCAGGCATAAGACCAGCATAATATTCGATTCTGGCTTCATCTCCGGCACCAGTTGCCTCTTTTGCAGCCTTGTCCCAAGTAAAGTATCGATTGTTATATCCGAATGCCGCATTCTTGAGATCGCGAGCTACCTCTCTCTTCTCTTTATCAGTCATGGCCTGGATACTTGCAGCTTCCTCAGCAGTGTATACCCTATAGTACATTGTCTTACACTCCTTTGACAGCTTTGCGTCAAACTCCATGTAAGCAGCAGCCAATCTGCTCTCGACAATCTCGACCTGGATGTCAGCTACCGGCTGATCTTCCTCTGCAGGCATTTCCTCAAGGTGGAAATCTGCGCGCGAGTACTCCTTCTGCGGAGTAAGATTTGCATCTACAGCCACCGCTACAGTTGTACTCATGATGCTTGCATCTGCAGCATCACCATATGATACGCTATAGAAAAGGCTGTTTGGATTATTAGGATCATTTGCCACCGACGGAGCAGAAACACGTGTTCTTACGAAGTCGCGGAAAAGAGTCTTTCCGAATGTATCGATATAGTTGTCGATCTCGTCAGTAAGCCATCCGAAATAATATACTCCGGCAGCATCAGCGTTGAGTATGTGTTCTACACCAAATGCTCTGTAACTTGTGATGACATTGATCTCGCACTGAGGATCACCGATGAGCGGCTGAGATGTTGTGTGTACGTAACAGAGGGTAAGGTCCTCCTGTGTGCCGCTGTTGATTTCAGTCTCTGCACTACCTACAACTGCAATGATATAGCCGCAGTCAGGAATTGCGATTGCAGAGTTTGCTGCGTATGCTGTGTTCATCCAGTCGAACTCCACCTGAAGGAAATCCTCCGGCTCAGCAAAGATTGCATCCTTGTTGGAGAATGAATATCCGCCTGAACCTGCTGTGAAGAGATACTCACGGATACGCTCGTTGATTCTCCATGACTCACTTCCAGCAAGAAGGCCTGCATTGTAGTCATTGAGGAGGTTGTTGTAAAGCTGTGCAACCGGATATACGTCAATGATGAATGACTGAACCATAGCTCCTGGACGAAGCTCAAATACAAAGTTCTTGTCTTCAAGTTTCTTGACCTCGATTGTCACACCCACTTCAGAACCCTCTGCAAGCAGATTGCCGCACTCGATCGGGAACTGTGAATTGAAAGGGAACTCGAACTTCTGAAGCTGGTCAGAAGGATTCTCATCTCCCGGATTTTCAGGATTTTCAGGAGTCTCCGGTGTCTCATCACCAGGCTTTTCTTCATCACCCGGCTTTTCCTCGTCTCCAGGTTTTTCCTCGTCTCCAGGTTTTTCCTCGCCACCTGGATTTTCAGGTGTCTCGGTCTTGTCTTTATCATCTTCGTTAAGCTCAGGCTTATCGCATGAATATGCGCCGAGCATAAGCATAGAAATCAAAAGAAATGAAAGTGTCTTTTTCATAGTGTTATTTGTTGTGTTATTCGTTTTATTTCAAATCAAAACCGGAATCGCCGCCCATGATGCTGCAGACATTCATATTGTTTACATGTCCTTCGGCATCAAGCGCGAGCGCATATATTTCAGTATTCTCAAGCACCCACTTGCTGTCCACCTCGAAGTTCCATTCCTTGGAAACTTCTTTTCCGGCAGCAACGATTCCGTCATCAGTCAGCTTCTCTCCAGTGAATGTGCCTTTATACGAAGTCACTACCTTACGGACGACATGTGCGTGGTTATAGTTGGCCTGTCCGTCAGGGTAGTCGGTAGTCTTCTGATATCCCTTGATGTTGTTCTGCACGACAAGCACCACAATTCGGTACTGTGATGTAAGTTCAGACTCAAGCTTCACAGTCACCTTGGCATTTGTCGCATCCTCGTTCAACACAGATGAAACGGCGACGCCGCAATGAGCAGGATACTCATTGAAGGAAGTCATAATGCTTGGTTGGAAAGATGAAATTCCCTCTGAAGTCAATACGCCACTATCCCTAAGATCTGTAGTAAAAGAAGGATACGCAAGACCATTAAAGAGTTTGAAAAGGTCCTGCGTCTCAGCCACTGCCAACGAATCTGTGCCTTCAACATTGGAATGGAAAGCACAAATATGGATATTTTCTTTGTATTTAGCAAGAGTTGGCTTGGAAAGAATGCCCATCATCTTGCTATATCCTTCAGGACAATTGATGCACCACGCGCCTGTAAACTCTACTATGCACACGTGTCTGTCGAATTTATTTTCAACAGATGGTGATGTGTTGTTTACTGTAATTCCGAGCGCAGAAGACTCCATGCCGGCATGCTTGGCAATAAAAACATACTCACCCTCTGCCTCCGGAATGAACACATTGCCATTCAATGACTTGGATTCATTATGAGAGACAAGCGAATAGAAAATTTCCGACTCCGCTGTAACATCCTGACCATTGAACTTCACCGTCAGGACAGCCTTGTCGTCCTGAGAGATGTCCAGAGTCGTCTTATCTGCAGAAAGGATAGGGAGCGAATCAGCATCTACAGTGCCCGAGCAAGCAAAAAGAGCCGGCAGTACAGCCATAAAAAACAATATGTTTATGATCTTTTTCATGTTATTCGGCATATAGATATGAAACACTTGAACCCACCTTGCAGTGGTTGACATTGTTTACAGTCCATGTGTAACCGCCGTCTGCTGAAGTCATTGCAGCAGCGATCACGCGCATGTTTTCAACATTCCACCCAGCAGGAAGGGTGACAGACTTGCTTGCCTTCACCTCCACTCCCACTGTGAACGGAAGGTTGTCATTGAGCTTTTCTCCTGACACTGATGTGATGACATCACGCACGACATTGTAGTGTACGTATGTGTCCTTCTGACCGTTCTGAGCATAATCGCCCACCGCCGGTATGTCATCCTCGACAAGGAGGAGCACGTAACGGAACACAGCAGGGTTGTTGGATGTTATGCCCACTTCCACATCAAGCTTTGATGTTGCAGCATCATATTTTGTATTGAGGGCCACTCCGCTGAATGTAGCGTAGCGTGCCTTCTCCTCGTTGAAGCTGTCAGTGAACACTGCTCCACCGGTATATGACTCCTTCCTCATGTTCCAGAAGAATGCAGGAAGACCTGAGAAACCTCCAAGCTGAGTCTGGAGCTCGTATGTCTCCGCAATCGTCATCGGATCCGGAACAGTCATGTCAGCATGGAAGGCAGCGATGATGATTTCATCGGGATTCGCTTCCTGAAGCTTCTTCAGACCGTTTGCAGCAAGAGGGCAGCTGTTGCAGCCTGTCGATGTGAACAATGTGCCGAAATAGCGTCTTGCATATGACTTCTCCTCACCTGTAAAGAACTGCTTAGCCTCGATCTTCACAGAGTTGTCTGTGACATGGTTGCCAGCATAATAGTACTTTGCCGTGAACTCGTATGTGCCGGCTGTGACTGTGGAGAACTTGTTCACACCATAGGACATATACTTCTCTGTCCCATTGAACTTTCTTACGAGCTGGAGAGTCTTTGCATTGCTCACGTCCTCGCTTCCGTACATGACGGTAAAAGTCACTTCCTCATTGCCGTCAGCAGAAATCTCTGTCTTGTCGGCAAAGATTCTGAGCACGCCTTCTGGAACCTGAGTCTTCGGATCTTCCTCCGGGATGTTGTCTTCCTTTCCCGCCTCAGGATCGATCGTACCCGAGCATGCAGCAGCAACAAGGGCTGCAGTCAATGATAGGATATATCTGTAAATCTTCTTCATTGCTAGTCATTCAGATGATAATCGACACTCTCGCCGTAGGCACAAGTGACGATATTGTCTACAACCGAGCCATTTGCTGTCTTGCGGTGTGCATAGACTGCAACATAATAGTCCTTAAGTTCTTCAGCAGAAGGAACCTTGTCGCCGAAATCGAATGAGAACTCTTCTGATATTTCAGCGTCCTTAGCCACAGTCTCGCCTTTGTAGTAACCAAGGAAAGACTCAGACAGAGCCACTGCCACCTCATTGTATACTCCGTCGTTGTTCATAGAGTAGCCACCCTGGAATACAAGGCCGTCCCTAAGAACAGCACATGCCATGTCATACTCTCCGCCTGCGCTTGATGTCAAAGATGCCTTGACCTTGAGAGCAGTGCCCTCCACAGTCACAGAAGACACCTTGATGCCGCATGTTGCAGGAGAATCGATTCTGCGCTGCATGATCGTAGTCTCCATGTCTGAGGTACTGTATGAACTCCTCAGCACCTCGTCCAGATCGTAAATCAGAGTAGGCCAGCCGTTGCATCCGAACCATCCCATCACATACGAGCCGAGATCCTGACCCTGGACGTAAAGAGAGAGCGGATCCTTGTTGCCGTAATTTCCATGGAACGCAATGATCACCGAATGGTCTTTCGCATCCTCAGAGAAATTATGCATGTTCCTGGCCATTCCCGGACATGCTGTACACCATACGCTTGTGCACTTGAAGAGTCCGACATTGCGATGATATTTCTCATACTTTGCACGGTTCTTCGCCTTTACCTCGACTGTATTCTCAGACTTTACGCCCTTATACTTTGCCGAGAAGACATATGTTCCATTGGAAATGAAGGTCGCGGCAGTCGTCATTCTAGGCACGCGCACACCCCTGTCAGAGGTAATGTTGATGCTCTGGAGCACGTTCATGTCTCCCAGCATCTCCCTGTCATAGGCATCCTTCAGAGAGAATGTCACACAGTCAATTCCATCAGCCTCCACCTCGCTCTTGTCCACAGAAAGAGTGAATGGCGCAGTGAACTCTTCAGGAATCTCCACCTCCGGCTGCTCCGGCTGCTGGTTCTGATTCTGATTCTGGTCCTCTGGATCGATGGTTCCCGAGCAGGCAGCAAGAACAGCCGCCGAGAGAATGAATAGAATTCTTTTCATATGTATATATTAGACTCAAACCCGACCGCAGCGGTCGGGTTTGCAAATAGCGCTTTAGAATGATGTTGTGATGCTGAAGTTTGCACCTGTGTACTGAGGGATCTGACGACACACACCACCTGAGCAGATGAATCCGTCCTTGTAGCGGCCGTAGCCGGCAGCAAGACGTGTGCGGCCCTTTGTGAAGCTCACACCGGCATTATAGTAATGCATCTTGCTTGATCCGTGGTTGTACATGTCGCTTGCCCACACGCTCCAATGAGGCGCAAAGTTCACCTCGAGGAGAGCTGCCATCCAGTCCTTCTTGTCCTCCTTGGTTGTGAGGTACTGGAGCTCGAGACGTGTAGAGAATGTCGGAGTCCACTTGTAGAGAAGGTCAGCCACGAAGATGTTCGAAAGATAAGTTGTCTTATAGCTTCCGTATGTAGGGTTGTACTCCTGCATTGAGTAAAGGAACACCATCTTGAACTCCTTTGTCCACTGCTTCTCGATGTCTACGCTGAGGTCTCTGAAGAGAAGGTTGCCTGGCTTGTATGAACCCTCCTGAGCGAGAGTGTAGTATGTAGAGAAGTTTGCATGCACCTTCATTCCTCTCTTGCCGCCGAGAGCTGTTCCGCGACGGAAGTTGTAGAATGCATCAAGCTGTCCACCCATCTCACCGCTGTTGAACATGTAGCTCATCTCGTCGCCGAGCTGAGGATTATACGGATGAAGGGTTGTCAGCATGTAGGTGTACTGAGTGCTCATCGCTGGAACATAAGAGATGAGGTTTGCAGATGAAACAGACTTTGAAGAGATCTGCTGAGTCATCCACTCGAGACGTCGTCCTGTGAGGGTCACTCCGAGTCCACGGCCGTTGTAGCCGAGCTCCACGAGCTGTGCGTTACCCCTCTTCGGAGTCAGAGCCACGAGCTTCTTGCCGAGGTCTACATACTCTCCCTTGAGGAAGAGGCCGTTCCAGTCGAAGTTGAGTCGGCCCGAGTATCCGATAGAGTTAGGGCTTCCGCCAGCCTCCTCGGCATCGATGCCGATCTTCTCATATCTGTTGAGGACCGAACCCTCAACTGAGAGAATGATGTTGTCAAGACCGATGATGTTTGAAAGCGACACGCTGAGGTCTGCACCTCTTACCTGAGTGTCTGAGATCTCCATGCCAAGGCGTGGCATTCCCCAGAGAGCCTTGAAAGACACCTTGTCTTCCCAGTTGTATGCGAAGCGCGCACCCATCACAGCGTTATTCAGACCAAGAAGTCTGTCTTCCCAGCTGCGGAAAAGGAGACCGCTGCCGAACTGATCGTAGAATGTACCCACAGTCACCTGGAAATCATCGTCCTTCCAGTTTGCGTAGAAGTTACTGAGTGCATACTTGTTGAGCTCGCCAGGATAACCGATAAGAGCAGGATAATAACCCTCCATCTGGAGACCGGCTGAGAAGTTGCCGTTGTAGTAGTCAAGCTTCAGATAGTTGTTTGAACCGAAACGGTCGTCAGCAGGGACGAAACGGTTTGCCTCATCTGCCACATATGCGTGGTCAGTAGTCTCGAAGCTACCTGTGAGGTAGCCCTTCTCCTGTGCTGAAAGCGATGCAGCTGCAAGAATGAGACCTGCAGAAAGAATGATTTTTTTCATAGTTACTTAGCGCATTTCTTGATTGCCTCGAAGAGCTCAAGCTCATTTCCAGGCACATATGAAGTGTGTGAGTATACGATCTTGCCCTTGCCGTCGATCACGAACACATGAGGAACGACCGACACATTCATGGCTCTCATGAAGTCCTGGTTCTTGTCGAAAAGGAGTGTGTACTCTTCGCCCCAGCCACGACCCTCAGCAAATGACTTTGCCTTTGCAAGGAGACGGCTGTCGTCTGTAGAAACAGCAACAACGCGGAACTTCACCTCGTCAAGCCAATCTGGAAGAGCATCGTATACAGCGTCGAGCTCACGGATGCATGGCTTGCATGATGTCGACCAGAAAGATACGATCATCGGTGTGCCCTCATCAAGGAGAGATTTTGTGTTGAAAGCCTCGCCCTTGGCGTTTTCTACGGTCACTGAAGGAACCTGAGCAAATGCTGTTGCAGAAATAAGAAGCGCAACAGTTAAAAGAAATGTTCTCATATTAGTTTGTACTTAAGTTATCAACTCTAAGCTTTATTAAGCATATAATCTTGCAAAAGTACAAAATAATATTCGTTCCGCAAAAAGATTTGGCGTAAAGGGCTATGATAGAAGACGATACAATCTGACGGTGCGCACTGCCTCAGCCACGTCATGAACCCTTAGAATGTCGGCTCCGTTCTGCAGAGCAGCAAGATGAAGCACCTGGGTAGCCGGCAAAGCCTCCTCCGGCGTGATGCCGAAGTATTTATAGATCAAGCTTTTACGCGACACGCCGACCAGAACTTTTCCGCGCAGACGCGAGAGATTGCGAAGGATCTCATAATTCTGCTCTATGGTCTTGGCAAAGCCGAAGCCGGGGTCTGCCACCCAGTCTGTTATGCCATGAGCTTCCGCCTTTTCTGCGAACCGGTCGAAATATTCAACGATCTCGCCCACCACGTCAGCATAGTCCGTGTGCAACTGCATGTTTTCGGGGGTACCCCTCTTGTGCATTGCAATGTACTGAAGGCCAAGGCGTCCCACAGTAGGGAGCATCTGGGGATCATCCTCCCCTGCGGATATGTCATTGACTATGAACGGCCCGATGATGGCATAGGCCTTCTCCACCACGCTGGCCCAATAGGTGTCGATCGAGACCACAAGGTCAGGAAAACGCTCCTTGACAGACTTCAGGACAGGCTCCAGACGGCGCCACTCCTCATCCGCACCGACAGGAACTGATCCCGGACGGGTTGAGCACGCTCCGATGTCGATGATGTCGGCACCTTCACCAAGAAGCTCCTCTATGCGCAAAAGGGCAGCCTGCACATCCGTGCATCTGCTCCCGCTGAAATATGAGTCGTCCGTAATGTTGACGATACCCATGATCTGTATGTCCCTGTCAATCATGGGCACAAAATTAGTAAAATCACTGTCATTTCGAGCGAAGTCGAGAAATCTTTGACTATATTTGTAGGATATAGACTAAAACTGACATTATGCTTATAGTACTCGAAGGCCTGGACGGAGCAGGCAAATCAACTCAGGTAAAGAAACTCAGAAGCTACCTTGAAAACTGCCTTGGCTCTCTTGAATATATCCACTTCCCACGTTATGACGCACCAGTGTACGGTGACCTCATCAGCCGTTTCCTCAGAGGCGATTTCGGCTCCAACGAAGCCGTTCATCCTCATCTCGTTGCGCTCCTCTTTGCCGAGGACCGTCATGGTGCCGCTCCGGAAATGAAGAAGACACTCAGAGCGGGCGGAAACATCCTGCTTGACAGATACGTATACTCCAACATCGCCTACCAGTGCGCAAAGCTTGGCAACAAGGAGCAGGCAGCCGACCTCAGAGAGTGGATCTTCAACACTGAGTACGGCAACTTCGATCTTCCGAGACCGGACCTCAACATCTTCCTCGACGTTCCGATCGGATTTGTGGAGTCAAAGCTCAAGAGCCAGCGCGGCGGACATGACAGAGACTACCTTGAAGGTGCGCAGGACATCCATGAGGCAGACATCCAGTTCCAGATCCGCGTGCGCGACATCTACCGCAAGCAGTGCGAAATCGACCCTAAATTCATCAGGGTAGACTGCGCAGACCAGGACGGCAACATGCTCCCTCCAGACGCTATCTTCGCAAAATTACAGGCTGTAGTCGACACGATAATCAAGTAAGACATGAACTCTTTCCTCCTTAGAATAAAACGTTTCTGCGGATTCCTTTTCGGCATTGTATTCTTCTTTTCCGGACTCTTCAAACTTATGGATCCGGTCGGAGCCGGACTGGTTGTAAAGGAATACTTCGACTTCATGCACATCGGCTTCATGGCTCCGGCTGCAAAGTTCATAGGAGTCACGCTTGCACTGTTCGAAACGATCCTGGGTGCCGCCCTGGCGTGCGGCGTTTGGAGGAAGCCCGCCGGACTGACAGCACTCATAGTGCAGAGTCTGTTTACGGTCATAACCCTGTTCCTGCTCATATTCAATCCCGAAATGGACTGCGGCTGTTTCGGAGAGGTTCTTGAACTGACACATCTTGAGACTTTCATCAAGAACATCATCCTGCTTGCCCTGATCCTGGCATACTATTTCCCGCACCAGCATCTTGGAGGGCCCGAAAAAAAGAAATACGTATCATTCGGCATAATTTCCGTGTCGTGCGTTGCCTTCATGATTCACTCGCTCCTGTACATACCGATAGTGGACTTCACTGCATATGAGTCCGGAGCGGAGCTGCTCGCTGCCAGATCTGACGGCGGAGATGAGATATATGAGGCGGTGTTCACCTATGAAAAGGACGGCAAGACCGAGGAATTCACTCTCGATGCACTGCCGGACTCGACATGGACATTCGTCAGCACAGACACACGCCTCAAGGAAGAGTTTGAGGATTCCATAATAGAGCTTTCGATCTTCGATCCAAGGACACAGACTTATGCCGACACTCTTGCCGCAAAGGGCAAAGTTATGGTCGTGTCACTCTATGACACAGACATAGAAGAAGAGGCATGGGACAAAATCAGCGACATCGTCTGCGCCGCTGCCGCATGCGGCATCAGACCGCTCATCCTGGCCACAGAGACAGGAACAGTGCCTCAGGCACTTCAGGCCTTTGCCTATACCTGCGACTACAAGACACTCATCAGCCTCAACCGCTCCAACGCTGGCGTCACATATTTCCACGACGGCACCCTTATAAAGAAATGGTCCCGCCGCAGCGCACCTGATTCTGAGGAGGTAAGAGAGATCGCCTCTGGCGACCCTACAGAGACAGCCATAGACTATGAAAGCAAAGGAAGCCTTGGCTTCCAAGGCTTCCTTCTATACGTAAGTGCTGTATTGCTGTTGCTTTAGGTATTTCTTCCGAGTCTGATTACTTGTTGTACTCAAACGGAAGCTCCTCATTGAACTTCACATTCACAGCGTTGTTGATCTGGTAAGCGTCATTCTTGACGTTTGTCACGAACACTGCCATGCGGAGATTCTCCTCTACGAAATCATTCCAGTAGAAGTTGCGGTCGTTCTTCTTATGAACGTCTGCAAGGTTCCAGATGAAGAGGTAGTCTGCAGTCTTTCCAGCCTCGATCTTGCCGAGTGAGTGGCCATAGAAAGCATTGCTGTTTCCGACCTTAGCCTCAGCATCGATGTGACGCACACATGCATTGTGTGTGTTCATCCAGTCTGAACCGTTGATCTGCTTTCCATAGATGCCGTCCTCGAGAAGCATTGCTCCCACACGGTAGCTTCCTGACTTCGCAGCCTTCACAGTAACCTTTGCAACCACCTGACCATCAACGAGCTTTGCATTTACAGCGATACCGCAGGCATCGTCCTTCTTGCTGTCGTTGATTGCTTTGATGTTGCTCTTATAGTTATCTGCATTTGTAGACTCATAGAGGTAGTAACCGTATGCATAGTCAAGGATGATGCTTGGATTAGTAGGACCCTGGCCGCCCTTGCCTGAGATAAGGTCGGTCACCTTGAGCATGCCTGTAGCCCAATCCCATGAAAGATATGCATAGTCAGGGTAAGAGCTCATGTACTGATAGTTGTGGACAGCTACGTGTACACAGTCGTCAGCATAAGACTCGCTCTCAAGAACATCCTTAAGTCTGCTCATGAACTGAGAACAGTAGCCGCATGCAGTTCCTGTAAACTGGATAGCCATCACGCGTGACTTGAAGTCTGTGCTTGACGGATTAGGGTCTGCTGGAGTCTCAGGGATCTTCACAGCGATGGCGCTGATCGTGATCGGATCTGAAACGAAAGTCTGGTAGCTTGCCCAGATCTCGTGATCGCCTGTTACTGTAGTGAAGTACTTGAAGTCCTCTACATTTACAGGAGTTGTGCCCTCATAGAAGACAACATCCGAAGTCACAGCAACACCGTCGAGAGTCACTGTCAAAGTAGCGAAATCCTCTCCGTCTGACTGGATAAGGTTCTTGTCAGCCTCGATCTTGAGAACGCCGGAAAGAGATCCGCCGCCTGTGTTCTCGCCGCCGCAAGAGATAAGCATCACTGCTGCTGCGAGCAGTGATGCGAATTTCATAATCTTATTCATTATCTGTTGATTTTACCGAATGTCTTCTCAACCTGCTTAGTCATGAATGCGTCGAGGTTCTTCTCTGTCGCAACTGTCACAGTCTCTACAGTCTTCACCTCAGGAAGCTTGCTGAAGTCTGTCATAGAACCCACCTTGCGTACCATAGGAGCCTGAGCTGGAGTACCGTCGAAAGTCTTCAACGAAGCTGAAACCTTCTCAGGAGCCACATTGCTGAGGTTTGACTTAGTGCCGTCCCAGCCTCTTGTGAGAGTGATCTCAGAGATTACAGGAGCAACGATCTCCACTGTACCCTGCATGATTGCATCATCGCTGAATCCGAGAGCATTCATGTAAAGGAGAGCTCCCTCATAGTTGATAGGCTTGATAACGATTGTGTTGCCGTCCTCAGAGATCTCCACAGGGAATCCAGGATACTGCTCAGTAGCCTCATAGATCGCCACCTGACCACCGTTTGCCTCACCTACACCGCCGACATAGAATGAATAGCCTGGCCAGTTGTGCATTGGTGGGAGATAGTATGTTGTGAATGGAACGATCACAGTACCGTCAGCCTGCACCTCGAAGAACCACTTAGGACCGAAGTCATAGATGAGCTGAGCAACATCAACTGAAACATAGTCTCTAGCTACGAAGAGGTCGTATGGTGAATACCAGTCGAGACGTCCGCCTGTGCTGTAGTAGTCGAAATCGAGGAAGCCTGTACCGAGAAGACGGCTGTGGCCGTTGAGACGATACTCCTCGAACATGTCTGAGAGCATCTGGAGCTCCTCGTACATGCCATCCACGTCAGCCTTGTTGCCGCCATAGAGAGTGTATACAGAATCCGGCATCGGTGAAGGAAGCTCAGGCATTGTTGCTGCGATCTCCACTCTTGACTTGTGAGTCACGTTGTAGTACTCGTAGTCACCTGTCTCTTCGTCTACGATCTGCTTTGCACGAAGCTTAGCGCTTGCAGTCCACACACCTGAGATCTTCTCAGCTACAGAGCTGTATGATGACACAGGACCGTTGCCCTCTGCATATGGGGCCTTGTAGTCAGCCCAACCTCTTGCAATACCGTTTGCAAGTTCCTGGTCTGAAGGGTCTACAGTGTTGAATGTATACTCGTCGTTGCATCCGTATACTGCCATACGTGTAACCTCACCGTCGAGTGTGTACACTGAGAAGTTGAGACCCTCAGGAGAGTTGATCTTGGCGAGCTCGTCAGATGTGAACGAGTAGTTGCCCTTGAGAAGGCTCTCGTAAGTAGCCTCCTGGTTGAACATGAGCTGCCACTCTCTTGTATAGTTTACAGCATAGTATGCTCCGGCGATAGGCTGAACGTTGCCGTTCTTGTCCTTTCCTGCCTTGATATTGAATGATGCGAAGTATGGATCGTTCGCCTCAAGTGCTGTAACCTCGATCACTGGCTTAGGCTGTGTAGCCGCCTTTGTTCTGAACTCCTTGACAATATACTTCTGAGTCTTACCCTGAGCATCACCCCAAGCGTTGATGAGGATTCTGTAGCGTGTATCCTTGTTGAGAGGCTCAGTGAACATCGATGTAGCGTTGATCTCCATTGTGCCCATACCCATTGTAGCACCCTCATAGTAGCCACCTACTGAAGCGATGAACCACTGAACGTTCTCCTCGCCGCCGCAGAGGTCTGCCAATGTGTTGTATGTAGAGTCATCCATGATCATGTATACATACATATATACATTCTCATCCGGCTCGAAATAGATCTTTGCGTCAAGCGGACTGATGTCGTATACATCTACATCGAACTCTGCCTCAAGCTCTGCAGGAGCCTTCATCTTGAACTCAACCTTCTGGAACTCACCTGTCCACATCTCAGACTGCCAGTCATAGAGAGGGATGATGTATGAAGGATACCAGCCTGAGATACCGATCTCCTGCTCGATTTCCTCCTTTGATGCGCCCCATCTGAACTCTCCTACGAGGAAAAGACCTGGCTCATTAGGGAAGATATCCTCGTGAATGTCAAGCTCCTCGCCGTCAACGATCTCATAGAGGTTCTCAGCGTTGTACACCATTGTAGAGTCGTTCTTGATGTAGCGGCCACCGATGTTACCGTTCTGAATCAGACGAGCTACGTCTGTTGTACCATAAAGCTTTGTTGCCTTGTTGTAAGTAGCAAGGCTGGTGTAGCCATAGCGGAGTACGTGACCTGCTTCCTTAACCTTCTCTGGCACAGTCACATGCACCTTAAAACCATCGTAGTATGTCTCAACGATCTTCACAGTCTCGTCGAAATGATACTTCTTTGTTGTGAACTCAAGCTCGATTCTGCCTGAGAATGAACCACCCTCGAGTGCTGCAACAGCATAGAGGTAGTAGTGAGTATCCTGAACGATACCGTTGTCAATTCTCACGATCTGTCCAGGCTGTACGTTCACAGCTGTACCATTCTTCTTGAGCACAGCATCAGAAACAAGAGTAGGCTCCTCTGAAATGAGATAGTACATCTCCACAGCACTTGGCGCTGTGACAGAGAGCTCAACATAGTCTGCTCCTACTTCCTTTACAGAAAGAGAGAACTCGCCGTAGCCTTCCTTGTTACATCCTGTGAAAAGGACACAGAATGCAGCCAGAGTGGCCATAAGCGACACTTTAAGTAGATTTTTCATTTAACTGTATGATTTTGATTAATAATTGTGCAAAAATACCCCATTATTTGGGGGCGCAAAGATAAACTTTTTTCACTATTTTCCAATTATTGATTAAGTGGTTACGGCAAAATAGACATTATTTTTCCTATCTTTGCAACTCAAATAATAAACGGACAGAAATGGACAATCATTCACTTTTGGCGGTGTCGCCTATCGATGGACGTTATTCACGTCAGACAGAACCACTTAGAGAATACTTCAGCGAGTACGCACTCATCAGATACCGCGTCCGCGTAGAGATCGAATATTTCATCGCCCTTTGCCAGATTCCACTCCCTCAGCTTGCAGATTTCGACGCATCGAAATTCGAGGCGCTCAGAGACATCTACAGGAACATGACTCCGGAGGATGCAGCCAAGGTAAAGGAGATCGAGAAGGTGACAAACCACGACGTGAAGGCAGTCGAGTACTTCATCAAGGACCGCTTCAAGGAGATGGACATCCTCCAATGGGGAGAGTTCGTTCATTTCGGCCTCACATCACAGGACATCAACAACACATCGGTTCCTCTTTCATTCAAGGAGGCTATTGAGCAGAGCTTTAAACCTCTGCTCATGGAAGTTCTCGGCCTCATCAAGGGCATGGCGGCAGACTGGGCTGAGATCCCGATGCTTGCAAAGACACACGGCCAGCCGGCATCACCTACACGCGTAGGCAAGGAGTTCAATGTGTTCGCAGTGCGTCTTGAGGAGCAGATCCGTCAGTTCGAGCTTCTTACATATCCTGCAAAGTTCGGTGGTGCGACAGGAAACATGAACGCACACAAGGTGGCTTATCCTGCTGTAGACTGGATCGCATTCGGCAATGATTTCGTGGCATCACTCGGCCTTCAGAGGTCATTCCCTACAACCCAGATCGAGCACTACGACAACCTCGCATCACTCTTCGACTGCCTGCGCCGAATCAACACAATCCTCATCGACTTCGCGCGCGACATCTGGACATATATTTCAATGGAGTACTTCCGCCAGAAGGTGAAGGCAGGAGAGGTAGGATCTTCAGCTATGCCACACAAAGTAAATCCTATCGACTTCGAGAACGCAGAGGGCAACTTCGGAGTGGCAAACGCACTCTACACCCACCTTTCGATGAAGCTCCCGATCTCACGTCTGCAGCGTGACCTCACCGACTCCACAGTGCTCCGCAACATCGGAATGCCGCTTGCACACTCTATGATCTCACTCAATTCATTGAAGAAGGGACTCGGCAAGCTCATCCTCAACGAGGACGCACTCAGAGCAGATCTTGAAAGAAACTGGGCTGTCGTGGCAGAGGCCATCCAGACTATCCTCCGCAGAGAGAACTACCCTAACCCATACGAGACCCTCAAGGCTCTCACACGCACAGGAGCAGGAATCAACCACGAGGTCATCGCAGAATTCATCGAGACACTCGACGTTCCTGAATCGGTGAAGGAAGAGCTCAGAGTGATCACCCCTTGGACTTACACTGGATTCTAATCCTATCCGGACCGGGATGTGTATATAATAGAATAAGACGCTGTCAGACAGCGTCTTATTCTATTATATACACATCCTCACCAGGCGCAGCAAAATGATATTGCTCTCTGGCAAATTTCTCCAGCGTGTCGATGTTGGACTCGCGTTGATCAAGGATCATGTCCATCTTCTCGATCTCGTTCCTGTAGAATTCTATCTGTTCATTCTGACTGCGGAACTCCTTTTTGGCATCGATCCAGTGGAAGATCGTATTTCCCGATCCGAAGAGCCATGACCATGTGAAATAAAGTATCCACAAAGTCACGAACCACGAGAACCAGCTGTTCTGGCCGGTGTACATTTTCTTTATCTTTTGCCAAATTTCCATAACAATCAACAAACTCTTCGGCAAAAATAGTTATTTTTGAGAGATTTTAACGAAACATTAATATGAATAATATGAAACCTACACTTTTGGTACTTGCTGCCGGAATGGGCAGCCGCTATGGCGGACTCAAGCAGATGGACGGGCTCGGCCCAAACGGCGAGACCATCATCGACTATTCCATCTATGACGCAGTAGAGGCTGGATTCGGCAAAGTGGTATACATCGTACGCGATCACTTCAAGGCTGACATGGAAAAGGCCGTGAAGGAAAAATACAGCAACGTCAAATGCATCGACGGCACACCTCTCGAGTTCCAGTTCGTAACTCAGGAACTGCACAAGATCCCATCACAGTTCACACTCAATCCTGATCGCGTAAAGCCTTGGGGCACAGCCCATGCCGTACTCATGGCAGCTGAGGCCATCAACGAGCCTTTCGCTGTGATCAATGGTGACGACTACTACGGAAAGGACTCATTCAAGGTCATTGCAGACTGGCTCAGAGCACACGAAGGCAAGAGCGGCGAGTTCTGTCTTGTAGGATTTGCTCTTGAGAACACCCTTTCAGAGTCTGGAGCAGTGTCGAGAGGCATCTGCACAACAGGAGCAGACGGAGTCCTCAGCACAGTTGTGGAGCACCACAAGATTGCGCGAGCTGAAGACGGAAACGTATACGGAGAGAACAGCATCACCCAGGAAATGGTCGAGCTCGACGGCAAGGCCCTCTGCTCGATGAACATGTGGGGATTCACTCCTGACTACTTCAGCAAGAGCGCAGCCATCTTCGAGAAGTTCCTCGAAAAGAACATCGCAGAACTCAAGGCCGAATTCTACATCCCTTACGCTATTGACTGCATGATCCATGACGGCACAGGCAAGACTGAGGTCCTCACCACACCGTCACGCTGGTTCGGAGTCACATTCAAGGAAGACAGACCGGGAGTTGTCGCAAAGTTCCAAGAATTCGCAGACCGGGGCATTTACCCTACACCTCTTTATAAATAAACGTCATCATGGGATTCTTCAAAGGACATAAAGGCAGAAGGTCATATGACCTCCTGTCAAACTACGACAATTTCATGCCAAGCTACACCAACCTCATGTGGGTTGTGGCGCTAATGGCAGTGGGCGTATTCATCGGCACAATGATTCTGGCTCCTTTCATGGCGCTAGGTTACCAGCATGAAGTAGACACCTATGGAATGCTGATCGCTTATCCGCTCATGTTCATCCCTGCAATGATCTACGCATCATCTGTCAGCAGACATAACGACGGATTCGTCACCAGCTATGCAATCGACAGCAACAGCTTCGGAAGCAGAAAGGGCTTCACCATGGCATTTGCAGCATTTGTCATGGCGCTTGCAACAGCATTCGTGATCGAGCCTGTCAGTCTGCTCCTGCCCGAAATGTCGGAGGAAATGGTAAAGGCGATGGAGAAGCTCCTCAACGGCCCGGCATGGGTGACAGTGCTTTCTGTTTTAATCTTCGCGCCGTTCTTCGAGGAGTGGCTGTGCAGAGGTGTAGTACTCAGAGGCCTCCTGAACAAGGTGGGACCGACATGGGCGATCATCATTTCAGCCCTGTTCTTCGGTGCAATCCACATGAACCTCTGGCAGGCAGTCCCTGCATTCTTCATGGGACTTGTTTTCGGCTACGTATATTACAAGACCGGATCGCTCAAACTCACCATGCTCATGCATTTTACCAACAACACCATGGCATTCATCGTGAGCAGGATCCCGTCACTCAAGGATGTGGACTATTTCTTTGATGTCATTTCTCCTTGGGCATATGCCGGAGTCTACATTATAGCAGCAGTTGCACTGGTGTTCGGTTTCATTCTCTTCAAAGGCATCCCGCAGAAAGAGGGCAACCTCGGAGGCTGCCAGAAACTCGACAGTATATTCTGACAGACAAGGCCGACTTTCACAGTCGGCCTTATTTGTTACATTTGCGCTGAAATATTTTGTTCACGATGAATGAGGCGGACACGGATGTCAGGATACTTATCTGCAAGGTGAGCAGCAAGGTGCTCCGCGCAGTAGAC
>JAFZEP010000037.1 GCA_017560625.1 Bacteroidales bacterium
ATATACAAAATCGTTGATTATTAATCAATTAAATCTATAAACTATGTATTGGACACTTGAACTTGCGTACCGTTTGGAGGACGCACCTTGGCCAGCAACCAAGGATGAGCTCATCGACTATGCTACTCGTTCTGGAGCGCCGCTTGAGGTTGTTGAGAACCTTGAGGAGCTTGAGGATGATGGCGAGGTTTACGAGAGCATCGAAGACATTTGGCCTGACTATCCGTCAAAGGATGATTTCTTCTGGAACGAGGAGGAGTATTAGGAGAAAAAAGAGTAGACGAACGCAATTTGTCTGCTCTTTTTTATGTAATATTGCAATCGGACTAAATAACCCCAATATTTATGAAACTTAAAACTTTGCTTTTCATTGCTTCGGCAGTTGCTGTGGCTTCATGTGGCGGCCCTAAGGAGCCGGCAGTTGTAGAGAATGTTGTAGCATACACCAGAGTAGGTGACATCGGAAGCCTCATGGTCGATGCAATCGAGATCACAGTAAGCAATCCTAAGTCTTTGAAAGGCCTTACAGCTGCGGACTTTGACCTTGTCAACAACGCTCCTGACGGATTCGTAGATCCTGTGACAGGAGGAGCACTCGTCGCTCATGAGGATGACGGCATCGTTGTCACTCGCAATAAGAATGTTCTCCGTATTGAGGCTAAACCATTCAATATCAATGGTCAGAGAGGACAGATGTGGCGTAGTGAGCCATGGCAGCTCGTTTGCTCGGCTGACTCGAATCTTAATGTCGCTCTTGACAAGGTAAATGACAAGCGCATTGCAGTTCTTGATGACTGCATCAAGGGCGAGTTCACATATGCCGGCATCACAAGAGAGTACATCCTTCACCTTCCAAAGGATGAAAAGGGTAATGTCATTGAGAATGCACCTCTCCTCGTATGGCAGATCGGTGGCGGTGAGTACAACCGCGATCTCATGACAGCAGTTACAGCCAACCGTTGCGTGACTTCGCTTCCTGAAGCTGGTGTTCCTTGTGCAACCCTCATGTTCGCTATCGCTAATCCGAACTATTCATACAGCGCATCTCTCGATCCTGAGAAGATCAAGCTTGTAGACCGCAACAATGCCCTTCAGATGGCATTCATCGACACCCTCATCGCAGAAGGAAAGGTGGACGGATCTAAGCTTTTCTGTGCTGGAGCATCAAGCGGTGGTGGCTGTACAATGAGATTCATGATGCAGTTCCCAGATCGTTTCAAGGCGGCGGTTCCATGCTGCGCTATGGACCCTATCGTTCCTATTCATAAGGTTGAGGAGAAGTACGACGGCCAGTTCATGGACGACATTGAAAAGGCATTCCAGGGTCAGGTCTACAAATGGGACGGCACTGATATGACCCTTGCAGACATTGATACAAAGGCATTCTGCAACCTCCCTATGTACTTCGTTCATGCTGATTCTGACGTGACTTGCAAGGTGATCAGCTCATATGCATACTATGGAGCACGCGAGCGTCTTGGCGCAACAAATGACCTTATCCAGATCTACGACGACGCTCATATGCAGAAGTTCGGTATCCCGCAGATGATCAGCCACTTCTCATGGGTGCCACTCCTCAATGACTATTCAGAGGGCACAGCAATGGATTGGCTTGTGAAGCAGATGTAATAATGTGATGCAACGGTCCTGGGGTGAATTTACTCCAGGACTATATCACCAGAAGCTGCTGCTGCATACAATGCGTCCAGACTAGGGAATTCCTTTTCATAGATCAATGACGCACCTGTCACAACCTCGGCATATTGGATCTTCACAGGGTCGTTGTACCAGCTATATGTATACTCGCTGCGAAGTCTGATGTTCATGTTCTGGCCATTTGTCAGATTTCCTATGGTAACTGTTCCGATTCGGTTGTATGTCTTGATTCTCTCAAGCACAACAAAACCCTCATTTGGAACATCATATGTCTTTCCATCCTTCAGATACCTGAGTCGGCCGGAAATGGATTGATTCTGCACACGGAATATCTTTTCGTTGTAAACGACATTCTCTACCTGTGAGTATATCCTGATGTCTCCGGCACTTACGATGTCATTGACTCTGAACGGTATCACCTTTCGCTCTCCGGACTGATTCGCACCGGTCTCATCTTTCAGCAAAGCTGCCGATGTTCCAGCTTTTCTCTCATTCTCGCGATCAGCATCTACAGAGTATACAAATACACCCTCCTTGCTGCTATGCTTGCGCACCTTTCCGGACATGTTTGCCGGCAGAGTTCCAAGCTCGAGCATAGGCGCCTCTATATAGATGTCGAAGGCAGTTCCGAAAGGATCCACGCTTTTTCCGTCAACTCCACGGAAGCTTGTGACATCAAATGCAATCTCCACCTGTCTATCTGGGATATATGGCCATGTCAGCACGTCGATTACCTCTTCAGATCCATCGTTGACAACAGTTCCGGTCATTCCTGACTCGTTGTAGTCAAGCTGAGCCGCAAAACTGAACGGATGGTAGTTTCCTAGCTCGAAGATTACGGAACGATATTGTGATCCTTTGCATGTGCCATTTCCTGTTACGGATGGCTGTCCAGACGGATTTGATGAGATTCGCACAACCTCACTGCTCCTTGATGAGTTGGTCAACATATGGAATGACGCACCATAATTCTCTCCAGAGTAAGTCGCACTCTTGGTGTAGCCATACACTCGTCCGCCAGTTCCCCAAAGTTCCTGCTGGATAGGATAGAAATTGAAATCACAATCATGAGGAGTCTCTTCATGAGAAAGGTACTTAGAATAGAATAAGAACTCGTCATCGTTTCCCACTGGCAGATACTTGACATATTTGGTCTCACCTCCGCTGACAATAGTTCCGTCTTTTCCTTGGCTTGCAGAGTCATATAGCTCGCCGACATGAGTCTTAAACTCGATGTGTGCGTTGATCTTCTGAGGTACAAGATAATAAAGGATAGGGTCGTCGGCAGGCAATGTGGCAGAATAAGAGTAAAGGTCATGCAGGATAATGGCCTTATTTACAGTCGATGTCGAGAAGGTGAATGCCTTCTCAAGCTTATTGAAATGCTCTGCTTCTATGACAATCTTGGACATTCCTCCCGCCTGAGGTAAGATGTTCTCAAAGTAAATTCTCTGACTGCCTGGAGATTCCACAGTGAATACATATTTATAGTCGCTCAGACCGGCCTCTCCGTAGTACTTTCCTGTCTCATCTGCAAATCTGACAGGTAACTGCAGGCCCGACTCATGTCTGACATCAAGGATATCAGTTGACACCAATACTTCAAGAGGGAAGAGCTCCGATGGACAGTCTTCCGATACACTGAATACAAGAGTGAGATGTTCACCGGTCGTATGTCCGTACACTTCAGTAGAGGCCCACGCTGGAGTAAATGACTGCTTTCTGATTGTAGTCACCTTTATCTTTCTATAAAGTCGGCCTATTTTCACCATAAGCGTACCTTCTTTGCGCTTCTGATCGCCCAAATCGTGCAAAGTGATTGTGATGGTACCTCTGCCGGTTGAACGATTGAAATCGTTAGTCAAATTATTGTATGCTACGGTGTTGCCGTCAAGCCATTCCACTGTTGGCTTGTCCGAATCTTTGAGAGCCGTGCCGTCAGCACGTTTGACAGTATAGTACAGTGTCTTCAGATTCGGTGTGAGGAATTCGCTTTCATCGATAACCACAGCGGTCTCATCTACTGCAAGGATGTAGTCCAGTCCATAGATTTCCGGGATATCATCACCGATTGTAAGCCATACATTGTTGGTGGCGGCAGCAACAAGAGCTTCGCCGAAAGTACTCTGACCATATGAAAGCTTGTCTGCTATGACAACCGTATAGTGGTAATTTCGCAGAATCGGCATCTGGTTGCCGTCTGCATCCATCATGACTACTCGGTAATACTGCGACTGGCCATTGTTGTATCTTCCCTTGATGATCACGTTGACAGGGTTGTCGATGGAGTTGTCTGTCTCGAAGATATATTCCTCCATGGTGCCACGCACGTCCATGAAATCACCCAGTCGTGAATCATCCTCTGGTACAGTGATGAATGGATTCGACATATACGGCGCCTCAAATACAGATTCATTTCTGTTATAAGGAGCAATCGTTCCGAATGCATTGGTGTTTGTGACGACAAAACCCTCTACGACGAAAGGAATGTTGTTGCTCACCTCCACTGTGACCTTAGCCTGGTTACGGATAAGCTCTACAGGCTTACCGCTTGCCTGTTTTGCCTTCAGCTCATCCACGCTCTGACGGGCCCAATAGACCATTCGTCCTGCAGAAGCTTCCAGCGCTGACATCACTTCATACTCCGACCTGTTTCTATAGTCCTCCTCCGTGAATCCTACCAGGTTCTGGTTTCCTACGATATGTACGACATGAGTGTGGTCGGGAACGGTCGCCTTGAAAGATCCTGAGAGAGACGGCTGCGACGCATCTGGATTATGCTCGTCTCCGGTCAGAGACACAGTCGTGATGAAAAGTCCATATGAATCGAAGCAATATAATACGATGTTCTGGACACCCTTTCCGTCGGGGTCCACAGCCTTGGTGTCGATGTCGTACATATCGGGCACCACTACGTCAATGTCCAGTACTATTCCCTCAGTCTGTACATCAGGAACAAGCACCTCTTCATGACAGGATGTTGCCACGATAAGGGGCAGAACGATCAATATATATGTAATAAGTCTTTTCATGTCCATTCTCTAAAATGCATTACGAATACATCTTACCGCACTGTTCGAACCGGATGCACTTGAGGATTTTGTGTTCTCTACCTGACCTGTCGCACTCCAATAATATCTTCCGGACAACACCTCGTCCATTGCTGCATCCTGAACATACTGGAATTTGATGATGATCTTGATCTCCTCCTCTGTCGGGAGTCTCCAGTCATCCAGATGAATCACGTTTCCTGAGCTGTCCTTATATGTCTCGACATACTGACTGCAATGGCTGGCTGCCTGCTCTACTGATGTAGGAGCATAGGTGGCTCCCAACTGAGATGCGATCATGAATGACGGACATACGAGCTTTGAGTTTTCCACACTGTTCTCTGTGTATCCTCGACTGTCAAGCTTCGGCACGCCAAGGGAGTATTCTCCGGAAGACGAAGTCAGCTTCACATTGTACATTCGTCCGTTGTTGAGAGCTACTGAAGTCGTTGAAACTTTATTATTATTACCCCATTTGTAGTAATTAATCGTAGAGGTACCATCGCTCTTCTGGGTCGCGACCTTTGAAGTAAAGAAGTACTTCGTGTCACTTCCTCCGGCATTGTAATAGCTCTTCCAATTCTTGCCTGATTCATTCCAGTTTCCCACTGCTACATACTTGCTGCTTGCATATTTCTCATATGTCGTGCCTCCGAAATCAGATCTGTATGAATAATATCCCTGGATATTTGTGATGTACTCCAATGGATACTGAGTTACAAGGAATGTCTTGTCCTGCACCTCTCCATTAGAGACCTTCACCTTTATATATCTTGGAGTATTATTCACAGGAAGAGAGCTGTTGACGCTTATAGCACCATATAGTCCGGGAGTTGCTGAGACCTTTACGAGGTTGTTGTTCGTAACAGTCTTCTTCACTCCGAACTTGTTGTAATAATATATTTCTGTGACTGTCACGGTGACGTCGGAAGATGATGTGAATTTGATCTCTTCATTGAATGTCACATTGTGCATCTCCACTTCAGTGTCGCTGATTGTGAGGTATTTAGGCCTGTCTGACTGGCTCACGTTGACGGACGCTGTGTTCCATCCGTTGTTCTGATCCCTGTAGTTGATGACCTCGTAATTGATGTCAGGAACAACGATAGGCTCCATTACAGAGGTCGCTCCTGCATAATTGATGATTACATTCACCTTATAGCAGTTGTTTCTCTCGAATGTAGTGCCTTTGGTCAGTGGGATCTTGTACCAGCTGTTGGCATGAACCTCATATCCGCCTTCGTCTTTGATTGAAATGAGCGGAAGATTGACCACAGCGCAAGGCTCATATTCGAATACTCCCTGGTTGGTCCAGCTGTGTTCATAGACATAAGTTACAAGGGATACCTCGTCGCGATGACTGGTCTCTCCTTTCAGCTTCTCTGTATCAGTCAGATACGATGAAGGATTCCAGCTAAAATGAGCATTGTTAGTCCTTACGGTTGTAAGAAGATTGTCCTTCTCAGATGTCAATCTGTCCTGTGGGAAAAGTGTGGTCTTATATGGGAGATTGCGGATGTAATACGTTCCGCCCTCGCTTTCATTGAAAAGGTTGGATGCTCCGAAATCATCGCCCTCGGTGAACTCGACACGTTCACCTTCCTTGATAGTTATGATGACCTTTGCAGCAGCACGCTTGAGCTGGGCGTCAATCACAATGTTCTTTTCTGTGTCATCGTCGCTCAAGTAGACAGAGCCGGCCAACGAGTGCATCAGGAATGAAGACGGTGCAGCAGGAAGATTGAGTCCTGAAAGGTGTAGATTCGGCTCCTGCATGATGACGGATCCGATTTCACCCGCTGTGCGGTATTCCTTGGCGGCGCCTCCTGTCGAGCTCATGATCAGTGTCCTGCTCTGTTCATTGAAAGTGATCTCATTCGGACAGTTTGCAAGGACATGCACATTATAACGAGGATGTGAAACCACATTTCCGGATGCATCCTTCTGGGCGAAGTACTGTGTGCCTACAGCCAGTGTGTGCGATCCGGTTGATGATGTTACAGGCACCCTTTCATGCCAATACAGGCTGCCGTCCATCTTGAAGACCAGGATATCCAGATGGTCTACGTGAGACTCATAAGATATGCTACCGACGGTTGCCTTTGTAGATGCATCCGCGCTGAAGTCGATCACAATACCTCGGTCGACATGGGGCACGTAACTGCCTGTCTCCTTTATACAAGATGACAAGCAAACAAGAAGCATGATGAATGCGAATATGTTACTGACCCTCTTCAACCTGTGTAATTATTAAAACGCTTGGGTCATTACCTCCTTCTGCAGGCCAGAAGTGCTCCGCCTGACTTCCATTGATGAGAAGGTATTCTGCATGACCGAATCCCTGTATTTCGGCTGTGACTCCAAGGTATACCTTCGAACCAACGTTCTTTGCCTCTGAAGGCACTACCTCGATCTTGAAGTATGAACTCTGATCCTCGTTGAGTCCATATGTCTCATTATGGTTGGTCACGTCGACTTCGTTGCCATATCTGTCGACTTTGTAGACCTTGATTGCGTAGTCTGACACCTGAGCATTTCCGTTTTCCACGCGCACGATTGTCGGAGACCACTTCTGTCCTTCCGGATACAGAATCTGGAAATATCCGCAGAACGGATTTTGAATACTCATGTGTGGTCTTATAGCCGGACCTCCGTTGGGGTCTGGATCCGGATATGGGTTGTCCTGAGTCGGAAGAGATGGCAGAATGTATGTGTGGGTAGGATAATCGAACACGATATAATCTTCTTCTCCATCACCGTCTTCATCCGAACCGATGACAAGGTTCCAGTCCTGTACTGTATATCGGACCACAATCTGTCCTTGTCCGCTGACGGTGCACATTACCTTCACCCACTGATTTCTCAGAATAGGAGGGAGGTAGATGTATACGTTTCTTAAGTCTGCACCCTGTCCCATCGAATACTCGACTTTGAGTACTGCAGAGTTGTCGTTGTTAGGCGTATTCCATTCCTCCGAACCGTATGGCAATTCTGCGCAGTAGAGCGACGCTATTTCTTCGTGTCCGTCTTCTTCTGTAGCTGTGACCGTGTATGGTGATGTGCTGTTGAAGAACGGCCTGTCGTTGAGGCCTGGAGCCAATGTCTTGAGGAAATCCTCATCCTGCGGCATCAGGTAGTTATACTGCCTTGTTCCTGATGCAAGAAGAGATACGCTGTTGAATACGACGTCCGGTGTAGATGAAGATTTTTTTGCTGCCATGAATGAAATCTTTCCTATCGGGCGCTTGAGTTCGAAATCAAGAGTCCTGGCAAGAATCTGGTGATCCTCATGGCCTGTTTGGCTGGCATTTCCAGATATGGTGTTCACAGATCGGAAGGCCTTCATGTTCAGCATCGCTGTGTCGCAGCAGAACATGGGCACACCGTCTGATTCGTTCATTGCGATGAATCTGTAATCGTTAAGTTCTTTTTCAGTTGTCATCTCATTGAATTTAGGCATCGTCTCCTCAACAACCATAGATGTCTCATTTGCGATGACGTAGAACTTGATATTCTGCTTTCCTGTCGTAGTGTTGACATTGATCATGGTGATGTCCATGAGGATGTCTGTCTCGACAGATGACCCCTGATAGTAATGGCCGACGTTCTTACCGTCGGTGAACGCATATATTCTCAGGGTATTGATGGCTTTTTCAGCCTGTGTCAGTCCGTCTGCAGATTTTACCTGCGCATTGTCAGCTGACACATCAAACTTCATAAGGACCGTAGCAAGTCTGTTCTGCTGAACATCCAGGTGGCCCTTTCCCGATATGCACGAAACAGCAACCGCAAGCACTGAAATAAATGCTGCGAAACGATAAAATATGTTGCTTATTCTATGCATTGTTAATTGAAATCAGGTAAAACAGGAGTGTCCTCCCATCCTGGGAGTGTAATTTCGACATCTGCAGACCTGAATGTCACCTTGAAAGGAATATGCACCTCCTGCTTTGTGCAATCAATGCCATGTCTGGAAATGAAGTCCTGGAAGTTCACCACTGCCAACCCGCTTCCGTCTTCGGCAAGCACCTTAAGGTTTACATCCTGATGATTCAGATGTCTGAATATGTTGCACGAAGAGACAAGATATTCTTCTTCTCTTGCAACTGCCATTTTGTAGTCTATCGGTTCACCGCACACTTTGTTGGTGAAATCAGTATGGGACGCTGTGCCGGAGATTACCACAGACGGTAATTTGTCTGACACCGGCGCGCCTTCGATGATGACGCTTATGTCATAATGAGAGCAGGCAAATACTGCAGTTGAGCTGCTCTCCTGTTTTTTCATTGAATACGGCTCGATCACGTATTCCAGAGATGCAAGGTAGTTAGGGTCATTTCCCGAGAAAAGTACATCCTGCCAGTCACTTGTAGAAAGGCCATGCACGCCTGTCTTATATGGATTTCCGAGGCATACGATATTGTATTTGCCTTCGGCCATCTTCGGAAGCAATGTGCTTTGGCTGCGGACTTCCTGTTCAGAAAACTCCTTTTCATACACGCATGTACTGTTCTGGTCAAAGATATACATGTGTACCTTGTCTATCTTTTCCTGGAATATATCCTCGGTGCCGTCACCCAGATAACTTAGTTCCAGCCAGTAGCGGTTGTAACAATCACTATGATCCTCGCTGATACAGGAGCTGCAGAGCCCCCATATCAGCATCATGATCATAGATATGTTTCTGAGTTTTTTCAAATCAGTGAGTAATAATATTAATACTCAGGAGTTACAAGGATGAGATCCCATGAAGCAACAGTTACAGTGATGTCAAGACATCTGTCCTGGTGCTGGAGGTTGTCCTCATTGAACACGAGGTCCATTCTGTAGATCTTGCCAGGCTCGAAGCTGCTGAGTACAGAACCGCTGTTCATCTTGTAAGTGTTAGTGTAGAGGTATGCTGGGTTGTCCTCGCCTTCGCCAACCTTTTCAATGATGTTCAAAAGGTGGAGAGGAGATGTGCTGTGACCACCTGTGAAGAAGTTGTAAGCGACGTTGATGTCTACAGATTTGTTCTCTTTTGTCAATACAACCTCAGGGCTGCTGCCTTCCTCGCCATCGAAGAAGTCATTGTTCCACTTTGACTTGTTCATAGAGTTTGCGAAGTAGTTGAAGATACCCTGCTGAGTGAGCTCTACAGAACGGAGAGAGTTCACGTCAACGAGACCTGATCTGAAGTCGCACTTGTCATAGAAGTCAGCAAATGCCAAAGACTTCACAGTGATAGTCTTGTTTGCAGTAGTTACGTTACAGCCGATCTTCTTTACCTCGAAACGTGCAACGCGTGGAACTACGTTGAGAGTCACCTTGTAAACGTTTGATACGTGGCCGTTGTTTCCCTGCTCGTGGTCATTGACAACGTTTGTTGTCATAGCGCCCTCAGCATAAAGAGGGAAGTTTGTTACGTCCTGATTGTAAGCGATTTCCAATGTTCTGTCAAGACCAGTCTTGTTCGATACATTAAGCTCAGGGAGGTTACCTACTACGAGAACTTCCTTTACTGATGGTGGGAGGAAGTGGAATGCAAGTGAAATGTTTCCATTCATTGCTGCAAGCTCTGTCGCATCGATGTATACATCAGATGGAGTCTGGTCAGCATTCTTTGCTGCGTAGAAGCTTGTACCGTCAGAGAAGAAGAACTGGAGTGAGTTGAGCTGGATCTTCTTGCCTGTGAGATCCTCAGTAGAACCGAGAGCCTTAGTGCCCATCTCAACGTTGTTGATAGAAACCTCAACGCTCTTGTAAGTCTTAGCCTCTTCTACAGGAGCTTCCTTCTGGCAAGATGCCAAAGCAACGGCAGCTGCAAAAGCAGCGCACATCAATTTTGTTAGTTTCATGGTACTTAATTTTTGGTTAATAATAATTATTGTTGATTTATTCGTATTTCTTTAGATATTCCTCGATGAGCTTTTTCTGCTCTGCTTCATATTCGAGCTCGGCTTTGATGGCTTCGATGTTCTGTGCTGCGGAGTCTGATCCGTTTTCCTTAGCCTTTTCAAACCAAGGGAGAGCCTCCTCGAACAATCCCTGCATCATGAGCGACACTCCAATGGAATTGTATGCCCTGAAATCTCCCTCGAAAGGAAGCAATCGGTCGTACGCTTGGGCAAACTCGCCTCTGCGGATCATTTCATTTGCTGCATTGATCTCATCAATTGCATTGTCTTGGACAGAGTCGAAATACACTCCAAGGAAACGTGCAGTTCGCAGGTGAGGGAAGATCTCGTCAAGCAGCTGTTTCCAGACTGCACCATTCTTCAATGCCTTCAATCTTATCTTCTTGCCTTTATAAGAATCTTTGCTCTGGATGATTTCCAGGACGGCGTCTTTTTCTTCGATCTCATAATCGGCGAGAGCCAGCCTGAGTCCCTCCCAGTTTTCATATCCGTTGCAGATGCGGAATGATTTGCGCGACAATTTGTATTGCGGTCGGGATTGGATGATATAGTTGACCAATGCATTAGCACGATCTCGTGCAAGTTCGCCATTCTTGCCGATGTATCCTTCCGGAGATGCATAGCCTGAGACTTCGATCCTCTGCAGGCTGTAGCGCTCGTCTGAATATATCTTGTCGACGGCGTTGAGGATCAGGCCGAATGTGCGTGCGTTCTCAAAGATGTCAGGATCCATCTCAATGTCGTTTACGGTAAACTTCACAAGAAGGTCGACATTGCCGAAATCCCATGCTGGCTGAACGTCTGTGACCGTGTATTCAGGAATTCTTCTTGCCGGCATCTGAGGCTCCTTGAAGATGTTGTCCTGATGGAGGAGAGAGAACTCTTCGTGTCCTTTTGAGCACTGGCATCCTGTCATATATCGTTTGATGCCCAATGTGGCTGAAGTCATCCATCTTTTAAGAGGGACCGAAGACTCGTAGTGATATACTTTGCCGGCCAGGACGCTGTTGTCGCTAAGGTCCCATTCCGGGTTTCCTTTCAGACACTCTTCCTGCATCTGTCTCTTGTAACGTCCCTTGCCATAGACCTCGAACGATTCGAACCACAGTGTGTCCTTACCATTATATATATAAGGCAAGATTACTTCTTTGTACAATGAGGGCACGCCATCCTTGGAATTCACCTCAAATGCAGCTGTGACGGTGTTCTCATCGTAAGAGAGATGCTCACCTTCAAGCTTGGTCTGGGCAATAGACGTCCAGACGAGGCAATGCATAAGTATTGTGAATATGAATAGTCTCTTCATGTGCGGCCCAATTATTTGATGATGTAAACGAATGAAGCGCCCAACGATGTCGGTGCGAAGAAATGCTTGGATACGGTTTCTTGGAAGATTCCGCATTTTCTTGACTCATATCTGTCATACTGGGTATACCACACGCCCAATCCGACATTGAATTCGAAGTTCCATCTGCGTGCTATCGGCCAGGAGTATCCATAATTGAGGCCCAACGATACGGCGTTTCCCTGAAGTCGTGAGTCCTTTAGATCCATGACTGGAAGCGCTCCGATGTTGAAATAAGCGAGGTTGCTGCCTACTGCCAGGAAATGTCCGAGGTGAGGCTCGCAGAACCAGTATCTGAATTCCGGAGACACAAGTGCATGTTTGATCTTCATGTTTTCTGCCTTGTTCAGATCCCATGGGTTGTATCCGGCCTCAATCTCCATCGTCCATTTCTGTCCGATCTTATATTCTATGCCGACATTGGGAGTCGTTGTGGCCCAATAAAGGGTGTTTGTCTTCACAACAAAATCCTGTGCTCCGGATATGAAGCACAGACAAAACGACAGCAGGAATATAGAAATGAGTTTTTTCAAGACTGTTTTTCCCTTGGCGTGTGAGCCAAATAAAAATCAGTGCTAAGTTACTAAAGATTTAATAATAAAACAAAGTTTTCGGGGGGGAATTATGCTTCTGCTCGGTCAAAAATTGGCAAAAAAGTGCCCGAGGTGTCTAAAAAAGCGACCTTTTGATATGGTTTTCGGGACACCTTGGACGTTCTTTTGGTGTTTTGTGACCGAGGTGTGTATGAGGATTTTTGTAACTTTGCAGATTGTGAAAAAGGTGGCCGAAGACATAAAGGATTTCCTTCTGCAGAACGGATTCCAGTGTGAGAGCCTGCTCCGGATGGGGCAGGATGTGCTTTTTGTGCATTGTGGAGAAGGGGATGCCAGGAGCATTGTGCCGTGGCCGATCATCGCGGAGTCGACGGAAGAGGCTCAAGAACAGACCCAAAGGATGGATGCGCTTTTGACTGAGCTGTCTGCTGAAAATCAAAAGCTTATAGTGGTTGCTGAAGACCGTTGGCGTAGACAGCAGGAGATGATGCAGGCAAGGTTGCTGGCCCATCTGGAGGTCTTCATCCCGATGTTTGCGCGCAATTGTGAGGTCAGGAAAATAGACAAGGAGACTGCTGCCGGGTTTCTCGATAAGAATCATAGCTACGGCGATGCTGCATGCAAATACAGGTATGGTTTGTACTTGAAGCGGTATACTGGAAGGAAATCGGAGATTTCCAGACTCGCTTCGCTAGCTCGAAATGACAGCGATGGCAATTATGTCGCTCCCGGTGCTCTTGTGGCTGTTGCGACGTTTTCGAATGCGCGTAAATGGGTCAAAGGGGAGAAGGTCATACGCTCATATGAGTGGACCAGGTATGCGTCGCTTCCCGGTGTCAGGATAAGCGGTGGCATGGGTAAGATGCTCAAGGCGTTCGTCAAGGATGTGCAGCCGGACGATATCATGAGCTATGCGGACCTGGAGTGGTCTGAAGGCGCTGTCTATGAGCAGCTTGGCTTTAGCCTTGAAGGTCATAAGACACCTGTTGTGTTCATGGTTGATGGGGAGTGGGGGAGGTTCCCGGTCAAGCCGGGAATGACTGCTGAGAGCAGGTCTGGCAGTAGATTTTTTCAGAATTTCGGCAGTAATAAATATAGGCTGAAGCTGACGGAGTACGAATAAAATTAGTAACTTCGCGCCGCGAGAAGGGATTGCCACGTCGCTTTGCTCCTCGCAATGACGTACAATGTCGCAATGACGTACAAGGTGACGTACGATGTATAATGAATTAAATAAACTAACTAATATAATGGAAGCAATTGTAAAGACAGGTTTCAATTTTCCTGGACAGACAGGTCACTATGTCGGTAAGGTTCGTGATGTGTACAGCATCGGAGATGACTATCTTGTGATGGTAGTGTCAGACCGTATTTCAGCATTTGACGTAGTACTCCCTAAGGGTATTCCTTTCAAGGGTCAGGTGCTCAACCAGATCGCGGCAAAGTTCCTTGATGCGACAACTGACATTCTTCCAAACTGGAAGATCGCGACTCCGGATCCTATGGTGACAGTAGGTCACAAGTGTGAGCCTTTCAAGGTGGAGATGGTTATCCGTGGCTACCTTTCAGGTCATGCATGGAGAGAGTATAAGGCTGGCAAGCGCACAATCTGCGGCGTGGAGATGCCGGAGGGAATGGTGGAGAACCAGAAGTTCCCGACTCCTATCATCACTCCAACAACAAAGGCTGCCGAGGGTCACGATGAGGACATCTCAAAGGAGGAGATCATCGCTCAGGGTATCGTGAGCAAGGAGGATTACGGGCAGCTTGAGGCGTACACTCAGGCTATCTTCCAGAGAGGTACAGAGATCGCTGCCAAGATGGGACTCATCCTCGTGGATACAAAATATGAGTTCGGTAAGAAGGACGGCCAGATCTACCTCATGGACGAGATCCACACTCCAGACTCTTCACGCTATTTCTACGCTGAGGGATATGAGGAGCGTCTTGCAAACGGCGACAAGCAGAAGCAGCTTTCTAAGGAGTTCGTGCGCGAGTGGCTTATGGCAAACGGCTTCCAGGGTCAGGACGGTCAGCAGGTGCCTGAGATGACTCCAGAGATCGTAGACGGCATTACAGAGCGTTATGTCGAGCTCTACGAGAACATCGTGGGAGAGAAGTTTGAGAAGGCTGAGAATGCAGATGTTCTCGCCCGCATCGAAAAGAATGTGACAGAATGTCTCGCTAACCTATAATAAAAGGATACAGAAACAAAAAATCCAGACCTCTGAGGGAGGGCACTGAAAAAGGTGCCACTCTGTGAAGTTGCTGAGATTTAAGTAAAAGAAGGATATCGAGATTTTCGGGATCCTTCTTCATTTTTCGATTCTTGTAGAGTTGTTTTTGGGATTTTAGAGAGATTATCTCGGATCAGTCGCAAAAGTATGTGTCTAAGCATAGATCTTAGTGAGTCTGAACAAGAAGTATTTAACATCTGACACACCTCTTAGTTGTGCTCTGAATGACTTTATCTTGGCATTGAAAGATTCTGCAGAAGCGTTTGTAGATCTGTTATTGAAGAAGTTCAATATCTGATCATAGTTAGCCTGTATCGTTTCTGCAATGGTTTTAAAGGATTCGTATCCGGCTTTTTCAACATCGTTATACCATAGAGCCAGCTTAGGCAAAGCTGTACCTTTGCTCTTAGATTTAGCATATATCATTCTAAGACGGTGAGTCAAGTTGTATGCAGTCTCTATATCTGGGTAATGATTGAACAATATCTTTGCTCTGATTTTCTGCGACTTAGTCCACTTCTCGGCTGATTTAAAAAGCAGATATCGACTCCTGGCAAGTAGTTGCTTACGAGTGTCTCCATTCTCATACACTTCAGGCTCATAGTCTTTACCGGTCGCCTTGGCTTCAGCTTTCTTTCTGTTCTCCTCATCCAGAGCATCCCATCGAAAGCGAATGCGGAGCTCCTGAAGAGCGTCAAGGGCGAGTTTCTGGACATGGAAGCGGTCAGCTACAAGAGTTGCATTTGGAAAAGAGAATCGAGCTGCCTTGCGCATAGTCGGAGATAGATCCATTGTAATCTCTTCAACCGGTTCACGCAACTCTAATGGTATGAGCCAGAGTATCTCAGCAATGTCCCAGGCCTTTGTTCCAGCCATGATTGCCACTATCGCACCCTTTCCGCCATGTGCATCCTTATTGGTCACTATAGTGTATAATTCACCATCGCTGAGACTTGTCTCATCTATGCTAAGACGCGGACCAATGTTCTCAGGGAATATGAGATACCGTTCTGCATGAGTCCCCTCTTGAGCCTCCCAATCACGGTAACCGCTAAGGTGATCCTTATACTGGCGCTCGAACTGTTTGCCGTTTATGTGGTAGTATTTCTCAAGCGAAGAAGCCGCTATCGGGTATTGATCCAAGAACTCCTTTTAAAAAAGCGGCAAACTCTTTCGAGTGCCGTGTGCCTTTTGCAACAAGTTCATAATCATTGCTGACGATCTCTCCAGTCTTCTCATCTTTCCAGCGTCTACGTCTGACAATCAGCGCTGCACGCTTGTCGCGGATAGGGAAATCAGTAATACGGCTCTCTGGCAGAAAACCATTCTTCACATATGTGTGGCCAGATTTCTTTTTAAGAATACGATCGCGTTCATCCAGACGAACACTGATACTATCTTCATGAAGTTCAAAACCTACAACCTCAAAATAATCCAACATCTCACGTGGAAACATCAACTTGACTAATGCTAAAAGTATCTTCTGTTCGTCTGTCATAACCTTTGTGTTTATA
>JAFZEP010000038.1 GCA_017560625.1 Bacteroidales bacterium
ATGAAGTCTCTTTAGGGTGCCCAGTGGGATTCGAACCCACGACATTCAGAACCACAATCTGACGCTCTAACCAACTGAACTATGGGCACCATGTTGGATTAAGGACTGCAAAGATACGTAAAAATTTTTATCCTGCAATATTTTTGCTCATTTTCTTTCGAAAAATCTGCTTTCCTGCACTATATATTATAGTATGCTGTCCAAAACCTCGTAGATTTCCTTCTCTTCACGGTATGGGTGGATGATGAAGTATGGATTGCCTGTCAGCATTGCAGAAAGCTGGGTCTTTGTGCAGTCATAGAAGATATGGCATGGAATGTTGCGTGCTTCAGCGTATGCAAGCTCGTAGCCGACTCCGAGGGACGGGCATGTGCACTCTCCGATGAGGATGTCGCTCTCGCGAAGCCAGGCTGTGTCCTGATCGTAGATGTCCTGGTCCTTCTTCCCCTGCTCCATAAGGTTGAGGTGAGGGCTGCCGACATGCTCAGTCAGCACGACGCAAGTCTTCTGCATATGTTTGATGATTCTTCCGTAGAGGTCTGCGTCAATGCGGCCGCCTCTGATCGATCCTGCAAAATATATCTTCTTCATAATTTATCATATATGGGACAGCTCGGTCATAAATTGAATATAAAACGGCCGAGGTGTGTCTATATTCGGTGTAAATGTGTGATTTTGGGGACAGCTCGGTCATAAAATGACATTAAAGTGACCGAGGTGTTGCAAAGATAAGAAAAAAGGATCAACCATCCCGGTTGATCCTTTTTCTTACCATCTGTCCTCAGATGATACAGTAAGCTTCTTGCGGCCACGACGGCGGCGTGCTGCCAAAACGCGACGTCCGTTAGGAGTCGACATGCGCTCGCGGAAACCGTGCTTGTTGCGGCGCTTGCGCTGTGATGGTTGGAATGTTCTTTTCATATCTAGATATTTTTATATTTTTCTCAACATTTTTTGGGAGTGCAAAGGTAGTATTTTTGATTTTATTTGCAAAATATTTTATCATTTTTCAATGTAAATGACATATTTTGTCTCAAAGAACGGGTCATTTGTCCAGCTGCTGATAGGCCAGAGGTGCACTGAACCCTTCTTCATTTTGTGCTGAGCCATGGCTTCAGAGATCTCTTCCGCCAGGTCTCCACCCTTAAGATAGAGGATTCCCTCACTGTATTTTCCTTTTACCCAAGGCATGAAGTTGCCAAGAGCGGTCACTGCTCTCGATACGATGAAGTCAAAAGTCTCAGGGAGAGACTCCGCCCTGGCATTGACTGTAGTAATATTGTGGAGTCCAAGGCCTTTTGCAACCTCTGTGGCTACTGTGATCTTCTTTCCGATTGAGTCGCAGAGTGTGAACTTTGCATGAGGGAAGATTACAGCAAGCGGAATTCCGGGGAATCCTCCGCCGGTTCCCAGGTCAAGGATCTTCAACGGCTCTGCCAGGCTGTATGGGCCTTCTCCGCGGAGTCTGTCATAGATGTCCGGCATCTGGGCCTTAAGGTATGCGGCGATGCCGAGCGAATGCAGTACGTGGTGGCGGTAAAGCTCGTCGATGTCCTTGCGCGACACGACGTTGATCTTAGAGTTCCAGTCTCTGTAGAGCTCGTCCATGAGGCGGAACTGTTCCATCTGACCAGGGGTCACCTCAGGGAACTTGTCTTCTATTACGGTTTTGAATTCGTTGAAAGTCATAATTATAGCAATTCGTCTGAATAGTCCATCATTTTAAGCAGCTGTGCCTTGGCGCGGCGGATCTTGGTCTTTACCGTGTTCAGCGGCATGTCAAGTGCATCTGCAATCTCCTTGTAGCCGAAGTTGTCGATGAGGTTCATCTTTGCGACTTTCCTGTAGTCGTCCTTCAGCTTCTCTATATTTGTGAGCCACTTGTCGTATTCCTGCTGATTGATAATGTCCTCCTCAGGATTGTGCATTGTGGCCGGCAGTTCCTTCAGTTCTGCAAAGTCCTCGTGGATGGAGGTCGTCGGCATGTTGTTCTTTTCTCTGTCGTGCTTGCTCAGGTAGTCGAACGCTGTGTTGCGGGCTATCCTGTACAGCCAGGTTGAGAACTTGTATTCCGGGTTGTATGTGGCTATCTGGCTGAAAGCCTTCTGGAAGCTCTCCAGGCAGATGTCCTCGATGTCCTCCTTCTGGGACACATATCTTGATATGTGACTCCTGACTCCCACGTTGTAGCGGGTGTATAGGACGATGAATGCGGCCTGGTTCTGTACCAGGGCCAGTTTTATGAGATCGATGTCAGCCAGATCAGTGAGCTTCGAGCCAATTGTTTCCATGGTTGCATTCAACTGTTAAAGGTACTGATAATGTCACTATGTTTTCCATTTCTTCGCGGACGATATCTTCAAGCTTAGCCACCTCGCTGACCACTGCGTCGAACACAAGTTCGTCGTGGATCTGCAGTACCATCCTGCTCTGGAGTCCTTCCTCCTTGATGCGGCGTGCCACCGAGTTCATCGCAAGTTTGATGATGTCTGCAGAAGTGCCCTGGATAGGTGCGTTGATGGCATTTCGCTCTGCCAGTGCGCGCACTGTGCCGTTCCTTGATGTGAGGTCCGGAAGGTAACGTCTTCTTCCGAAGATTGTCTCCACATATCCGTTCTCTCTTGCGACTGTCAAGGTGTCTTCTATATATGAAGAGATGGAAGGGAAGTTGGCGAAGTAGTCTTCGATGATCTTCTTCGCTTCCGCTCTGCCTATCTTGAGTCTCTGTGCAAGACCGAAGGCAGATATTCCATACATGATGCCGAAGTTTGCCGTCTTGGCTATTCTTCGCTGATCCGGAGTCACGTCAGCCAGATCGACGCCGAAAATCTTTGCCGCTGTGATGGCGTGCACGTCCTGTCCGTTCTTGAACGCCTCGATCAGGTGGGTGTCGCAGCTCAGGTGGGCCATGATGCGCAGCTCGATCTGCGAGTAGTCGGCCGAAACGATCACGCCGTCCGGTCTGCTTGGGATGAAGGCCTTGCGGATCTCCTTGCCCCTTTCTGTGCGGATAGGGATGTTCTGCAGGTTCGGCTTGGACGAACTCAGACGTCCTGTCGCTGTGAGTGCCTGATTGAATGTCGTGTGGACTTTGCCTGTGTCAGGTGATATGTATGACGGGAACGGCTCTATATATGTGGACAGCAGTTTTCTGATGCCGCGGTACTCGAGTATCTCATTGATGATCGGGTGCTTGTCTGCCAATGCGCTGAGTGTGTCCTCGTCGGTAGGGTAGGAGTTTGTGCCCTTTTTAGGCTTTACCTTTGTGTCGAGCTTCAGCTTTTCGAAGATAAGCGTTCCTATCTGCTTCGGAGAGAGGATGTTGAGGTCCGGCTCTCCAGCCATCTCTCTGATCTTCTCCTGTATTTCATTCATCTGGGCGGTAAGGCCTGCTGCATATCTGCGCAGCTGTGCCAGGTCTATCTTGACGCCTTCCATCTCCATGTCGGAAAGCACTTTGAGAAGCGGCTCTTCCATGGTCAGGTAAAGATCCTGGAGATTCATCTCCTGCATCTCCTTCCAGATGACGGAGCCTAGCATGCCTGTTACCACTACCTCAGCCACGCGACTTGATGTTGTCTCCTCTTCCGGAATCTCGTCAAAAAGTGAAAGCGGTGCTTCTTCTTTCTGCTCCGGTGCGCTCTCTTCCATATTTATATTAAGGTATGCGCGTGAGAGGATGTCGATCTTGTGGCTCTTCTCCGGGTTCACCAGATAGTGCATGAGTTCGATGTCCATCAGTCTGCCCTCGAGCGCGACGCCGCAGCTTGTAAGCAGGTTTCTCTGCAGCTTGAGATTATAGCCGTGCTTTTCGATTTCCGGATCCGAGATGATCTGGGCGAAGTCTTCGACAGAACCCTCCGCTGCCAGTGAGCCTACTGCAACTGTGACTCTGCTGATCGACTTGTCCTCTCCTTCAACCAGGATGGCGCATCGTCTCTCACTTTTGGCTGCCTTGATGATTTCAGGTGCTGCACCTGTCACCCATTCGGCTTTCTTCTCTTCCTTCGGCGCAATCGGCTGTATGTTTCCGAGATATTTCTTCAGCGAACCGAACTCGTAATGTTCAAACAGGTCTGCTACCTTCTGGTCATATGCGCAGTCTACTCTCATGGCATCCTCGTCAATCTCGACAGGGATGTCTGTCTTGATTGTGACAAGGGTGTGGCTCAACTGGATGTGGCCTTTCGAACTTTCGAATGCTTCGCGCTGCTTTGGCGTGAGCTCGTCCAGGTGGCTGTAGATGTTTTCGACTGTGCCATATCTGGATATGAGCTTTCCTGCGCCCACTTCGCCTACGCCCTTCACTCCAGGCACGTTGTCTGATGAGTCTCCGCAGATTGTCAGGATCTCTACGACCTGCTCAGGCTTATTGATGTTGTATTTTTCGCATACTTTAGCAACGTCAATGACCTCGTGTTCGTTGCCTGATTTGCCCGGCTTGTACTGGAAGATATTTGGAGAAATCAGCTGACCGTAGTCCTTATCAGGGGTGACCATGTAGACCTGAAACCCTCTCTTCTCCGCTTCCTTTGCCACAGTTCCGATCATGTCATCTGCCTCGAATCCCTTTTTCATGAGGACCGGGAACTTCATAGCTTCGCAAAGTTCGCACAGAGGCTCAAGTGAGTCGATTACAAGCTGTGGAGTCTCTGAGCGCGTGCCTTTGTATTCCGGATACATTTCATGTCTGAATGTTCCTCCCGGAGGGTCGAATGCGATAGCCAGGTGAGTAGGCTTCTCCTTTTCGATGAGCTCCAATATGTGTTTTGTGAATCCAAAAAGAATAGACATGTCAGCACCCTTGGAGTTGATCATCGGGCGCCTGAAGAATGCATAATACATCTTGAAAATCAAGGCATGTCCGTCTATCAGATACAGTCTTTTTTCCATACATCTCCAAAATTGAACCCCAAAGATATGAAAAGTTTCGTTACCATATTTTGTGTATCCTTAAAAAGTTTTGCGCCAGCGTGGAAAACTGGCGCAAAACTTGGGAAAATCGTTACCAGAGTGTTGCAATTCTCGGACTAATGACGAAATTTGCACCAACGATAAAATTGAATAAATCTAAATTAGATGGTTATGAAAAAGGTTATGACTATATTGATTGCGACATTCGCGGTGTGTGTGATGGCTTCATGTATGGAGAAGGCCGTGGTTGTTGAGCAGCTTCCAGCTCCGGCAAGAGAATACATAAATACATATTTTCCGGGTGATAA
>JAFZEP010000039.1 GCA_017560625.1 Bacteroidales bacterium
ACAAACCAGTCGGAGGATCTGACAGATCAGACTCTTGCGCGGGCAGAGGCTGCAGCATGGTCGGGTGATTCGCCGAAAGCATATTTCATCCGCGCTCTGTATGAGTCTGAAAACAAGCAGTTCAACTCTTCTCTAAGCAGCTATTCAAAGGCGGTGAAGAGTGCAGATGAGGCTGCCTCGCAGAGAGAGTTGCTTCAGTTTGAAGACTACTACAATGCATATTACCTGATGAACAGGGGAGTGCTCCGTGCGGACATGATCGAGTTCATCGCTTCGATAGAAAGCAATGTGCAGGTGCTCTCGATGGATGACACAGGCAACACAAGAGCCCGCGTGAAGGATCAGGTGAGCAGAAGCTACGACTACACAGATGCGATAGACGACATGGAGGCTGCGGTGAAGATATTGCCTGATCTGCCTTATCTCTATTTCAACCTGGGCAATCTCTACTGCCTGTCGAAGGAACACGTGAAATCAATAGAAAACTATACTAAAGCAATTGAACTGTACGCATACATGGGTGATGCCTATTTTAACCGAGGTCTTGTGCTTATCTATTTGAAAGACAAGGAGAAAGGTTGTATCGATCTGTCCCGTGCGGGCGAGTTGGGTGTGCAGGATGCGTATGGAGTCATAAAGAAATATTGTGAGAAGCAGAATGAATAAGACAGTAATATTTGATATGGGAGGCGTCCTAGTCGACTTGGACATCGAGGATTGCAAGAAGGTTTTCCGTCAGGAACTCGGCTACGCCGGCATCGATCAGATCATAGATGCATGTCATCAGAAAGGAATCTACGGCGACCTGGAGGAGGGTACTCTTTCGGCTGAAGATTTCCGCAGCATCGTGCTTGCCGAGTCCAATCCCGGAACGACTGCTGAAGACATCGACCGTGCGATGTCGCATATCCTTGTAGGCATTGCGCCGCATAAGGTGGAACTGCTCAAGCGTATGGTGGGCAAATACGACCTTTGCATGCTCAGCAACAACAATCCGATCTGCCTTCCTTTCTCAAGCAAGATGTTCGATGATGCGGGCATTCCTCTCAATGAGGTTTTCCGCAAGTGCTACATGTCTTTCCAGATGAAGGCATTGAAGCCATCAGAAGCATTCTACAAGGCTGTATTGGCTGACATCGGACGTCCGAGCGAGGAGCTCATTTTCATTGACGATTCGCAGAAGAATGTGGACGGAGCGATCGCTGCCGGAATGCCTGCTGTGTATTATGAACCTGGAACAGATCTGTCGGCTCTCCTTGCTGATGTGCTTGAAGATGAATCGTTGAGAGTGGAGGGAGGCTGCTGATGATCAGATTTATGAGTTTCTCCAGCGGCAGCTGCGGCAACTGCTATTATCTCGGAACAGAAAAAGGAGGCATCCTCATCGATGCCGGTGTGAGTCTGCGCCGTGTCAAGAAGACGCTTCTCGATGCCGGCCTTACTTTGGATTCCTTTTCCGCTGTTCTTGTTACCCATGACCACCTAGATCACATCCGTCATTTGGGCTCTTTCTGCAAGCGCCTGAGCAGGCCTGTATATACTTCAGAGCAGATCCATAGAGCTTTGGCCCGTCACACCTTTACGGCTCCGACCATCGGTCCTTGCCGTAAGATCATGAATGAGGGACAGACTGTAGAGATTGCAGGAATGAAGGTGCGTTATTTTGTCGTGCCTCACGATGCGACTCAGACTGTGGGCTATGCTATCGAGGTTGAGGGACGCAAGTTCGTGATCATGACAGATGTCGGCCGCATGACTGATGAGGCTGTGGAGTATGCCCGACAGGCAGACACTGTTGTGCTGGAGTCGAATTATGACATGGACATGCTCATGAGCGGTCCGTATACATATGAGCTGAAGATGCGTATTGTGCAGGGCTGCGGCCATTTGAGCAATGACGAATGTGCTTCGGCCATCCGCCGTTTCTGGCATCCAGGTCTGCGCAACATCTTCCTCTGCCATCTGAGTGAAAACAACAACACTCCTCAGTTGGCCTACCAGTGCTCACTGGAAGCACTCCAGTCGCTTGGCGTGCAGAAGGGCACAGTTGCCCTGCGCTGCCTCCCGCGCCAGACCCCATCCCAGATGTTCACTCTGTAGTCTCCTCACCTGAGGTGGGTGATGCTCAGGTGGTTATATTTGCCTTAGAAGTTGATCTCGTACTTCTTGCCGGGTTTGACTTTGAGGTTGAAGAAGCCGTTCGGGCCTTTGATCTTGAGGTCGGGCTGCCAGCCGCCTGTGACGGTCAGTTTTGTGGCGTTACCGTCTTTCCATTCAAGGTCAATTGTGGCTCCGCCACGGACCTTGAAGCCGTAGAACGAGCCTTCCTTCCAGTCTGAAGGAAGAGCCGGAAGCAGGTTGATGAAGCCCTCGTGACTCTGCAGAAGCATTTCTCCAATGCCGGCTGCTCCGCCGAAGTTGCCGTCGATCTGGAACGGCGGGTGAGCACAGAACAGGTTCGGATATGTTCCGCCATGCTCCCATGAGCCTGGCTCAACCGGCATGAGAAGGCTTCTGAACAGCTTGAGAGCCCTGTCGCCGTCTCCAAGGCGCGCCCAGAAGTTCTGTTTCCATGCGCGGCTCCAGCCTGTTGCCTCGTCGCCTCTTCTGTTGAGTGTCACGCGGCATGCTTCAGCAAGTTCCGGTGTGCGTGTAGGCGAGATTTCGCTGCCTGGATGCAGGCCGTAAAGGTGCGACACATGCCTATGCTGAGGGTCCGCTTCCTTATAATCTTCAAGCCATTCCATAAGGTAACCTTCCTCGCTGATCTTGTTCGGTGCCAGTCTGGTTATAGCCTTTGACATCTTTTCAATAGCTTTGTCGTCTATCACCACTGAGCCACTGCTCTCCAGGCTCGAGCCAACATGCGCGCAGTCGAGAGATCTCAACACATCCGCAGCCTTCAGTGTATTGCTCCACAACTCTCTGATCAGCTGATTGTCCATAGTCGGTCCCATGCAGATGCTCACATGCTGTCCGTCAATGACGAATGCATTCTCAGGAGAAGATGTCGGCGCTGTCACCAGGTATCCTGTTGAAGGGTCTGTGATCATTGTAGAAAGGAAGAACTTCGATGCTCCTTCAAGGGCTGGGTAGACCTTTGCAAGATAGTCCACATCGCCAGTATAGGCATAGTGCTCCCAAAGGTGGACACACAGCCATGCACCCCCGGTGTTCGTCGCCCCCCAAGAGGGGTGCTCGCCCGGTGCGGTGTAGTTCCACACATTGGTCATCATATGCTGCACCCAGCCCTCAGCTTCAGGTCCGTAAAAGTCTTTGGCTGTCTTTTCACCGCTTGGCATCAGCTTGAGTACCAGCTCTGTAAGCGGAAGATGAAGTTCGCTGAGATTGCCCTGCTCAGCTATCCAGTGATTCATCTGCACATTGATGTTGGTGTGGTAGTCGCCGTTCCAAGGTGTGCTGAATGTGTTTGCCCAAAGTCCCTGAAGGTTTGGCGGTAGAGTGCCCGGACGTGTGCTGGAGATCAGAAGGTATCTGCCGTAGTTGTAGTAGAGTGCTGCGAGATTGTGGTCGATTTCCGAGTTGTCCTCATCGTACCACTCATAATTTATCAATCTGTCATCAGTTGCACAAACATAACTGATGTCTGTCTTGATGCTGAGTCCTGCACGGTTGTACAGTTCCTGATGCGCCTCGATTGCTCTCTTATGAAGGTTGCGTGTCTTTGTGACTGCTTTAACGAGTCTGCGTGCTACGTCCTCGTATTCTTTGCCAGCGAGGTAATCTGTTGCTGCAGAAATGATTATCCAAGCCTTGTCGGCATTGCTGACCTCCAGCATAGGAGTGCCGTCCTCTGCTGTGACAGCCTTGACGCACGCGTGCCTGCCCTCTGTAATGACCTTGGCATAGGCTGAATATTTCATGCCTTCCACGCCTTCCATACCGCTGTTCAATGTGCCATACATGTGCAGCATGCCGTCTGTAGCGTGCTCCAATGAGCACCTGCCTGCACGGTCAAGGAAGAACTCAAAGGCGACATTGCAATCTGCCGAACTTCCTATCTCAACGACCATGACATCATCTTCGCGGGAGACGAAGTAGTTTCTGTAATATGACGTTGTTTCTGACTCGTCCTTGAATGTTACGGAAACTGTGGCAGTGGGCAGGTCAAGAGTGCGGCTGTAGTATGCATCTTTTTTCAGATCAGTCAGCTTATGCTTTATGACAGCCTGTCCAAGCACCTCATAACTTCCGTATGTGCCTCCCTCTGTGGGTTTGCGTGGCACAAAGCGCTTGTACATGACATCCTGGGCTTCTGCATTTTTGCCTTGCAATAGCAGATCCCTGATGTCCTTGAGACTTTCTGCTGCATCAGGGTTTGCATAGTCAGCCTCGCATCCGCTCCACATCGATATCTCG
>JAFZEP010000040.1 GCA_017560625.1 Bacteroidales bacterium
AGGAACTGCAGATATGTGTTTGATGTTACCATTACGGGCAAGGGCACGAAAGATCCGGACAGGCCTGTGACTCGTGAAATGGCAGAAACAATTTTCAAGATCGAGCAATGGAACGAAAAGGAAGAATACTCAGTGGCATTTTGACAGCCATATCGGTTGCCGGCCTTCTGCATTCAGCAAACGGTTGCGTACCGGTCCCTCTGCCTGTTCCGGCACTGAACAGGCAGGAAGTGACCGTCACATTCGATGCTGGACAGATGCTCAGCAAGGCTTACGATCCGGATGAGACACTCATCAGCGATGTGAGCCTTCTGATATTCGATGCCGACGGCAACGCCGAGGAATGCATCTGGCTGCCGAAAGCCGGAGGCGAGACATCCGTAAGCCTCATCAAAGGCAATACATATAGCATCCGGGCATGCGCCAATTTCGGCTATCATGTATATGCAGATCGTCTGGAAGAGCTGGAGGAGGTCACCTACCACATGGCCTACCCCGACGAGTACCGCGAAGGTATTCCGATGTATGCTGAATTGGATAACTTTACGGTTGGCGAAGGGGACGTCGATGGCAGTGGAGAGAGTGATGGCAGTGACGGAGGCAGGAGGGTGACGATCAGTTTCCAGAGACTGATGGCTAAGATATGCCTTCGGATGGACCGAAGTCAGCTCAGTGATGACGTGACGATGAATGTTGTAAGTGCGCGTATAGGCAATTGCCCGAAGAGCGTCAATGTCAGCGGCCCAAGCAGGGTGAAGAAGCATGACCAATGTTTCGCTTCCGGATTCAGCAGAGGAGAATTCGAGACCGGGCCGCTTAACGTCTTGGGCCCAGAGAAAATCAGCGGCGAGGTGACCCTGTACATGCTTGAGAACATGCAGGGAGACATCTCCCCTGCCCTTGCTCATGACCAGGAAAAGGTTTTCCCGGCAGATGACCCGCGATACGGAACATGCTCGTACGTAGAATTGGAGCTTGAATATATGTCCGAAAGCAAATACACCTCGTCAAGGAACCTCAAGTACAGATTCTACCTTGGGGAGAGCAGGAACAACCTGGATGTAGAGAGAAACTGCCGCTACAGCATCACAGTAACGCCTCATGACGACGGTCTTTCGGGCGACGGCTGGAGAGTGGACAAGAGTGGCATCCTGGACCGCGGCCCTATCAGTTTGGAAGCATATCCGTCAAAGTACATTCAGGGAAACATCGGCGATGTCATCCACATCTGGTGCGAGGTCAGTCCTTACGGCACGCCGTTCGACGTAGGCCTTGAATACATGGAAGACGACAAGGCAGAAGGCATCTATGACTATGAGATCGACCCGGACGGCCACGGCGCCACCCTCATCCTCACCGGCCCGGGCACAGGCCTCATCTACATGGAAGCCGGCGAACCGGTCAACGATGGAGCACTGTTTATCATAGAAGTCAATCTGCCATGAAGCTGGAGTTGGCATGCCATGAAGCTGGAGTGGGCATGAAAAAAGTGAACATGCGCGCATGTTCACTTTATAGGTTACAGATATTTGGCTGTGTAGGATCCCTTGCACTTTTTGAGGTCTTCCGGTGTGCCGGCAAAAACAAGATTTCCGCCGCCATCTCCGGCCTCAGGGCCAAGGTCGATCACCCAGTCTGCAGCCCTGATGACATCCATATTGTGCTCCACAACCACGATCGAATGGCCTTTTGACAGCAATGCGTCAAACGACTTGAGGAGTTTCTCAACATCGTAGAAATGAAGACCGGTAGTAGGCTCGTCGAAGATGAAAAGTATCTTCTGAGGCTTTGATCTTGTGCCGGTGTCGGTCATCGACAGGAAGTACGCAAGCTTGATACGCTGGCTCTCACCTCCAGAGAGTGTGCTGCTGCTCTGACCGAGCTTGATGTACGACAGTCCCACATCCACCAGCGGCTGAAGACGTTCTGCAATCCTGGTCGCATTCGGCTCATTCTGAGCCGCAAAGAACTCGATCGCCTCCTCAACGCTCATGTTCAGGATGTCATCGATGTTAAGACCCTTGTACTTCACTTCCAGGATCTCCGGCTTGAACCTCTTGCCTCCGCATGACTCACACACCATGGACACGTCTGCCATGAACTGCATGCCTATCTTGACAAATCCCTCTCCCTGACACTCAGGACAGCGTCCTCCGTCAATGTTGAAAGAAAAGTGTGACGGCGTGAAGCCGTTCATCTTGGCATACTGCTGCTCGGAAAGAAGTTTTCTGATGTCATCGTAGACCTTCAGATAAGTCACGGCATTTGAGCGTGAACTCTTTCCGATCGGATTCTGGTCGACATACTCCACCTGAGTGACTCTTTCGAGATTGCCTGACATTCCGCGGAATGTTCCCGGAGCAGGGCCCACCTGATTGATCTGACGGTAGAGTGCCGGATAGAGGATGTCTCCCACAAGCGAAGACTTTCCGCTTCCGCTGACACCGGTCACCACAGTCAGCACTCCCAGAGGGAACTTTACATTTATATCGTTGAGATTGTGCTCCATGGCACCTTCGACCGTGATCGAGTAGTCCCATGTGCGTTTCTTTCTCTGATAACGCGCTCTGACTCCCTCAAGATACTGCAAGGTCAGCGATCGTTCCTTAACCTCTGCAGACGTCTCATCACCTATACGGCCAGAGAAGACGATCTCACCACCGTTGATGCCGGCTTTCGGTCCGATGTCGATGAGCAGGTCGGCTGCCTTCATGATCTCTTCGTCATGTTCCACCACGACCACAGTGTTGCCAATGTCTCGCAGTCTTTTCAGCACAGAGATAAGTCTCTCAGTGTCACGAGGGTGGAGTCCGATGCTCGGCTCATCGAGAATGTAAAGGGAACCCACGAGAGAGCTTCCGAGAGCAGTCACCAGATTGATGCGCTGGCTCTCACCGCCCGAAAGCGTATTGGAAGTTCGGTTGAGCGTCAGATAGCCCAGACCCACGTCGTCTATATATTTCAGTCTTGAAACGATCTCGTCGATCGCCTTGTCTGCAATTGTGTGTTCGTATTCAGTGAGGTCGATATTCTGCAGGAAATCAAGCAGGTCACGCACATTCATGCAAAGCATCTCATGAATGGTCTTGCCTCCCACCTTCACATAGAGTGCCTCCTTCCTGAGACGGCTGCCACCGCACGAGTTGCACACGGTCTTTCCGGAATAGCGGTTCAACATATATTTATATTGCACCTTATATCTGTTGGACTCGACCCAGCGGAAGAACTCGTCGAGACCGATGATGGAATCCTCTTCCGTGTCAGCCGGACATCCCTTCCATATCTTGTCACGGACCTCCTGACTGAGGTTGCAGTATGGCTCGAAGATCGGAATCTCATACTTGAGGGAATTATTGACTATCAGGTCCTTGAACCAGCTCATCTTCTCACCTCTCCAGCATGCGATCGCTCCGTCGTAGATGCTCTTGCTCTTGTCTGGCACCACGAGATCTTCACTGATGCCTATGATCTGACCCAATCCCCCACACACCGGACACGCTCCCAGCGGACTGTTGAAACTGAACAGATATTCATCAGGTCGCGAAAACTCCATGCCGTCCGCCTCAAAACGGTTTACAAACTTCTTGATTTCGACGCTGGAATCTGCATATTCCATACGGACAAGCATTGCGCCCTCTCCCTTGTCAAAGGCACTGTTGATCGAACTGTGCAGACGGGTCTTCAGGTCCTCATCAGTGCTCGGCAGCCTCAGACGGTCTACCAGCAGATAAAGCTGCTGCGGGAAATCTCCGCTCTCCGCCTTCTGCATCACCTCCTCGATCCTGATTGCCTTATCGGTAAAGAATCGTGAATATCCCTCTTCCTTCAGCTGAAGCATCAGTTCCACCTTGTCCGGACGATGCTCCCAGTTCAGGTCTGCAAGCACATATGCCGCTACCGCCTGGGTTTGCGAGTCGGCGTGAGCGCCGTCATGGGCATGAGTGCCGTCATGAGCGTGAGTGCCGTCATGAGCGTGAGTGCCGTCATGGGTGTGAGCGTCGCCGCCATATATATATGAAAGGACGTCCTCCACAGAGTGGCAACGGACCTCCTCGCCGGATATAGGCGAATATGTACGTCCGATGCGGGCGAATATCATCCTGAGATAGTCGAAGATTTCTGTGCTGGTAGCTACGGTAGAACGCGGATTGCGCGTGTTGACCTTCTGCTCGATGGCTATCGCAGGCGGTATGCCCTCGATCAGCTCGACATCAGGTTTGGACATACGTCCCAGGAACTGCCTGGCGTAAGAAGAAAGACTCTCGGCAAAACGTCGCTGTCCTTCGGCAAAAAGCGTATCAAAGGCCAGAGACGACTTTCCCGAACCTGAAATGCCGGTCACAACCACAAACTTGCCACGCGGAATCTCCACAGTGACATCCTTCAGATTGTTGACCTTGGCCTTGCGAATGATGATATTTCCTTCTTCCATATGAAACTGAGCCTGCTTGTTGTCTGTGTGATGTCCTTGCCCCAGCAAGCTTCCATTTTCGGCAAGCCTACAAATATACGAAATTTTAGATGAACTTGTTATTCACACGAATGTTTCTACCATCTCAAACCATGCCACGGCTTTGCAGATCACGCTGCCGAAGGGGGTTCACGCATGCACATGAAAGCCAAACAGCTGATTATCAGTGGCCGAGATACTCTCATGCCCAAGCATTTCCTGTACTGCACGAAGACCGGCCCCACAAAGCAGTTAAGTTTCAGTTGGTATCCATTGAGATGCAATTTCAGGAAATCAGGTGGGTATGGTGCAGATATTGATAATTCATATGCGGCTGTGCTGTCATAAGGCCGGCCAGTGTGTAAAACAATTTAACAGATAGGAGACATAATATATGTTACCAGCAAAAAGATTCAATCAGTTCGGATTGACTGATTTCTTCAACGACCTTTTCGACGGCAGGTCGTATGACAAGGTAGGGACAACTGCCCCCGCTATGAATGTCATGGAAAATGACAAGGAATACAAGCTTGAAATTGCAGCGCCGGGCATGTGCAAAGACGACTTCGTCATCCATATCAACAAGGAAGGCAACCTCGTGATCGAGATGGAGAAGAAAAACTGCGGATGCAAAGGCAAGGAAGAGGAGAAAAAAGACTGCAAATACCTCAGAAAAGAGTTCTCATACTCGAAATTCCGTCAGACATTGCTCCTCCCCGACAATGTAGACAAGGAAAACATTGACGCTCATGTTGCTAATGGTGTTCTTAAGGTAATCATACCAAAATTGGAGAAACCCAAGGTAGAGGATGAGATCAAGAAAATTGAGGTCAAATAGCAAAAAAGTGTAAAAAAGTACGCAAAAAATTTGGAGGTTCCGATTTTTTGCGTACCTTTGCATCCGCGTTTGGGAAAAACGCTTAAGACTGAACAATTGGTGCGGTAGTTCAGCTGGTTAGAATACCGGCCTGTCACGCCGGGGGTCGCGGGTTCGAGTCCCGTCCGCACCGCCAAAATGTTGAAGTTTATTTTTGTCGAGAACAAGGAAGACAAGCTCTGAAGGAGGGAGTTACCTTGTGGTAATGACCGACTGAAGATGCGAAGTCTGACGCAGTTATCGGCAAAAAGAAACGAAACGGGAGCATAGCTCAGTTGGTTTAGAGCATCTGCCTTACAAGCAGAGGGTCGGGGGTTCGACTCCCTCTGCTCCCAC
>JAFZEP010000041.1 GCA_017560625.1 Bacteroidales bacterium
CTTGCTCCATGTCTGTCCATTGTCATATGAAACAAACCAGTAGTCATCCTCAATTTTGAGAAGAGGTGTAACACCGTCCTGACCAGCAGCACCTGGCTGACCGTCTTGGCCTGGAGCACCTGGCTGACCGGCAGCGCCATCTGATCCGTCTGCACCTGTAGTCGGAATCTTATTGCCCTGCGCATCCTTCATCCACTCACCATCAATAGTCCAATAGTACTTTCCGTCAGAATCCTTCTTAACGCCGATAGTCGGAGTGTAGCCATCCTGGCCATCCTTACCGTCAGCACCATCCTGACCTGGAGCGCCGTCAGCACCATCCTTTCCGTTATAGATAGTCACCGGTCCGCTCTTCTGGAAATTGATTGTATATCCTACAATCACACCGAATTCATATATAGGAGTCACACTCTTCACATAATCGTTGTTCTCAAGAGCCAGAACAATTGCCTGCAGTGATGACACATTGCTGTTAATCTGATTGACCAGCTCCTTCAAGTCTTCAAATGCCTTCCATGTAGGCAATTTGATCTGAGTACCGTCTGCAAGAGTTATGACCACATAGTCTGTATTTGAGGTATCTACGCTCTGGAAGAACGAGTCGCCGTCCTTACCGTCAGCGCCGTCCTGACCTGGTGCACCAGGCTGTCCATCCGCACCGTCCTGGCCAGGAGCGCCGTCAGCACCATCCTCACCGGTAGCCTTGCCCAGCTTTGTCCAAGTGGCACCATCGTCATAAGATATGAACCAGTAGTTGTCTTCAATTTTAAGAAGAGGTGTGACACCGTCCTTGCCGTCCTGACCATCCTGGCCATCCTGGCCTGGTGCACCAGGCTGACCGGCAGCACCATCAACGCCATCAGATCCGTCTGCACCGTCCTTACCATCAGCTCCTGTGGTAGGTATTTTGTTGCCGGCACTATCATAGAGCCACTCTCCGTCCAAAGTCCAATAGTACTTTCCGTCTGAATCCTTCTTCACACCGATGACAGGCGTATGTCCGTCCGCACCATCCTTACCGTCTGTGCCGTCAGCTCCGTCAGCACCTGGCTTGCCATCCGATCCATTCGCGCCGTCCTTACCATGATAGATGGTCACAGTGCCGCTCTTGGAGAATGTGATCGAATATCCTATCACCTTTCCATTCTCATAAACAGATACAATTGATGTCACATAATCATTATCCTGAAGTGCAGCAATAATAGTCTGAAGGGCAGCAATATTACTGTTTGCCTGATCCACCTTAGCCTGCAGTTCCTCAAATGCTCTCCATGTCGGAATCTTGAACTGAGTGCCATCAGCAAGGGTTATGATCACATAATCAGCAGTGATCTCAATATCTTTAAACATGGAGTCAGCATCCTTTCCATCTGCACCATCCTGACCCGGGGCGCCGTCTTCGCCGTCTTTACCGTCATCACCGGTAGCCTTTCCGAGTCTGATCCATGTTGCGCCATTGTCATATGAAACATACCAATAGCCCTCCTCAATCCTCAACTGCGGAGTGACGCCATCCTTTCCGTCCTGACCAGGAGCACCGTCCGCACCTGGAGCACCATCAGCTCCCGGAGCGCCATCAGCGCCGTCCTGGCCATCAGATCCATCAGCACCGTCCTGACCTGGCGCTCCATCCTGACCTGGAGCACCCGGAGCACCATCGGCACCGTCCTTTCCAGACGCCGGCACCTTCTGGCCGTCTTCATCCAGCAGCCATTCGCCATTGAGCGTCCAATAATATTTGCCATCGGCATCCTTCTTCACGCCGATGACCGGAGTCTGACCATCCTGGCCATCTTTTCCATCAGAACCTGGCGCACCATCAGCACCCGGAGCACCGTCCTGGCCATCCTTGCCGTCAGAACCGTCTTTTCCATCCTTGCCGTGATAGATAGTCACAGGATCTGACTTGGAAAAATACAGAGTGTAACCTATCTCCTTGCCACCTTCGACAATAGCAACCACATTTGTGATATAGTCATTATTCTGAAGTGCAGCAATAATGCTCTTGAGAGACTCGATGTTGGTGTTAAGCTGTCCGCACAGTTCCTCAAGAGTGAGAATTCTCTCCTCATGGTCATTGAGTTTATCCCATATCGGAGTGTGGTCATATTTATCACATGACACAGCCAAGACAATGGCGCCAAACAGTAAGGAAATCAGTTTTTTCATATTGCATTTCTTTTATTTTTCAGACTATGATCTGGTCATAAAAACTCAAATTGTGTAAATATACGAAATTTCCATGAAGAAAGCATTCATAAATTCGTATCTTCGCAAATAAAGAGACACACATGAAAGCCATGATATTCGCGGCGGGTCTTGGCACCCGTCTCAAACCCATAACAGACACCCTTCCGAAGGCTCTTGTACCTGTGTGCGGTAAGCCGCTGATCGAGCACATCTGCATGAAGCTCATGAATGCCGGCATCAACGAAACCGTAGTCAATGTCCACCATTTCGCCGACAAGATCGAAAACTGGGCAATGCAGCAGGATTGGATAGCCACATCTGCAGAAGGCAAAGAAGGCATGATGAGGATAGCATTCAGCGACGAGAGGGCTCAGCTGCTGGAGACAGGAGGAGCGATTCTGCATGCAAGAAATCTGCTTGAAGGATGCGGTCATTTCCTTGTACACAATGTAGACATTCTATCCAATGCAGACCTGCAGTGGCTGGAGTCCGAGGTGAAGCCTGATGCAATAGCGACACTGCTGGTGAGCGAGCGCAAGACTTCAAGATATTTCCTCTTCCATCCTCAGACAATGAGACTCGTGGGCTGGCAGAACACCAAGACCGGAGAACATATCCTGACAGACGACAGCATCACATTGGAAGATTGCCGTGCCCTTGGTTTCTCAGGTATCCATATCCTTTCAGACAAGGTCCTCGCTCTGATGCAGGAATATGCTGAAAGCCTTGACCTTCCGACAGACGACCCTCAGGGAGTCCGCTTCGGCATAAGAGATTTCTACCTGTGGGCAGCAGCGAAACATACGATCTATGGCGTATCCGTTCCGGATCTGGAACTGCTTGATGTCGGCAAACTAGACGCCCTCGAGCCTGCTGAAAAATTCATAAGGCATTGTGTTTAGTGGTCATTTTCCATCACCACTAAACACGGTAATATGCAATATAGTGCATACAACAGGGATTCCTGTGTTTAGCAGTCGGCTTTTTTACCACTAAACACGCCAAAGGATCAATTTTGGGTAAAACCGTTATGCATAACAGCAAAAAAAACGACACGGTTGTCCTATACGAAAGATGGTGACTAATCAGCCAATCAGACTTTTTAATCACCATCCTTATTTACATTATTTATTGTTCTCCATCAGGAACACCTTCATGAAATCATTCAAGTCACCGTCAAGGACTCCCTGTGTGTCAGATGTCTCATGTCCTGTGCGAAGGTCCTTGACCATCTTGTATGGATGAAGGACATAGCTTCGGATCTGAGATCCCCACTCTATCTTCTTTTTCTGGCCCTCAAGCTCGGCCTGCTTCTCAAGGCGCTTCTTGAGCTCGATATCGTAGAGGCGTGATTTCAGGATACGGAGTGCATTCTGTCTGTTGTCCAGCTGCGAACGGGTCTCGGTGTTCTCCACCACGATTCCCGAAGGGATATGCTTTACACGCACACCGGTCTCAACCTTGTTGACATTCTGTCCGCCGGCGCCGCTTGAGCGGTATGTATCCCACTCCAGGTCGCCAGGATTGATCTCGATCTCAATTGTATCGTCAACCAATGGGTATACGAATACAGAAGAGAATGTGGTCTGACGCTTGCCCTGCGCATTGAACGGCGAGATGCGCACAAGACGATGCACACCGCTTTCAGCCTTGAGGTAACCGAAGGCATAATCGCCCTCAACCTGCATGGTCACAGACTTGATGCCGGCATCTTCGCCTTCGAGCTCATCAGTGATGGTCACCTTATAGCCATTGCGCTCAGCCCAGCGCACATACATACGCATCAGCATTGCAGACCAGTCGTTGGCCTCCGTTCCGCCAGCACCAGAATTGATGGTCAACACAGCACCGAGGTTGTCTCCTTCCTCACCGAGCATATTGCGAAGTTCAAGAGCCTCCAGGGACTCAAGTGCCGAAGCATATGCCTGATCGATGTCGTCATCCTCAAGTTCAAGCAGAACATTCAGATCCTCCACCTCACCGGCAACCTTGTCGAAGCCCGTCACCCAGAACTTCACACCGGACAGTTCCTTCAGGAACTTCTCCGCTTCCTTCGGATCATCCCAGAAGTCCGCAGCGAGGGGCTTCTCCTGCCTGCTCTCGACATCCTTGCGCTTGTCATCGATGCTGATGCATCTTCCAAGCGTCTCCACACGGCTCTGCAATTCCTTAATCTGCTCTATGCTGATCATCTTCAATTCTTTTCTTTAGCGTTTTACCAATCGACAAAGGTAGTAATAATAATTGTCAATCAATCACCTTCTCCTTGAGGATATGGGACGAGCAAATATAGGCAATCAAAAAATTGACTATATTTGCACAGCATGATAGGTATTTTCGACTCAGGAGTAGGCGGTTTGTCCGTTTTCAGGGAGATACGCAAAGTTCTTCCTGAGCAGTCATATATGTATTACTCCGACAACGCCCATTGTCCATATGGCGAAAAGTCACGCGAATACATCATCGAAAGAGCAAGAGAGATCACCCGCTTCATGCTTGAGAAGGGTTGCGAAATCATCGTGGTTGCATGCAACACTGCCACAGCAGCTGCAATCAGCACCCTCAGGGCTGAGTTCCCGGTCAAATTCATCGGCATGGAGCCTGCCATCAAACCGGCAGCCCAGAGCACCCAGACCGGCGTGGTAGGAGTACTCGCCACAGCCGGCACTTTGAAAGCAAGCAAATACCTTGACACCCGCGAGAAGTGGGCTCAGAATGTCACAATAGCCGAACACATAGGCCAGGGATTCGTCGAACTTGTGGAGACCGGCAACATCAGCGGCCCGTCAGCTGAAGCGACAGTGCGCGCAAGCCTGCTGCCGCTTCTTGAAGCCGGCGCAGACAACATAGTCCTCGGCTGCACCCACTATCCGTTCCTTATCAGCACAATCGAAAAGATTGCGCACGAAGAATTTCCGCAGCGCAGCATCAACGTCATAGACCCCGCGCCAGCAGTAGCGCGCCACCTCCTCGAGGTGATGGCAGAAGAAGGCATCTGCGAGAAGGCATCTGAAGGATACAACATAGAACTGCACTCGTCAGGCGACAGTTCCAACCTTCAGAGGACATTCCATAGCTTGATATTGAAATAATTCACAACCATGATTTCACCACGCATTCTGCTATCATTGTGTCTGGCAGCATTCACTCTCGCATCCTGCACTCTGGGCGAATATGACTTCGTCAACAACATCAACAAAAACGAGCAGAAGCCATCCGAGAAGCCCAAGCCGCCCCCAGAGCCGGAGCATGAACAAGATCCATACTTCGTTCCTACAATCCGAATTGAAGTAGAAGGCGGAAAGGCGATCGAGAGCAAAGAGGAATACGTGAGAGTCCTGGTTTCCGTACAGCAGACCGAAACCTTATCCTACAGCGCAGCAGGACGTGCAAAGGGAAGAGGAAATGCTACATGGGGTTACGACAAGAAGCCATACAAGATCAAATTCGACGAAAAGATCAGCCTGATGAACTTTACCGCCAACAAGGACTGGGTCCTTCTGGCGGAATACTGCGACAAGTCGCTCATGAGGACAGCGCACATGTGCGGACTTGCCCAGACAGCTGGGCTTCCCTACCCGATCCATTACCGCCACGTGCAGCTGTACCTCAACGGAGAATACATGGGAATATATGTCCTGACCGATCAGGTGGAAAAGAAATACGGCAGAGTGGATATCGAAGATGACGGTTTCCTGTTCGAGAATGACAATTACTTCTGGGACGAACCACTTAACTTCATGACCGATCTTCGCGAATACTGGTATACATTCAAATATCCGGACGCGGAAGATGGAGAGATAAAACATGGAGACCAGAACTATACCTTCATCACCGGATTCATGAATGACTTCGAGGCTGCCCTTTATGGAGACAACTTCAAGGATCCTCAAAACGGATACAGGAAATATATCGACGTACAGGCTTTCGCAAAGTGGTTCCTCGTCCAGGAACTCATCGCCAATCTGGAGCCGAACATGTACTACGTTCTGCCTTCACGCAATTCAAAACTTCAGATCGGTCCGGTCTGGGATGCTGAGTGGAGCCTGGGACTTGCACATAGAGACGACGAATACGCAGGATGGGCTGGTCTTCCGACACAACCTGACCGTCAGAAGGCCATCTGGAGCCAATGGAAATATTTCGGCAGACTGTTTGAGGATGAGTATTTTGTCGAAGCAGTGCGCACAGAATGGGAAGCCCTCAAGCCAAAGCTGCCGGCATTCCAGACAGAGATGAAGGCAGTTGCAAATAACATCAGCAAGGAGCAGGTCAAGAATTTCGAAAGATGGAACATCCTCGGATGGCATGTCAGCGTAGGACTCATATGCATGGGCACATGGGAAAAGGAAGTGGAATACGTAGAGCAGTTCTTTGCAGACAGAATCACATGGCTAGACGCTTATCTTAAAGAATTATAAAAAACAAGGAGTTGCCTGGCAACTCCTTATTTGTTTAATATTCATACTCCAACACCTTCAGGGCATCATCAGCAGATGAACCTCCATATAGGAGCTCGTATTTTCCGTGTACCGGATTGACGTTCTGAGTTGTCTCATCCCACCAGTTGAATGTCTCATCTGTGAGCGGGATCTCCACTTTTACAGTCTTGCCCGGCGCGATGGTCACACGCTCAAAGCCTCTGAGAGTCTTCAACGGTCCCTGAGCGTCATCAGGCTTTCTGATGTAGAGCTGAACAACCTCCACACCCTCAACAGAACCTGTGTTAGTTACTGGGATGATGAGTTTATCTTTCTTCACCTTTGCCCGGCCATACTCAAATGTAGTGTAGCTCAAACCGTGTCCGAACTTGAAAAGAGGCCCGCCACGGAAGTATCTGTAGGTATGGCCATCCATGTCGTAGTTCTCAAAATGAGGAAGCTGATCAGCAGACTTGTAGAATGTGACCGGGAGTCTTCCGGAAGGGTTCACATCGCCGAAGAGCACGTCTGCAATCGCAGTTCCTCCCATCTGACCAGGATACCACGCCTGAAGGATAGCGTCGCAGTTTTCGCTTTCAGGCACGAGGCCCACAGCACTTCCAGAGAAATTCACGAGAACGACCTTCTTGCCGTCATTGTGAAGAGCCTCGATAAGATCTCTCTGCACTCTCGGAAGTTCGATATCTGTCCTGTCTCCGCCGCTGAATCCCGGCACCTGCACAGGCATTTCCTCACCCTCGAACTCCGGAGATATACCTCCAGCGAATACAACTATATCAACATCCTGAAGCTGGAAGAGCACCTCCTTGATGTCAAGCGCAGGCTCGAAATTGCTTCTGAGCTTCTGCTGTCTTTCCACATACTGCTTGAGGGTGTTCTTGTCGATTGCGTAGCTTGCTGCAAGGGCATCGATCTCATCCTCAGTCATGTCTACATATTTTGCAAACGGTGAGTTCGGATTCGGCATCGGACGATGCTCGTATCCCAAAATGCCGCAGCCACGGATATATTTCACATCAGGAATACGCTCGCGCAAAGCCTCAACAAGAGTGATTGTCTCCTTTGGAATAGGATTGTAGTTTCCCCACATCATATCCTCGTCATCGGCATTAGGTCCAACGATGGCGATTTTGCTGTCCGCCTTGAGCGGAAGTACGCCGTTGTTCTGAAGCAGAACCATAGTCTCATGAGCCATCTTGAGAGCCAAAGCCTTATGCTCCTCACCCTCAACGATATCATCTGAAAGGTGATCCCAAAGCGACACACCATCCATCTCTCCCAATCTGAATCTCTCAAGAAGCAGACGGCGAAGATTCACATCGATCTCATCCTCTGTGATAAGACCTCTTTCAACAGCCTCAGGCAGATAAGCGAAAGACTCTCCGCACTCCGTGTCCATACCGGTCTTTACAGCAATGGCAGCTGCAGTCGCAGCATCAGGACTGTAACCATGACGACCAGGCTCATAGAAATCAGGCACTGCCCAGCAGTCTGACGTGATGATACCCTGATAGCCCCACTCACCTCTCAAGATCTCATTTATAAGTCTGTCGCTTGCTCCTGCAGGCACGCCGTCCACGCGGTTGTATGCCGTCATGACCTCTTCAACGCCACCCTTGACAACAAGGTCCTTGAATGCTGGAAGATATGTCTCGCGAAGGTCACGCTCGCTCACAGACACATCAAATGAATGTCTATTTGACTCCGGACCAGAATGCACTGCATAGTGCTTTGCACATGCGTGAGCTTTGCGGATAGGGAGATCATCATCACCCTGAAGACCCTTTACGACAGAAACACCGAGCACTCCCATCAGATATGGATCCTCACCATAAGTCTCCATTCCTCTACCCCATCTAGGATCTCTGAATATATTGATATTAGGTGTCCAGAAAGTAAGACCTTGATACCTTTCAAGATCACCTTCTGCAGCGGCCATGCGATGTTTCACACGAGCCTCGTCACTCACCGCAGTGAAGACCTCATAGAGGAGTTCATCATCGAACGAAGCAGCCATACCGATTGCCTGAGGAAACACAGTCGCACTACCATTGCGGGCAACGCCGTGAAGAGCCTCATTCCACCAGTCGTACTTCTTAATGCCGAGTCTTGGGACAGGAGCTGACGAGTTCATCATCAGCGACACCTTTTCCTCAAGAGTAAGTTCTGACAAGAGATAGTCGACACGAGCCTCAAATGTGCCCACCAGACTGTCGATGAATTCCTTGTCATACGAAAGCGTTTCAGATTTCTTCTCAGAATTTCCGCCACATGATGCAGCCAGAAGAGCAACGCTCAAAAGGAGAATAAGTTTTTTCATAATTTCAGTGATTATCAATCAAGTGTAATGCTGTCGATTCTCAGGCGCAGTGTTCCGGACGGAACCTGGGCCTCGGCTATTTCACCGACCTTCCTGCCCATCAGGGCTGCTCCGATCGGCGACTTCAGCGAGATCTTGCCTGCCTCAAGGTTCATCTCATGAGGGCTCACTATCTCAAATTTCATCTGGACATTTGTCGCAAGGTTCGTGAATGCGACCTTGCTCAGAAGGCAGACCCTGTCCTTCGGAAGAGCATCAGGGTCGATCACACGGGAGTTCTCCAGGATCTTCTGCAGGAAACGGATGCGGCTGATGGTCTTTGCCTGCCTTCGCCTTGCCTCACGATATCCCGCATTCTCGCTCCTGTCTCCCTGAGCACTGGTCTCAGCGACCTGGTCCCTCACCTCAGGGTAGACCACGTCAACAAGATGATTCAGTTCAGACAGAAGCTCATCGAATCTTTGTTTTGACAGATATTCCATGCTTCAAATATACTCATTTTTCCACGCACTTCCATAGTTTTGCAATTTCGGTCACAAATTGATAATTTTACATCGTTAAAACAGGAACTTATTCTATGAAAGCGACAGAGCACGGATACTTTATCGACACAAAACCACATTACGAACTGCTTGACGGTCTGCGAGGAGTTGCGGCACTGCTGGTAGTCATATATCACATCTTTGAAGGACTGGCATTCGCCGAGGCCACTGACGGAGCAGGCAGCGGACTTATCACCACATTCAACCATGGCCACATCGCTGTAGATTTCTTCTTTATCTTATCCGGTTTTGTAATCAGCTATGCATACGACGACCGTTGGGGTAAAATGTCCGTCGGAGGATTCTTCAAGCGTCGCCTTATCCGTCTGCATCCTATGCTGATAATGGGAGCAGTGATCGGTGCGACAGCATTCTTCGCCGTGGGGTGTGAAAGATGGGACGGAAGCATCGCTCCCACCAGTTGGGTGATGGTTGCCCTGATGCTTACAATGTGCATGATTCCTGCAGTTCCTGGAGTACCATATGAAGTCCGCGGCAACGGTGAGATGTTCCCCCTTAACGGACCGGGCTGGTCACTTTTCTTTGAATATATCGGCAACATCTGCTACGCTTTGTTCATGCGACGCATGTCCACTAAAGTACTGGCGTTCTTCACATTGCTTCTTGGACTTGCACACGCGTGGTTCTTCATCGGAGATGTGTCGCAATACGACATGATCGGAGTCGGCTGGACGATCGACTCAGTCAACTTCTGGGGCGGATTCATCAGAATGCTCTTCCCGTTCAGCATGGGAATGCTGCTTGCCCGCACATTCAAGCCAAGAAAGGTAAAAGGCGCGTTCTGGATATGCTCGGCTGCGCTTATCGCACTCTTTGCCGTACCATACATCCCGGCAGCCAATGGCATCAGCCTCAACAGCCTCTACGAGTTCGTATGCATCGCGTTCATCTTCCCTGCACTCGTCTGGATGGGCGCATGCGGCTCTGCAAGCGGAGTCACAAGCAAAGCAAACCGCTTCCTTGGAGACCTTTCTTATCCGCTCTACATCGTACATTATCCGATAATGTACATCTTCTACGCATGGCTCATCAAGAATGACATTTATACATTGAGAGATTGCTGGCCGACAGCACTTCTGGTGATCGCATCAAGCATCACACTTGCGTATCTATGCCTCAAACTCTATGACGAGCCGGTGCGCCGCTGGCTTTCAAAGCGTTCATTATAACAGTTTTGTGATCTCGTCCTGGTATTTGCGGGAAATCGGAATGCTGTCGTATCCGTCCTGATTCAGTTCGGCAACGATCAGGCCGGATTCATCCCTGTGTACTATCTTGATGTATGCAGGATTGATGAAGTAAGATCTATGGCAACGCACAAGGCCTTTTTTCGAAAGGTCGTCCTCAAGTGCTCTCATTGACGAACGCAGAACAAACTTTTTGGTCTTGTCTTTATCCAGATAATGTATCTGAACATAGTTTTCTTCAGACTTGATGAATATCACAGCCTCACTTGCAATCACAAGACGCAGTTTCTTATACTCGTCATAGAATCTTATCAGAGAACTTTCGTCAACCGGTTTTACAGTCTCTTCATTCATCAAATAACGGTCAAAGCACAGCCACATGATTACCAGTGGATATACTGTAGTGGTCAAGAGGGTCAGGAATGTGATTCCCGCGACTTCGAAGAATGTGTGGCTCGTGTGCGATATCAGCACAAGGTACAGCGCAAAGAACAATGCGCATACCATAGTCTCACCGACGCACCATAGGATATAGACGAGTCCTGAAACATGGCGCGATCTGCCTATTGCAAACAGGATCCATCTCGTCATTGCCAAAGTCACAAAGAGGATGCACAGCAACATCGTAGAATTGAAACTGAATGTCGCATTCTCCATGCTCAGAAAATCGAACATGATGTACGGCCTGTAGTACAGGCAGAATACGAATGCAAACAAAGGAATGACAAGCCAGTGGATAAAGGTGCCTGGCAGGGAGGTAATTTTTGCGATTGTTCTGTTCATTTTATCACTGTTATAGCGGGACAAAGGTATAAATTATTTGTCAAACGTCCCTAAAACCGCTCATTTATCCCTAAATAACTCATTTTGTCACTATCCGTTCGTCCCCATGACTATTCTTTTCAGCAACGTGGGATCCCACATACCTTTGCATCGTAAATCAACAAAAAAACAGACGGACATGACAAAAGTAGCAGCTTTGGGAGACTCAGTCACAAAAGGAGTCATCCTTACAGAAGCAAATAAATATTCGCTGGCAGATCACAACTATCTTGATATAGTCAGCAGATCACTCGATCTGCAGATCAGCAACTACGGACGATTCGGCTCGACTGTCGACACAGGTGACGCTATGATCACCCGCCACTCTGATGAGATCGCAAAAAGCGAATACACCTTCATAGAGTATGGTGGAAACGATTGTGACTTCGATTGGATGAAGATCGCGGAGTCTCCTTCTGACGACTATGCTCCCAAGACAACGCTTGAGGATTTCAAAATCAGATTCATCAGGCTCATCAACAAAGTAAGGGATCTCGGATCTAAACCTATCATATTGTCCCTGCCCCCAATCCTTTCAGGATCATACTTCTCCTTCTTCAGCCGCTTCATGTCAGAAGAGCAGAAGGAAAACGTGATCAACTGGCTAGGGGGCAGTACGGACATCATTTCAAGATGGCACGAGAGTTACAACAGGGCTCTTTTTATGATCGCCCAGGAGACACAGACTCCCATCATAGACATTACAACACCGTTTGACACCTTCAGAGGAGACATCAGTTCGCTGTACTGTGCCGATGGAATCCATCCTAATGACAAGGGACACAAAATGATTGCAACGACCATCATCAACAGTTACCTATGATTCACCGCATACTATGTAATCTTGTAATCGCACTCCTTATGTTGCTCGCACTCGCTATATTGATCTATTGCAGGAATAAGATTAAGAAAGGTTAATTATGAACAGAAACTACCCGATCTACAATACCACCTTCATCGATGACATGCGCTCGCTTGTTGAGGAGGCAGCACAGAACTTTCCAGACAGCATTGCCATCTCATATAAAGACAAACCCAGTGACAAGGAAGTCAGGAAAGTGACATTCACACAGTGGAGAGAAGATGTAAGACATCTTGGAACAGCACTCATCAGCAACGGATTAAGAGAAGAGAACGTTGCCATTGTCGGAGAGAACTCATACGGATGGTGCTGTTCGTTCTTTGGAGTCATGGCAATCGGTTCGGTGACAGTACCAGTCGACAAGGAACTTCCTGCTCAGGACATTGACGGCATCATCACAACAACCGGATGCAAGGCAGTCATCTTCGGAAAGACCGCAGAGGAGAAGATCAAGGAACTTCTCAGTAACGGAGGGCTCAAATCTGTTGAGCTTCTTGTTTCCATCAATCCCGACAGTTCAATCGGCAAAGAACTGCCAGCAGGAAAGCGACTCACTTCCATTGCCGAACTCGAGGCAAAAGGAGAAGAACTTTACAAAGGCGGAGACAACTCATACTACGACTACACGATCGATGTAAACAGACTTGCATCGATCGTGTTCACATCCGGAACAACCGGAAAGGGAAAGGGCGTCATGCTCTCACAGGCAAACATCTGCCTTGACATGACACTTGGAATGTACAACTTCGACATTACAAGAAAGACCCTTCACGTTCTCCCTCCGCATCACACATTCGGTTCTACCGTAAACTATGTGGGACATCTTGCCCAGGGTTGCGAAGTCTATATTTCCAGCGGACTGAAGTACGTAAGCGACGAAATCAAAGAGCAGCAGCCTACCCATCTCATCCTAGTGCCTGCATTCCTTGAAGTCATGAACAGAAAGATATGGACAACAGCCCGCAAGACAGGCAAGGCAGGACTTCTCAAGGTAATGATGAAAATCAGTGATGGCCTCAGGGCTATAGGCATAGACATCAGAAAGAAACTCTTCTCAAGCGTCCTTTCAGCATTCGGCGGCAAACTTGAGCTGGTCATCTGCGGAGGAGCAAAGCTTGACGAGGAGATCATCAAGACTTTTGACTCACTGGGAATCACCATCCTTAACGGATATGGAATCACAGAGTGCGCCCCACTCATTTCTGCAAACAGAAACAAATATCGCAAGCCGGGCAGCGTAGGCACACCTATCCTCGCTTGCCGAGTCAAGATCGACAATCCTGACGAAAATGGAGAGGGCGAAATCTGCGTAAAGGGTCCGAATGTGATGCTTGGCTACTACAACAACCCGGAAGCGACTGCAGAGGTATTCGACAAGGACGGATTCTTCCACACAGGAGACTACGGCAGACTTGACGAAGAAGGCTGGATCTACATCACAGGAAGAAAGAAGAATCTCATCATCCTGTCAAACGGCAAGAATGTATATCCGGAGGAGATCGAGGCTGACCTGCAGAAGGTGGAGGGCATAAGCGAGGTCGTCGTCTATGCAGGAGAAAGCAGAGTGCAGAAGGACAAGATAACCATCGTGGCAGAGATATTCCCTGACGCCGACCTTCTTAAAGATAAGGGCATCAATGACATTCAGAAGTACTTCGAAGACCAGGTAAAGATCCTTAATGCCAAGATGCCGTCGTATAAGGCTGTCAAGCGTGTCAAGATCAGAGATGTGGAGTTCCAGAAGAACACCTCAAGAAAAATCACAAGATTTTCTATCGACAAGACGATCGACTAGCATCAATCCCGATAAACTCATCATATCCTTTGGCATGGACATAGCTGACGAGTCTGTCGAAGTCACTCTTAGACCATCTTTTTACGCACATCGCTTTCTTAGAGCCATTTTCTATTGGCAGAAGCCTGTCATCGGCAAGATGGAAATCAAATCTTGCTTCTGCCAATGAACCAAGCTCATCACCGGCAGTCCGAGGGAGCACCTCATATCCGCTCTCACCGATCTCGTCCGGCTTTGATTCATAGAACAGATCGCTGTAATAGCGATCACAGTAGTAACCATTCAGATCCTCGCAAGGGAAAGCCTTTTGCAGCTCGCTGAGTGTGGTTGCCGGATATTCCTCAAGGTACGCTTTGAAAATCGCACAGGCTGCCATGGATCTCGAAAGAGGCTTGTCCGGGAAGATTGCCTTGCCATTGTGCGACACTATATACTTGCAATCATCTTCATTAAAAGGCTTAAGGCCATTGGAGACAAGCGGCTCAACGACAAAAGTCCAAAACTCCTGATAAGTGATGTTGTCAAACTGATTGCATGATGGTTCCGCAGGCTCTTCTGTCAGCAGTATGCCCATAGGCATCTGCTCGGCATTTTCAACCCTCGGGTAAGAAGTCACCGCATTCAAATATCGTTCAGTCAGTCCCTTATCTTCTTTTCCGGAGATTTTATTTTCTATTACGACAGGAATGATTCTACGATCTTCATCACCATCCTCCTCATATGACAAATCAAGGACTGTCCATATATCGACGCCGTCCTTATCTATTTCGATATCCTCCAGAAGCGCAACATTGTAGTCTCCTTCCAGCACGCGGGTGTAGAAAGCCCCCTCAAAACCATCGGCACCAAATGTCGCCTCTCCAAAGCTCTTTGTCGCAGCAAGACGAAGAAACAGCTTAAGAGGCGCATTCCCAAAACCATGCTCAGACTTAGGATCAAGCCACCATGCAATAAAAGCACTATGGTGAATGAGTATTTTGCTTTCCATATGTTTGTAGATTTATTGATTCTTTTCCGACATCATACAAATATAGTAAAATTAACTTATCTTTACACACACAAACCTAAACTTTGAACTAACGTTAAATTTGCCCGAATCATATAGCAGATGAATCGTATCGCACGGATTCTTATAAGATATAGGCATCTCCTGCTTATCCTGATGATTGCATTAGGACTGGTCGGTGTATGCATGCTTCCTGAAGTCAAGATCGTCTCAGACATGACCACCTATCTGCCTGACGACTCCAGGATGAAACATGGGCTTGACAGCCTTAAATCTTCGTTCAGCGGCATCGACATAAACGGCGCAGGAGTAAGTGCCATGTTCGCAAACGAGGCCGTACATGACTCTCTTTCCACAGAACTGACGGAGATTGACGGCATTGCCGCAATAATCGGCAACCGCTCCAATGACCGCTATACGCTCTACCAATTTGCCTTGGATCCGAGCGCATCGCCCAACGAAGTGGCAGACACCATAAGCAGCAATTATGGCGACAGCGTGACAGTAGAAACAGCATCTGCCAATCTGCTTCCGGACAACATGGCGTTCATTATCGTCGTCTGTGTCGGACTGCTTACATTGATCCTGGTCATAATGTGTGCTTCCGTCATCGAGGCCGTTTTATTTCTTGTCGCAATAGGCATCGCCGTGGCGATAAACATGGGCAGTAACGTATTGCTTCCCGGCGTCTCAGTGGTGACAAGCGCCATTGCAGCCATTCTTCAGCTCATTCTGTCAATGGATTACTCAATCATATTGACCAACCGATACAGGCAGATAAGAGAACGGAACGAGGATAAAGTCGCTGCCATGACGCAGGCCCTTTCAGTCACCACTCCTCCAATCCTCAGCAGCGCGATGACCACGATTCTCGGCATGTCGATGCTGGCATTCATGGACTTCAAAATCGGACTGGACATGGGCCTTGTCCTGTCTAAGGGAGTATTCCTCAGCCTCGTAAGCATCTACTTTGTGCTTCCGGCCCTTATACTATCCTTCGACAAACTCATCCATAAGACAGTGAAAAAGGTTCCGCTGCTGCACACATACAAGCTTGCGGGATTCGAGCTACGCCTTCACATGCTCATAGCAGTCTTTTTCGCAGTATTCTTTGTAGCCTCATATTTTCTCTCAAAACGCACAGAGATTTCATTTTCAAATACTTGGCCTACAGAAATAACACGTGAATTCCCTCCACAGAATCAGACAGTACTGCTTTACATGACCGATGAGCAGGAGAAGCTCATCCCTCTCATCGACTCACTCGCAAACGACTCGAAAGTGGTGACTGCGCTAAGCTACCCGTCAATAATGCTGAAGGAACGCACGGCAGACGAGATGATCGGCTTCATCAAGGAAATGAGTGCAATGCTGCCAGCAGGAGCGGGATCCATCGACAGTGCCATGCTGTCGCCCGACCTTCTTGGCATCGTATATTATGCAGCTGCACATCCGGAAAGGAACGAGAAGATGAGCTTCTCGGATATTGAGAAACTCGTAAGTGAGCTTCCTGCGGAATATGCAGCCGGATTTGACATTGAGAGGATGACGCAGGACATCATGACCGGTCTCATGGAGGAGGAAGAACATGAAGAACCTGCTCCGGTAATAATGGAAACGCCGGCAGAGGCCACTCCACCGCAAGCCGTTGAACAGGAACCGCAAGCCGTTGAACAGGAAGCACGGACTTCTCCAGAACCAGGCCAGCGCGACACAGTTGCAGTTGCGATATCCGAACCAGAGACCACCTTACCAAGCACTCCGGCTTCAAGATTCACATTCGAGAATTCGACTCGTACGATGACCTCTCGAGAGATGGCCGCATTCCTTGGCTTTGATCACACACAGGCATCCATGATCTACAGATTAGCAGGATGCTCGAAATCCGGCATGACAGCGCAGGAGTTCATCAGATACATCAATGAAAATATCCTCACACGTAAGGTCTACGCAAGAATGATTTCTGCCGGGCAGAAAAGCGAACTGGCGGAAATAAGGCATCAGATCGACTCAGCAGTGACAGCCGGGCCAAATCAGCCTGCCGTGGCTTATATCCCGGATGTTCCTGCTGTTGAAATCGTCACACAGACCGACAGTACGGTAAAAACAGAAACTCCGGCACCTGTAGTATTGGAGCCTGCCGAACCTGAAACTGTATCTGAACCAGCAAAATCCCCGAAGGTAGTAAAGCGCAAAGAGATAACCCCAGTTGAAGTTCTGCTGGACATGGTAGGCTCCGACAGGAAATATTCTGCGGAAAGAATCGGCAGAACTCTGCGCAATGCCGGAATAGAAGTGGCCCAAAGCGACATCGACCTGCTGTTCATGTTCTACGGAAGCCGGAACAGCGACATCGACACTCTCAAGATGTCAATAACCGGCATCATGGATTTCATGACTGGAACACTGCTCAGCGACCCTATGTATGACCGTTTCATCGACGGATCCGCCAAAGAGAGCATAATAGCCATGAAGCAGTCTATGACTGAGGGACTTGGCAACCTGAGAGGCGAACGATATTCGATAGCAACCATCACATCGGACTACGAAACAGAGTCACAGGAAACCTTTGACTTCATAGGAAGGCTGAGTGAAAAATGCGATGAAACCTTTGACGGAGAATGCTACCTTATTGGAGAATCAGTGATGTACAAGGAGATGAAAGATGGGTTCAAGCGAGAAATGATGGTGGTGACCTTGCTCACAATCATCGTCATCTTCATAACGGTAGCCTTGACTTTCCGCTCAGTGATTGTACCGATATTACTGCTTCTAATTGTAATGTCAGCTGTCTATGTGTGTGTATTTGTGGGAGGTCTTGGCGGACAGCCGATGAACTACCTCGCATATCTGGTCATGCAGAGCATCCTGATGGGAGCCACCATCGATTACGCCATCCTGTTCACAGACTACTATCGGGAGAAGAGAATGAAGCTTCCGATATGGCAGGCTCTCCGCAAGTCATACAAGAACACCATCCACTCGATCATGACGTCCGGACTGATACTTATTCTGTGTCCGTACATCATGTCAACGCTGTTGACGGACCCTACGATATCCCTGATCCTCCACAGCATATCTGTAGGAGCTCTCTCAGCAATCCTGCTCATAATATTCGTTCTTCCGGGACTGCTTGCAGCATTTGACAAAGTCGTCGTAAAGAAGGGCTCACATCCGCAGGAGTAGC
>JAFZEP010000042.1 GCA_017560625.1 Bacteroidales bacterium
AGCTCCGTCTGAAGTCATGTTCACAGCCTTGCCAAGCTTCACATTCTCTGTATCGAGAGCTGAAACCTTCACCTTGCCGTTCTTGCCGATCTTGACTGTGATGTCGTTGAGGACCTCATCGTTACCGTTGTAAACGTAAACGAATGTAGTCTCGCCGCAACGTACTGCATAGGCCTCAGCCTTGCCGTTCTTCACAACCTCGATCTTCTCGAAGCTTCCCTTGCCTGCCTCAAGCATCATGTCGCTGATAAGGCGTGCATTCTTCATGTAAGGAATAGTCTTGTGCTCGTCGAACCACTCCCACCACCAAGTCATAGGTGTGAGGGATGTCTGGCTGAAGAGACCATACCAGAATGCTCTGCGGAAGTCCATCTCCATACCGTCAGCGAAATCGTCGAAGTTCTTTGACCAGTCCCACTCGTAACCTACCTCACCTACGATGTAGTGCTTGTTGTGCTTGGCAACATATGCATCGATAGTCTCAGGGACTACGTGAGTAGCGTTGTAGATGTGCTTCTGGTTGATGTCGATGTTCTTGAGGTCGTTGAGGCCCTCGAGATCGCGGTGTGAGATAGAAGTTGTTCTGATGTGCTGGAAAGGATCGATTGAAGCGATGTATGTGCTCATCTCATCATGCCATGCAACGATCTCCTCTGCAGGGATTACTCCTGCTGGATCCCAGTGCTGTACGTTGTCGATCTCGTTGAAGAGCTCCCACATCGCGATTGCAGGGCTGTAACCCCATCTAGCCACGATGTAGCGTACATAGTTGCGGTAGCGTGCCTTCGCAGCATCTGTAGTGAAGAACTCACGGTATGCAGGACCCTTACCCTGACCCATGCAGAGCATGATCTTGATGTCAAGATCCTCAGCGAGGGTCACAACATGGTCGAGACGCGCACATGCGCTCTCGTTCATGTACTCTGTAGTCTCCTGGTAACGGTGGTTGTTGAAACCGTCCTGTCTGTCGATAGGGAAATTCCAGTCGCAGATCCACATACGTGTGAAGTTACCGCCGTTCTGAGCGAAGTCAGGAAGCATAGCATCGAAGTTGAAACGATGGTGCTGCTGGTGAAGCTCAGAGAAGAACTTAGAGTCGTCCTTTGTACGAGACTCCCAGCAGAGGTTGATACCTACGCCACGGAAAGGCTCGCCGTTGTCGTATACGAGAGTCCAGTTGTCACGAACGTGAAGGAAGCCCTTGAGCTTGCCTGCAACAGACTTGAATGTTGCAGGAGCAGTCTCGTCAGCCACCTCACCGGCCTTTGTATAGCGGAAGTGATAAGTGTACTTACCTTTCTCCTGTGGTGTGAATCTTGCCTCCCATACACTGTACATTTCCCCGCCATTGGTACCCCTGAAGAAAGCAGGAAGTACGATTTCCTTTCCTGAAGGGGTTGTAATCATCATATCGAGGGCTGCCTCCTCCTGGAGATATGGGTTATCCCATTTTTCACCCTCAAAAGTAACTGCAAAGAATATCGGCTCATACTGCTTTACCTTTGCAGCACTAGACATTACAAACTTGATCTGTGCGCTCATTCCGATAGCGAGGAAAAGAGCAAATGCTGATAAAATGATCTTCTTCATAACCGATTAGAGATTTAAAGCATCAACATTCACAAGTACAGTAACTTCTGCAGCCTTTGGATTGATCTCATAAGCTGTGCAGTTTGCAAGACCTACGCAAAGAACGAGTTTCTTGCCTGCCTGAGCCTTGAGGGCAGCCTTGTTGAGGCTGAGGTGGAAAGTCTTGCTGTTGCTTCCTGCAGCCACGCTCACCTTCTCAGGAAGAGTGTAGATGCTCGCATCCATAACCTCAGCACCGAGCTTTGCAGCCTGCGCTGCAGATGTCTCGTCATTCACGACAACATCCACGCTGAATGCCTGACCGGCCTGCTTGCCCGAACGCATGACACCGAGGAACACCTCAACTGTCTCTGCCTCGATAGCGAAGTTGTAGGTGTACTCACCCTCACCTGATGGCACATTGTAGACATTGGAAATGCCGCCGTCAGCCATAGCCTGAGGGATGTATACCTTCTCTACTCCGTAATCCTTGTCGCCATCACCCTTCGCGCAGGAAACAAGCGCGAAGAGGGAGATGACAGACATAAGTGAAAATATAATCTTTCTCATGTTATTCATTAATAGTTAGGGTTCTGTTCCAAAGTATTGTTCGAGTTCTCGATCTCCGAGCGGAGGAATGGGAGGTAGTAGTTCTTCTCGTAGAATGTACGGGTTGCCACTTCCTGAACCTTGTAGCTCCAGCCCTCGCCGTTTCTTTCAACTGCAACACCGAGAACAGGGTTGTTGAGAACTGTCATAGCGTCCTTCCAACGGAGGAGGTCCCAATAGCGGTGATCCTCGAATGCGAGCTCGATGCGTCTCTCATGCTTTACAGCATCGCGGAAAGAATCCTTGTCAGAAGCAACCACCTTAGGAAGCTTAGAGCTTGCACGGTCTCTTACCATCTGGAGAGCCTGACGTGCTGTCATTGTATATCCTGCAGGCAATGCATCCGGACCGTAAGCCTCGTTCATAGCCTCAGCATAGTTGAGGAGGATCTCACCATAACGGTAAGCCACCCAGTTGTGCTGAGCCACCTGACCCTGAGTGAGGTTGAGGTTATCAGTGAGGAACTTCTTGAGGTAGTAACCTGTCTTGCTGGCATTTGCATTAGCCATATCGTCTGATCCGCCTGGAGCCTGGTCGATCACGCGGCCGTTCCATGTGCTGCCGTTTGTTACAACTGAAGCAGCGAGACGTGGGTCACGGTTTGCGTAAGGGTTTGCAGGATCCGGAGTGCCGATGTACTCGTATGCTGCCACGAGGTTGTGAGTAGGAGTTGCACCGCTCTTACCGCCCTGTGTAGCGATAGGATAGTTGTTCTTCTCCATGCTGTTTGACTGTGATCTGCGCACGAGGTAGATGCTCTCTGGGCTGGTGAGAGGGTTTGCACCGATGAAGTAGTTGCCGTAGCCGTCAGCGAGTGCATAGCTCAGATCAGGATGAGTGATGAGCTCGTTTGCAGCAGCTGCAGCAGCCTCCCACTTAGTGAGATCGTTCTCAGGGTTGTGGAGAGGAGAAGCGGCGTAAAGGAGAACACGCGACTTGATTGCGAGTGCTACTCCGAGAGTGAAACGACCCTCACGGTCAGTGAACTCCTTCCAGTCGATTGCAAGGCTGTCCTTGTATGTATCGATCTCGTTTACGATGTAGTCGATCACCTCATCGTAAGAAGCTCTCTTGATCATTGTACCGTCATCGATGTGGGACTCTACGATCGGAACGCCGCCATACATCTTTGCAAGCTCTGCATAGTAGTATGCTCTGGCTACGTGAGCCTCAGCCTTGAACCATGCAAGTGACTGGAGGTCACGCTCATAGTTCACCTTGTCAGTCACAAGGTTACGGTTCTGGGCAAGGAGCGCCTCACCCTTTCCATTGCCGACATAGTCGAGGAAGAAGTTAGCGGCACGGATGCCCTCATAGTAGTTTCTGTAG
>JAFZEP010000043.1 GCA_017560625.1 Bacteroidales bacterium
AACGTAGCTCTTACTAAGAAGGTTGTTGAGTACGCACACCAGTTCGACGTAACAGTTGAGGGTGAGCTCGGAGTACTCGCAGGTGTTGAGGATGAGGTTAGCTCAGACCACCACACATACACTAAGCCAGAGGAGGTTGTTGACTTCGTATCACGCACAGGCTGCGACTCTCTCGCTATCTCAATCGGAACATCACACGGTGCATACAAGTTCACTCCAGAGCAGTGCACAGTTGATCCAGAGACTGGTCTCCTCGTTCCACCTATGCTCGCATTCGACGTACTCGAGGGCGTAGAGAAGGAACTCCCAGGATTCCCAATCGTTCTCCACGGTTCTTCATCAGTTCCACAGGAGGAGGTTGCAACTATCAACCAGTACGGTGGTGCTCTTAAGGCAGCTATCGGTATTCCAGAGCCATGGCTCCGTAAGGCAGCTGAGTCAGCAGTATGTAAGATCAACATCGACTCAGACTCACGTCTCGCTATGACAGCTGCTATCCGTGAGGTATTCGCTACTAAGCCAGCAGAGTTCGACCCACGTAAGTACCTCGGTCCTGCTCGTGACAACATGAAGAAGCAGTACATACACAAGATCGTTAACGTTCTTGGTTCAGACGGCAAGGCTGAGTAATTTTTACAATTACAGGATAATGAAAGGGAGATTCCAAGGAGTCTCCCTTTTTTCGTGCCCATCTTTGAGTTATACGGGAAAAATTTTATATTTGCATGATATTGAAACCAGTATATTCTCATACATGATGAAAAGAAATCTCTTGTTTTGGACAGTTGCCGCTGCTTTCTTTGCGGCAGTATCATGCACCAACAAATCGGAAGAAGTCCTGGCCGTGCGTCTTGATCAGAATTCTGTCGAACTCGTCAAAGGTGAAAGCATTCAGCTGAATGCGCGTGTGGTTCCTGATCAGGAAGCGGCATTCACATGGTTCTCGCAGGACGAAGACTACGTGACTGTAGACCAGAACGGACTCGTGACTGCAGTAGGATTGAAGAAGGCTGCTGCTGACTCGGACCAGATTACACCTGTGTCTGTGTATGTGAAATACCAGAACGGAGCAGACGAGTGTCTTGTGACTGTCCTTCCTTTGGAGACATCCAAGGTTGAGATAGTGTATGGAGAAGACATCGTGAAGATCGATCCGGCACAGAGCATAAAGCTTGAGGCGAAATGCTATCCGGAAAATGCAGACCTTTCAGACATCACATGGTCTACAGACTATGCCGCAGTCGCTACGGTTGACAGCAAGACAGGTGTCGTGACCGGCATCACTTCAGGCTTCGCCCTCGTCAAAGCTTCTTTCAACGACTATGTCTACGATGAGATCCGCGTGCAGGTGAATCTTGTGCAGGCCACTTCAGCAGCAATCGAGCCTCAGGATCTTACCCTTGAAGTAGGCGAGAAGAAGCAGCTCAAAGCCAGACTCGAGCCTGCGAATGCGACTGATAAGCTCGTGTGGTCATCTGCAAATCCGACTGTGGCTTCCATCGACAGCGAGACAGGCATCGTGACAGCCAAATCATTCGGTACAGCCACAATCAAGGTGCAGGCAGGCAAGGTTTCAGCGAACTGCACAGTAACAGTAAAATAAGACTTGAAATATGAAGACTTTTCTGAAGACCCTATACGCGCTGCTTGCAGCCGCAGTCTTGGCAGTCGCTTGTGAGGATCCTGCGCAGGAAGTTCCTGTAAAGGTTCATCTCAACAAGGAACTTATGTCAAACCTTCCGGTAGGAAGTTCGCAGACCCTTGTGGCCACATTGGATCCGAAGGATGCCGTTGTCACAGTTGTGTGGGCGTCCGACAATGAGGCTGTTGCAGTTGTCAATGAAGAAGGTGCGGTGACAGGTGTGACTCCGGGAACAGCGGTAATTACAGCTTCTGTGGATAAGGAAAAGGCTACATGCAAAGTCATAGTGACAGCTGCCAAGGCCACAAAGATCGAGATCGATCCTGCAAGCCTTAGGATAGAGAAGGGATCTACAGCAGAACTTAAGGTTGTGGCGACTCCATCAGATGCTGCATTGACTGATCTTGTGTGGTCGTCAGACGATAAGAATGTTGCAACAGTCGCTGATGGTGTGGTGACTGCTGTCGCTGTTGGAAAAGCCACAATCATGGCAGTATGCAACGGCGGTCAGCTTGCAGCAGTCTGCAAGGTGGTTGTGACCTCGCCAGCAGCTCCGGATAATCCAAATCCAGACAATCCTGATCCAGACGATCCGAACCCAGATAATCCAGACCCGGACAACCCTGATCCGGATGATCCGAATCCGGACAATCCAGATCCTGATGCTCCGACCCTTGAGGCAGTGACTATCGTAGCGGAAGGTGATGCTACAGACCTTCAGGTGGGGCTTAAACTTCAGCTCACAGCTGTGTTCACTCCATCCAATGCAAAGCCTGAGTCAATTTCATGGGTCATCAGTGAAAATGCGGATGCTGCGAATTTGAGCCAGAACGGACTTATTGAAGGAGTGTATGCGGCCAAGGATTCAGACAATAATTGGTCAAACGTGATGGTGACCGTATATGCGGATGGTCTTGAAGCCTCGAAGCAGCTTAGAGTCATCCCTAGACAGCCGGATGCAATTGAGGTGGATATGCCAGCTGAAGGCTACATCAGAGTGGGCCAGGAGTGGAGATTCAACCCTCGCGTTGTCCCTGAAGGACTCGGCTACACAGTCTACTGCTCGGCGTCCCTCCCAAGCGGAAAGCCGCAGAATGAGGCTTATGGAGTATTCGTCTCAGACACTCCGGGCGAGATAAAGGGAATATTTGCAGTAAGCAGCCACAATGACCTTGTCTACACATCGCTGCGCAAGGAGGTGTACCTCCCTGTCAAGCCATATTATGTGGAGACAGTCTCTCTCCCTCAGACAATGGAAGTGGAAGTTGGCGGAAGCTTCATCATGAATCCTGAGTTCACATCAGACGTAGCAGGACATGAACCTACATATAAGGATGTCAAATGGACGTCATCAGACGAGACTAAGGCTACAGTGGACAGTTATGGCAAGGTGACAGCTCTTGCAGCAGGCACAGTGCAGATCACTGCCACTACTTCAAACTCATATTCTGTGCCTTCAGGCCAGCAGCAGAAGTCAGCGACATGTACTCTGACAATAAAGGATGCTTCAGTGTCAATCAATGTCGGCGACTACTACTATTCAGACGGCACATGGTCCAGCCAACTTGATCCTTCAAAGACAGTCATCGGAATTGTCTTCGCAAGAGCAAACTCAGCATCGTCTGACGCACTTCTTGCCAAGGACTATCCGGAATGTGTACATGGACTGGTGCTCAGCATAGATGAATATGTAATGTCATGCACAACAGACCGTACATGGCTCAGAGCAGACCTCATCGACTGGATGGGACAGAACGGCTACAACCAGTGGCTCGTGGATGACAAGTATTGCGGCTACAATAACACACAGGGTCTCATTGCGATCAATGCAGCCAATGTGGCTTCCGGTTCGGGTGTGATCCATGTTGACCATATAGATGCAGTCCTTCAGCACCGTGAGAAGGTGCAGGCTCCTGCCGGTGCGAGCGCATGGTACATGCCTTCATATATGGAGATGGTCGAGCTCAGCAACAACCTTGATGCAGTGAATGCCTCCCTTGAAGCAGCCGGAGGTACAACGCTGAGAAGAACATATGAATATATATATGACAGACAGACCGGTGGAGAGCCGATTCCTACAATCGGCACTGCTGAGCAGCACTACTACTACAGCAACAACATCACCGAGAACACTATCTATGCATACAATATGAACACCGACAAGCTGGTGAATCCTAAAGTTTCAACTTCTCCATGGGATTCAGTTAGCGGCGAGAAGACTCCGCTTCCAGTGAGAGTGGTGCTTGCATTCTAACAGAATGCTGACGGCAAAAAAGAAACCGGTTCGGAAATCTCCGAACCGGTTTTCTTGTTCTGAAGGACTAAAGTGTGTCGATATAATCCTGATAGTCTTCCATTGATCGTACGATCACGTCCTTTGCGACGTCTGGACCGTAGATGCTGATGAACTTCATACGCTCAGTGTTCTCTCCTGGAATGTCCTTATAGGTGCTGAAGTAGTGGATCAGTCGGCGGATGATCGCAGGCGGCACCTGCTCGATGTCTGTCATCATTCCATATACTGCGTCACTCATGAGCACTGCGATGATCTTGTCGTCTGCCTGGTTGTGGTCCAGGAGTCTGAGACCTCCGATAGGACGTGCTCTGGCGATGATGTCTCCGTGAGTTACATCCTTCTCTGTGAGGATGCAGATATCCAGAGGGTCGCCGTCACCTTCGACGTCTGTTCTGACGAGAGCCTTGTTTGTGAGCTCTGCCATCTTCGGACCGCAATATGTCCTTGGAAGGAATCCGTAGAGTGATGGGACTATATTTGAGAACTTCTGAGGTCTGTCGATTGTCAGATATCCGGAAGTCTTGTCTACTTCGTACTTAACTGTGTCTGTCGGCACAATCTCGATAAATGCCCTTACCTCCTCTGGAACATTGTCTCCGAGGCTGATTCCATGCCATGGATGGGCCTTGTGTGCGTTGCTGAAATCCATCTTTGAATAGTTTTAACTCACAAATTTAACAAAAGATTTCTCGACTTCGCTCGAAATGACAATATTATTTGTCAACTGATCATTATTTTCTGTCATCCAGAGCTTCATCTTGTCATCCTGAGCATCATCTCGTCATCCTGAGCGCTAGCGAAGGATCTTTTCGCCGACAATGCGTGCTGCTATGCCGACCAGTTCTTCACACGGGCGCTTTTTGTAGTATTCCGGTGTGCGGTCTGAAGGCTCCGGTGACTCCTTTGGAGCAGGGGAGCAGCTGCCCATCGGAACGAGGCCGAGCAGTTCTTTGCAGACGATAGAGCCGTTGATGCTTCTGAAGTCGCTGGCCATCTCCTGCACAAGGGCATAGTTGGCAGTGCGCCAGTCCTTGATGCTTGGATCGGACGCAGGACGCATCAGTCCGGCAAGCATCACCATGCCGCTCACTGCGCCGCAGACCTCTCTCATTCTGCCCATTCCGCCTCCGAATCCTGAAGATATTGCAGCTGCAGTCTCATCATCCAGCCCGAATACATCGTTATAGGCCAGTACAACTGCCTGACAGCAGTTGAATCCACCTTCCTTGAAAAGCTTCTTCGCCTTTTCTACTCTTTCTTCTATGTTGATTTCTTTCATAAAATTCCTGTTTTAGAGATCCTTCGACTTCGCTCAGGATGACAATTATGTGTTACAGATCCTTCAGCTTCGCTCAGGATGACAATTATATGTTACAGATCCTTCGACTTCGCTCAGGATGACAGAATTACGTCATTGCGAGGGCGAAGCCCGTGGCAATCTACATTCTGCTGATTTTCACTACGTTTCTGAGGTTTCGGATCTGTGATGTGACCTTGTCGAGCTCCAAACTGCTTGGCACGGCGATCTTCATCGAGATCTCGTACGTGCCCTGTCTGTCGTTCTCCACCACATTGAACATTCTGATCGATGCGCGGAACGAGTTGACAATGTCCATGATCTCGTTGATCACATGCGGCTCAAGCGCAGCAGTGATGCGCAGACCAGTCTGGAAGTTGCCGGTGCTTGGAGTCTCGCTCCACTTCACCTTCTGGATTCTATATGGATACATATCCATCAGACGCGCTGCATTCGGGCACGATATCCTATGGATCTTGATACCCTCAGTCCTGGTCACGAATCCGAACACATCATCTCCGAACACAGGGTTGCAGCAGCGTGCCATGCGGTAGTCGATGCCCTTCACATTCTTGGCGTCAATGATCAGGATGTCGTCGCTTCCTTTCTCCTGGATGAACTCCTTAGGCTTCTTTTCCACCTCAACAGGTGCTGCGGGCGCAGGAGTGCTCTGCTTGTGCTCCAGGATCCACTCCTTCACGTCAGCCACATCGACAGTGCCGTCTCCGATGGCAGCATAGAATGCATTGATGGTCTTGAACTGATGCTTCTTGATGATTGCGGCAGTGGTCTCGTCGTCGAGCTCCATCTTCCAGTTCTTGAGGCGTCGTCCGAGGAGTTCCTTGCCGTCTGTGGCCTTTGCGAACTCACCCTCGCCGAGTTTCTGCTTGATCTTTGTCTTGGCCTTTGTCGTCACCACGAAGTTCAGCCAGTCCGGAGAAGGCTTCTGGTTCTTGCTGGACATGATCTCCACGACATCTCCGGTGTTCAGCTTATCGGTGATACGCACTGCCTTGCCGTTGATGCGTCCACCGGTGCACTTGATACCGAGGTTTGTGTGGATGTCGAATGCGAAGTCCAGCACTGTGGCTCCCGCAGGCAGTTTGCGCAGCTCGCCTGATGGAGTAAACACGAACACCTCTTTAGTAGGAAGTTCGTGCACCTCGTCCTCGTAGTACGCAGCCATAGGGTCTGTCTCCGAACCGAGAGGCGTCTCAAGGGCCTTGCGCACGGCTGTCAGCCATTTGTCCAATGTCTCCTCGTGGCGGATGCCTTTGTATGACCAGTGCGATGCCAGACCGCTTTCCGCCATGTCGTCCATGCGCTTCGTGCGGATCTGCACCTCAAGGAAACTTCCCTCCCTGTTCTTTACAGTAATATGGAGTGATTCGTATCCGTTCGGCTTCGGGTTGGAGATCCAGTCGCGAAGACGCTTGGTGTCTGACTCGTACTCCTCAGTCACATATGAGAATACCTTCCAGCACAATGCATGTTCGGTGGCTCTGTCTTCCTCGCAGTCAATGATGAATCGGATGGCGAACACATCAAACACGCCCTCGAAAGTCACCTTCTGCTTCTGCATCTTCTTGTAGATGGACAGCGCAGTCTTTGTGCGGACCTTCAGCTTATACTTGATGCCCTCGTCGCTGAGTTTCTGCTTGAGCGGTTCGATGAATTGGGTCATCAGCTTTTCTCTGTCCGCCTCTGTGCTCTTGAGCTTGTTTGTGATAGCCCTGTACTGCTCCGGCTCGGCGTGGCGGAAATAGATGTCCTCCATCTCGCTCTTTATGTTGTAAAGACCGAGCTGGTGGGCGAGTGGGATGTATAACATCATGGTCTCCAGGATCTTGCGCTCGCGTGAAAGCTTAGGGAAGATGTCAAGCGAACGCATCACCTCAAGACGGTCTGCGATCTTGAGGACAGTCACGCGAGGGTCGCGTGAGTAGGAGACGATGAGTTTCTTATAGTTGTCAGCCTCAAGTTTTGTGTCTTTCGGCTTGATGGTCGAGATCTTGTTGAGGCCGTCGACAATCGTATAGACGTCATTACCGAACTTCTCTGAAATGATGTCAGTCTCCGGGAAGAATCGTGTTGCTTCATGCAGGAAGACGGCTGCAATACACTCTGCGCTGAGACCGATCTCGTCGCATGCGATCCTGGCCACAGCAAGCGGATGCTCGATGAACGGATGTCCGTTGCTTCTGACCTGCTCCTTAAGAGCCTCCTCTGCTATTGTGTATGCTCTGAAGACCAGGTCCAATCCAGCCTCGTCATACCTTGGAAACAGTTCTGCTATATTTTGTCTGTCCATAATCATCAAATTTACACCTTCCATACTTTAAGGTACTGCTGCAAAGCCCACATCTCGTCGCGGTATTTCGCAGCCGCTGCAAAGTCCAGTTCGGCTGCCGCCTTGTCCATGTTGCGTTTTGCGTGCTCCACAGCCTTCTCCACCTGAGGCCTTGTCATCGCGCGGATCACAGGATCCTGAAGCACTGCCGCCAGGTCGGCCTGGAGATATCCGTCCACATATGCCGAGTTGCTTTCGCGTTTCGAGTCGTGACCCAGTCCGACGCTGATCGTGCCTTTTCCAAGGTCGCTCGGGCTTGGGATGTACTCCGGATCGTCGTATGATGTGGCGGCACTGACCTTTCCGTTGCCTCCTACAGGTATTGTCGTGAACTTGTTCACTCCGACCTGCTGAGGCGTGATGCCATGCAGCTTGTTGTACTCCATCTGCTTGGTGCGTCGTCGGTCGGTCTCGTAGATGGTCCTCTGCATCGAGTCAGTGATGTTGTCTGCATACATGATCACCAGTCCGTTGACATTTCGTGCAGCGCGTCCGGCTGTCTGGGTGAGCGCTCTGTCGCTTCGCAAAAATCCTTCCTTGTCTGCATCGAGGATGGCCACCAGCGACACTGAAGGGATGTCCAGTCCCTCTCTAAGCAGGTTGACTCCGACCAGCACGTCGAAAAGTCCGTTCTTGAAGTCGTTGATGATCTCCACGCGCTCTCTTGTGTCGACGTCGGAGTGGATGTAACGGCATCTCACTCCCATGTTGGTGAAATATCTCTCAAGTTCCTCAGCCATGCGCTTTGTGAGCGTGGTCACGAGTACTCTTTCATCCAGTTCTGCTCTCTTTCTGATCTCCTCCAGCAGGTCGTCCACCTGATTCTCTGTAGGTCTTACCTCAATAGGTGGGTCAAGAAGACCGGTAGGACGTACGACCTGTTCGACGATAAGTCCCTCGGATTTCTGAAGCTCATAATCAGCAGGCGTTGCGCTGACGAACACCTTCTGGCCTACGATCTCCTCGAACTCCTCAAACTTGAGAGGCCTGTTGTCAGATGCTGCAGGAAGTCTGAATCCATAGTCGATAAGGATCGACTTGCGTGAATGGTCGCCACCGTACATCGCTCGTATCTGCGGCAGTGTCACATGACTTTCATCAATGAAGCATATGAAATCCTGCGGGAAATAGTCAATCAGGCAGAAAGGCCTCATTCCTTCCGAACGTCCGTCAAAATAGCGCGAATAGTTCTCGATGCCTGGGCAATATCCCATCTCCTTTATGAACTCGAGATCGTATTCCACTCTCTGCTGCAACCTCTTCGCTTCCAGATGCTTGCCGATCTCCTTGAAGTATTCGCACTGCGCGTGCATGTCGTCCTGTATCTGGCTGATCGCCTGAGCGCTGCGCTCTTTGGTGGTCACGAAGTTTCCTGCAGGATAGATGGCTATCTCGTCAAGTTCTTCAATGAATGCTCCTGTGAGAGGGTCTATGATGGATATGCGCTCCACCTCGTCTCCGAAGAATTCTATCCTGACGGCATTTTCTCCATATCCGATGCACACGTCTACAGTGTCTCCGCGCACTCTGAATGTTCCACGCTTGAATTCTGCCTCAGTGCGGTTGTACAGAGCGTCCACAAGCTGATACAGCAGCCTTGTCTGGCTTCGCTGCTCGCCCTGTTTGATGGTGACTGTCTGGTCGTGGAAGTCGGCAGGGTTTCCGATGCCGTAGAGGCAGGAAACGCTGGAGATGACGATGACGTCGCGCCTTCCCGAAAGCAGTGCTGATGCCGCGCTGAGTCGGAGCTTCTCTATCTCCTCGTCGATGGACAGGTCCTTCTCGATGTATGTGTCTGACACCGGAAGGTATGCCTCCGGCTGATAGTAGTCGTAGTAGGAAACGAAGTATTCAACCGCATTATTGGGGAAGAACGACTTGAACTCGTTGTACAGCTGGTAGGCGAGTGTCTTGTTGTGGCTCAAGATAAGGGCCGGTCTCTGCAGCTTTTCAATGACGTTAGCCATTGTGAAAGTCTTTCCGGAACCGGTCACTCCAAGCAATGTGACTGCATCAACGCCCTGATTCAGAGCGCTGCATAAGCCTTTGATTGCAGCAGGCTGGTCGCCTGAGGGCTGATATGCACTGTCTATCTTAAACTTCATAATTTTAACTGACCTTACAAAGATACGAAAACTTGCCGTTTTCCGTTTCGGAAAAATTATTATCTTTGCGTGATTTTCGTCACTTGTCATTTCGAGCGAACGAAGTGAGTCGAGAAATCTTTTGAAAACAACGTTTTATAAAACAATAGTACTATTATGGTTTATTCACACGAAGTGCAGCAGATGTGCTGCGTAAAGAAGGGCCCTAACCACGGTCCGGCTCCAATTCCTGAGGAAGGAAAGTGGGTGAAATCAAAGCAGATTACTGACATCTCAGGCCTTACTCACGGTATCGGCTGGTGTGCTCCTCAGCAGGGTGCATGTAAGCTTACTCTTAACGTGAAGAACGGTATCATCGAGGAGGCTCTCGTTGAGACTATCGGATGTTCAGGTATGACTCACTCAGCAGCTATGGCTTCTGAGATCCTCCCTGGCAAGACTCTCCTTGAGGCTCTCAACACTGACCTCGTTTGCGATGCTATCAACACAGCTATGCGCGAGCTCTTCCTCCAGATCGTTTACGGACGTACTCAGTCAGCTTTCTCTGAGGGCGGTCTCATGATCGGTGCCGGTCTCGAGGACCTCGGAAAGGGACTCCGTTCACAGGTTGGTACTCTCTACGGTACTCTCGCTAAGGGTCCACGTTACCTCGAGATGGCAGAGGGTTACATCAAGACTCTTGCTCTTGACAAGAACGACGAGATCTGCGGATATCAGTTCGTACACCTCGGACGCTTCATGGACCTCATCAAGAAGGGCGTTGACGCTAATGAGGCTCTCAAGCAGGTAACAG
>JAFZEP010000044.1 GCA_017560625.1 Bacteroidales bacterium
ATCCGTGTTCAGGGAGACGCTGCTGTCTTCTTCGGATATGACAAGAACCTCACTCAGATCGGTAACGGTATGCTCATGCGCCGTACACGTTTCGCAGTAAAGGCTCAGCTCGACAAGAACTGGTATGGTGAGCTCGATACTGACTGGACATCAGGTACTCCTGAGATCAAGGACGCTTACCTCGGCTTCACAGGTATCGAAAATCTCGAGATCAAGCTCGGTAACTTCAAGGAGAACTTCTCTATCCAGAGAAACACAACTTCACGTTATCTCCAGTTCATGGAGCGTCCTATGGTGACATATCTTTCACCATCACGCCACATGGGTATCAACTTCAAGTATTCTCTCCCTAAGATCTGGGCTAGTGCAGGTATCTTCGGTCCTGCTCTTGAGGATGCTGAGGCTATGACAGCTTTCCAGGATGGTAACAAGGACTACGGTCTTAACGTCGGCCTTTCATACACCGGTAAGCTCGTTTATCGTCCTATCAACAACAAGACAACTTCACTCCACATCGGTGCAGCTGCTTCTTACAGAATGCCAAAGACTTCTTCTACAGATGGTTACAACGCAGTTCGTTACAGCACTCGTAACACTACAGGCGTAAACCGCAAGAAGTATATGGATACAGATGCAATCCAGTATCTCGATCACGAGTTCGCTTACACATTCGAGCTTGCTGGTCACCACAAGGGTCTTCGTTGGGAGGCTGCTTACATCGCTCGTAAGCCATTCGTAGACGAGGCTAAGTGGATCGACAAGAACGGTGAGGCTCCTAACATGCAGCAGGCATGGGGTTGGTATGTTCAGGCAGGTTACCTCCTCTTCGGCGGAAGCCAGAACTACGATGCAGGCGGAGCTAAGTACACTCGTACAAACAACGGTAGAAACTGGGGTGACATTGAGCTTTGTGCTCGCGTTGAGTACTGCGACCTCAACATCTCTAAGTATGTGATGGGAGGTTCGGCTTATGCTTACTCACTCGGTCTCAACTTCCACGTGACTAAGAACGTTAAGTTCGTGGTTAACTACCAGTACAACGACCAGGATATCTTCGCGAACGGTAAGGGTGCTCAGGACGGTACTGACAAGACTGCAAAGAATCCATATTGCACAGGATACGATGCTGACGGCAACGTAACAAAATATCCTGGTGACATCGCTGCAAACAGCGCAAGCAAGGGTATCGACTACCACATGCTCGCATGCCGTTTCCAGGTTGCTTTCTAAAGATCACAACAAACCAATAAATAAACCATTAAAATTAAAAACATCATGAAAAAGTTTTTCGTACTCGCAGCTTCAGCTGCTCTCGCACTCGTTGCATGTAACAAGGACAACCCTACAGTAGATGGTAGCGGCACAGGCAACAACAAGCCAGGAGCAACAGTATCAGGCGTTGTTCTCAACGAGCTTTCAGGTGCTGACAAGTTCATCGAGCTTTACAACACAACTGACAAGGAGATCTCTCTCGAGGGTGTATACGTAGTTAAGTATGACTCTTCAAAGGATGGTGGCAAGTCTACAACTTGGACAGGTGCTAAGGGTATGACTATCGCTGCTAAGGGTTATGTAGTTCTTGAGAGCTCTGACCTTGCTGATCCAGCTGAGGACGGCGATCCAAACTACGCTTACGAGAGCGCAAACCACGTATTCAAGGGTGGTCTCTCAGGTAAGAAGAACGTATTCATCGAGCTCTACAACGCTAACGACGAGAAGCTCAGCGAGTTCAAGAGAGGTGAGGAAGGTGCAGGCTGGAACCAGGTGTCTGGCTTCAACAACGACAAGAAGCACACATTCTCACGCGTTCCAAACGGAACAGGTGACTGGGCTTACGCTGACCCTACAAAGGGCAAAGAGAACGGCGCTAAGGTAGCTGACATGGAGATGGAGCCTGAGATGTAATTTCCCCCTATAGAATCATAACGAACTATGGCAGAATTGAAAATCGGTGAGATCTCAAAGCCACGCTTTGAGTTCCGCTCTTTCGGTCAGTGCTTCTGTGAGGCACACAAGAGAATGGCTCGCCTTTCCGTTCCTGTACCTGAGAAGGTATGGGAGCGCGAAAGCGACGAGATCTATATCATCTCTCGCAAGAACGACATCAACAACACTAAGATCCGCAACGGCAAGATGGACATCAAGACTTATGTTCAGACTGTTGACGGCCTCGAGCAGTGGAACCCTCTCATGAAGGGTGAGTTCCCAATCTCACGCCAGGTGCTTGAGAATGAGGTTTTCCCTGCATTCATGGTTGAGATGCCGGCTCTTGAGAAGGATGAGTACACTTACGACGAGTTCATCGCAATGGTAAAGGCTAACCCTGATCTCGCAGCAGTACGCGTTCACAAGCAGCGTTTCGGCTATATGGTGAACAACACTATCTGCGAGGTAGGAAACGTTCTTATCAACGGCGCTAAGGTAGTGACTATCAACTCAGAGTCTACTGAGATCGAGGACATCAAGAAGACTATCGCTGACTGCGGTCTCGAGGGTGTTGAGAACATCAACTATCTCCAGGCTATCAAGCGTGTGATCGGTATGTCTGACAAACCACTTGCAAACGAGTAGTATCATGGCACAGGAAATCGAAAG
>JAFZEP010000045.1 GCA_017560625.1 Bacteroidales bacterium
CTCGATCTTTTCCGCAACCTCAAGAGTGTTGCTGAGAGTCTCAGGGTGCTTGTAAAAGATGTCCAGCATTTCCTCCTCGCTCTTGAGGTACTCCTGCTGGGTGTAGCGCATACGGTCCGGATCGTCGATGTACGCATTGGTTGTGAGGCAGATCAGTCGGTCATGAGCCGGGCCGTCCTCCTTGCGCACGAAGTGTACGTCGTTAGTCGCCACCACCTTTGTGCCGGTCTTCTCTGCAAGGGCGAAGATTCCCTCGTTCACCACTACCTGATGGTCATAGACCTCCTGTGACTGACCTGGTATCTGAGTCTTGTGCTCCTGCACCTCAAGGTAGAAGTCCTCTCCGAAGACTCTTTTGTGCCACTCGATGGCCTTGAGGGCGCCGTCCATGTCTCCCGCAATGATGGCTCTGGGAACCTCACCGGCAATACATGCAGAGCAGCACACCAGATCCTGTGAATACTGCTCCACGATCTCATGCGAAACCCTCGGCTTGTCATAGTACTTTCCCTCGATATGTCCAGTCGAAACGATCTTCATCAGGTTCTTGTAGCCATTATAGTTCTTGGCCAGGAGAATCAGGTGAAAATAGCCTCTGTGGTCCTTGTCCTTTATCTTGTGGTCATAGTGCTTTGTCACATAGATCTCACATCCGATGATAGGCTTCACCTCAGGGAACTTTTTAGCAACCTTGAGGAACTCCTTCACACCGTACATGTTTCCGTGGTCGGTGATGGCCAATGCCGGCATGCCTAGCTCTTTTGCACGCGCAAAAAGGCCTCCGATGGATGCCTGGCCGTCAAGGATTGAGTACTGTGTATGGACGTGAAGATGGACGAATGACATAGCTGTTCTTTTTTAAAGGATCCGAAGATTTTAAAGGGAGACAAAGATAATCAATCTTTACCTCCCATTCAAAAATTTAGATGGCGGAACTGTCTTATTTTTCTCTTTATTGACCAGGCGTGCGTAAAGTGACTGAAAATCATCACGATACGCACATTGGCCGTGTGTAAGCTGTTGATATATAATGCATTATGAAAAATAGATGTGCGTAAAGTGACGCTATAATGTCACTTTACGCACAACGAGATGGTGTTCGGGTAATAAAAAACGAGTGGCCGATCCAGACCGGTCACTCGTTTGCTTATACGTGGGCTTTCAGATTACTCCTGCTCTTCTGCAGCAGCCTTCTTGCCAGCCTTCTTTGTAAGATCGTACATGATTGGAGTTGCAATGAACACTGAAGCGTAAGTACCGATAACGATACCGAGGATCAATGCTACTGCGAGACCTCTGATAGCCTCTCCACCGAAGATTGCGATAGCAAGCATAGTGATGAGGGTAGTGAGGGATGTATTCATTGTACGTGAGAGAGTGCTGTTAAGCGCAGCGTTCACGTTCTTGCCGAAGTCAGCCTTTGGATGAAGCATCTTGTACTCACGGATACGGTCGAAGATAACCACTGTATCGTTGATAGCGTAACCGATGATAGTAAGGATCGCCGCGATGAATGTCTGGTCAACGTCGAGGGTAAACGGAAGGATACCTGTGAAGATTGAGAAGAATCCGATCACGATGATTGCTGTGTGTGCAAGACCTACAACACCACCAAGACCCCATGTCCAGCCGTTGAAGCGGACTGCGATGTAAGCGAAGATGATCACGAGAGCGATAACTACTGCAAGGATTGCAGAGTTCTTAGTCTCAGCTGCGATAGCTGCACCTACCTTGTCAGAGCTGATGATACCGAGTGGGTTCTGGTCTGCAGACTCGAACTCAGGGAATGTAAGCTCAGCCTGGAAGTGACCCTTGAGTGACTCGTAGAGGATACCTGCAACCTCAGCGTCTACCTCAACACCTTCAGCGTCAGTCTTGTAAGTAGTAGTGATCTTCACCTGATCCTCGCTACCGAACTGCTTAACCTCAGCTGATGTACCGTCCTGTGCAACTGCGTCGAATGCAGCGACAACTGACTTACGTACATCCTCAGTATTTACGTTCTGGTCGAACTTCACAACATAAGTACGTCCACCTACGAAGTCAACACCGTAAGTAAAGCCCTTAGTGAAGATAGATGTAAGAGAAGCAAGAACGAGGACACCTGAAACGATGTAAGCGATCTTTCTCTTGCCGAGGAAGTTGACCTTAGTGTTCTGGAGGAAGTTTCTAGTGAGCTTGTTGTCGAAAGTGATGTTCTTGCCCTTAGCGAGTCTTCCCTCGAAGTAAAGTCTTGTAACGAAGATAGAAGTGATGATCGAAGTGATGATACCGATGATGAGTGTTGTAGCGAAGCCCTGTACTGGACCTGAACCGAACACGAAGAGAACGATACCAGTGAGGAGGGTAGTGATCTGACCGTCGATGATAGCTGAGTATGCGTTTGAATAACCATCCTCGATAGCCTTGCTCAGACCCTTACCTGCGCGGAGCTCCTCCTTCACACGCTCGTAGATGATCACGTTGGCATCCACTGCCATACCGAGTGTCAATACGAGACCGGCGATACCAGGGAGTGTGAGTACTGCACCGAATGAAACGAGTGTTCCGAAGAGGAATACAACGTTCACGAGAAGTGCGATGTCAGCTGCAAGACCCGCTCTGCTGTAGAAGAGGATCATGTAGATGAGTACGAGTACGAATGCGATGATGAATGAGATGAGACCTGCGTTGATAGACTTCGCACCGAGTGTAGGACCAACTACTGACTCCTGGATGATCTTAGCTGGAGCTGGGAGCTTACCGCACTCGAGTACGTTTGCAAGGTCCTGAGCCTCCTCTGGAGTGAAGTTACCTGTGATTTGAGAGTTGCCACCCTCGATTCTGTCGTTTACAGTTGGATAAGAGTAAACGAGACCGTCGAGAACGATAGCGACCTGTCTCTTGATGTTGTCACCTGTGAGTCTAGCCCAAACCTTTGCGCCCTCACGGTTCATGCTCATAGAAACCTCAGCATCGCCGCCGTCCTGAGCGAACTGTGCGCGTGCCTCAGCAACTGCGTCGCCGTCAAGCGGTGCTCCGTTGCCCTCGTCCTTGATGGCTACGAGCTCGAAGTAGTTCTCGCTACCTGCGATAGGCTTGGCAGACCACATAGGAATAAGACCCTTGTTGAGGACAGCCTTGACCTCAGGCATTGCGAAGTAGCTGTTGATCTTTGCTGTGTCAGCGTAGTGAGCGATACCGAGGCGTGCGAATCCGTTGTTCTCAAGAGAGAGAACCTCTCTGATAGGAGCGACTACAGTAGAATCGTTTGAGTTCGCTGCGATGATCTGCTCAGCTGCAAGAATCTGGTTGTATACCTCAGAGCTTGTGAAAGTTGGCCAGAACTCGAGTGATGCTGTTCCCTGGAGGAGCTTTCTCACACGCTCAGGCTCCTTCACACCTGGAAGCTCAACGAGGATACGGCCGTTGCCGCCGCTGATCTTCTGGATGTTTGGCTGAGTCACACCGAAACGGTCGATACGCTTGCTGAGAACCTGGAATGAGTTGTCGATGGCCATGTCAGCCTTCTCCTTCACTGCTGCGATCACAGCTGCGTCGTCACCTTCGATCTTGAAGATTGCCGAAAGTTCCTTGTCGCCCTTAACGGCTTCCCACTGCTCTGCGAAAAGATCTACGAAGTTGATCTTTGACTTCTTGCTGAGCTCCTTAGCCTGTGCGAGAGCTGTGTTGAACTCGTCACATGGCTTCTCAGCCAAAGCGCGTACGACATCCTCCATCTGAACCTGAAGCATCACGTTCATACCTCCCTTGAGGTCGAGACCGAGGTTGATCGCCTTCTCCTGCACTTCTCTGAAAGTGTAGCCGCAGTAGACCTTTTCTGATGAAATTGAATCGAGGTAGTACCTGTTGGCCTTGCTCTTGTAAGAGTCATAGACAAAGGCCTGCTCCTCTGCAGAGAGCGTCTCATACGCTGCATCTGCCATTATTGCAGCGTCAGCGTGCTCGATAGCATACTCCTCTGCGATCTTCACCTGCTTGTTTGAAACAAGGGTGAAAGAAAGCTGCCAGAGTGAAGCGATGAGCAAAAGCACTGCAACAAATTTGATTGCACCTTTACTTTGCATAATTGATTATGGTTTTTAATGATATTTGTTTCTGCAAACGCAAATAAGGGCACAAATTTACGACTTTTTTCCAATAAATAAAGTGTGCAGTGTTTTTTCTCCTCTTTTTCGCCGCTGTAGACGGATATTTGACGAGAAAATGTTAAATTTGTAAGTTATTTATCATCCGGTCGATATGTCAAGAGGGAAAATATTAATGCAAATATCTGTCATGCTTGCTTTTGCGCTGCTGCCTTTGCACAGTGCCGATGCGCAGGTGGACAGCCTCGTGCGGGCCGGTGATTCGCTCTATCGTGCAGCCGACTCCCTCCATCGCTCCGGAGATTCTCTGTATCGTGCATATCGTTTCGATGATGCTGTTGAGGCTTTCGACATGGCTCTGGAGGCTGCCTGCGACACGTCTGCAACATATGATTCAAGCCTTGTCGAGTCATTGAAGGCGCGTCTTATTCTCGCAGAAAACGGAAGCAATATGTCTCGATTTGTCAGGATGCCTCAAGTTGTTGACAAACAGAAGTTTGCGCTTAAGGATTTCCCGCTTTTCTACCCTCTGGAAGACAAGAGCTGGAGGCGACTGCCAAATAAGCTGGACACCGACTTTTCAAACCCTTCCGTACAGTCCCTCTATGCACCGGACTGGAACGAGCGCCTCTATTATTCGGCAGCAGGTGAAAACGGCACAAGAGACATATTCATGACCGAGATTCAGGACACTTTGTGGTCTCAGCCGGTGGCCGTCAAGGAACTTTCTTCATCCAACGGAAACGAGGTCTATCCTATGCTGTCGCCAGACGGCAAGACTATGTATTTCTCTTCCGACGGATTTTATGGACTGGGAGGATATGACCTGTATTGTTCGACATGGGATGATGCGAACAGACGCTGGTCCATGCCTCGTAACATGGGCATACCTTTCTCATCTCCGGATGATGATTTCCTCTTCATAGACACAGAAGACGAAAAATACAGTTTCTTTGCTTCTACAAGAGATTGTCCGGACGATAGCATATGGATCTATGTCCTTGAGTATGAGCGTTCCCCGCTTCATGTGTCAATAGATGATCCTGATGAGTTGCTGTCTCTCTCGCGTCTTGATCCTGACAGGGGAGAACCGGCAGATACGACGGACGAATCCAAGCCGGACGACCTGACGGCGACCTATATGTCCCAGATGGGTGCAGTGCGCGAACTGAAGGATTCCATAGCTTCTGTGACATCGCACCTTGATGAGCTCAGGACAGATTTGGCGTTCAGCAATGACGAAGAAGAAAGATATGGTCTAAGCTCTACAATCATAGAGATAGAAAAGGCGATCCCAGCCCTGCAGCAGGAGCTTGAAGCTGCTCAGTCAGAGCTTCAGAAGACAGAGTTTGAGTTCCTCAAGAAAGGCGTCTTCATCACAGCCGACGTGGCAGGCAAGAGCCATGCTTCAAATGTTTCCGACTTCGTAGGCTACGACTTCGTAAAGAGGTCGTATGGCGACAATCTCCAGATAGATTTTGTGGTCCCTGAGGTGAAGTTCGACTACTCGTTCAAGGTACTGCCGGAGGCGGTTTTCGCTGAAGATCAGGCTCTTCCGTCCGGTGTCGTGTACCAGATCCAGCTGTTTGGAGGCAGAAAATCAGCGTTGTCCGAACTCAAGGGTCTTTCTCCTATATACGAGCATCGTTCGCCGAGCGGAATGTATATATATCGTGTAGGACGCTTCTTCACATATGATGAGGCTCTGAAGTATATTCCTAAGGTGCGCAGTCTTGGTTTCAAGAGTGCATACATCTGCGCCTTTGAGAATGGAGAGCAGGTGACCGTGGCTAAGGCAAGAACCATACAGGAGCGCCTCAAAGGAGGATTTGCGCTGTATGAAATACATATAATGCCGGAATCGGGAGAGCTTGACCCGGCGGTGGCGGAAATCGTTGCTGCGGCAGCAGTAGGCAAGGATATCATCCGCGCAGAGTCGGAAGACGGCACTCAGGTGTTCTCTGTAGGTCCGTTCGATTCGAAGGAAGCGGCTGATTCGCTGGTGTCGGCGCTTGAGGCGGTCCTTGCAGGAAAAGTGGTTTGTGAATCTGTCAATTGATCTGATATATGGGAATCATTATTTCATTGATCATCATCGGTCTCGTGCTGATGTTTGCCGAGATCATGATCATTCCGGGTTTTGGAGTTGCCGGAGTTCTCGGCATTCTTGCTATGGGAGGGTCCAGCTACTATGCATTTTATGAATTTGGCCAGACATGCGGATTCATCGTCCTTGGTGTGAATGTGCTGCTGATTGTGGTTCTGCTCGTCTGGGCGCTGCGTGCCAAGACATGGAAGAAGCTGACCTTGGAGACAAACATTTCATCTAAGGTGAATGTGCCTGATGTTGCTGTGACTGTCGGAGATAAGGGTACAGCTGCGACAAGACTTGCTCCAATGGGCAATGCGCGTTTTGGCGACCATGTCGTTGAGGTTTCTGCCGTCGAAGGCATCATTTCTTCCGGTGCTGCGATCGAGGTCGTCATGCTGGAAGACAATAAGATCTATGTAAAGGAAAGTAACTAATCTAAATTTTATAATTATGGATACTATGTTAATGGTTTGGATTGCAGTCGCTGTAGTCGGACTGGCAATCTTTCTTTGGTTCTTCCCTGTGACACTTTGGTTCCAGGCGATGATTTCAGGCGTGCGTATCTCTTTGATCCAGCTCGTCCTGATGCGTTGGAGAGGCGTTTCTCCAAACACCATCGTGATGGCAATGGTGACAGGAACAAAGGCAGGTCTGAAGCTCAATGCCAACGAGCTTGAGGCTCACTTCCTTGCAAGAGGAAACGTCCCTAAGGTCATCAATGCCTTGATTTCTGCAGACAAGGCCAACATCTCGCTTGACTTCAAGATGGCTGCTGCCATCGACCTTGCAGGTCGTGATGTGTTCCAGGCTGTCCAGATGTCTGTAAATCCAAAGGTGATCAACACTCCTCCTGTGACTGCGGTTGCAAAGGACGGTATCCAGCTCATCGCAAAGGCTCGTGTGACCGTTCGTGCAAACATCAAGCAGCTCGTCGGAGGTGCAGGAGAGGAGACAGTCCTTGCACGTGTAGGTGAGGGTATCGTATCATCGATCGGTTCGGCTGAGAGCCACAAGTCAGTGCTCGAGAATCCTGACAGCATCTCCAAGGTAGTGCTTGACAAGGGTCTTGACGCAGGTACAGCTTTCGAGATCCTCTCGATCGACATCGCTGACATCGACATCGGAAAGAACATCGGTGCCGTTCTCCAGATGGACCAGGCAGAGGCCGACAAGAACATCGCTCAGGCTCGCGCAGAGGAGCGCCGTGCAATGGCGGTAGCTCTCGAGCAGGAGATGAAGGCCAAGGCTCAGGAAGCACGTGCACGCGTGATCGAGGCTGAGGCAGAAGTTCCTCTCGCAATGGCAGAGGCATTCCGCAATGGCAACCTCGGCATCATGGACTACTACAAGATGAAGAACATCCAGGCCGACACAGAAATGCGCGAAAGCATCGCGAAGCAGTAGGCTTTCTGTTGTCGTTTGATCGCTCAGTTTTGACACCTCGGTCACAAATGACCGTCAAAACGCCCGAGCTGTCCTCTAAAATGGACCAAAAGGCATAAAATACAGACACCTCGGTCAACTTTTGTGTAAAAAGTGACCGAGGTGTCTTGTTGTTTC
>JAFZEP010000046.1 GCA_017560625.1 Bacteroidales bacterium
CGCAGGACGTTTCTTCGACGCTTATGGTAAGCCACTCGACGGTGGTCCTGAGGTAGAGGGTACAGAAGTTCAGATCGGTGGTCCTTCAGTAAACCCTTACAAGAGAAGACAGCCGTCACAGATCATCCCTACAGGTATCGCAGGTATCGACCTCAACAACACCCTCGTGTCAGGACAGAAGATCCCATTCTTCGCAGACCCTGACCAGCCATACAATAATGTTATGGCACAGGTGGCACTCCGTGCAGACGTTGACAAGATCATCCTCGGCGGTATGGGTCTTACAAACGACGACTACCTCTACTTCAAGCATGAGTTTGAGGCAGCAGGTGCCCTCGACAAGATCATCTCTTTCGTAAATACAACAGAGCAGCCACCAGTTGAGCGTCTCCTTATCCCTGATATGGCCCTCACTGCAGCAGAGTACTTCGCTGTGGAGAAGAACGAAAAGGTTCTCGTGCTCCTCACCGACATGACCCTCTACGCCGATGCGCTCTCTATCGTATCTAACCGTATGGACCAGATTCCTTCAAAGGACTCTATGCCAGGTTCACTCTACTCAGACCTTGCAAAGATCTACGAGAAGGCCGTACAGCTTCCTGAGGGCGGTTCGATCACCATCATCGCGGTGACTACCCTCAACGATGGAGACATCACTCACGCGATTCCAGACAACACAGGATATATCACAGAGGGACAGCTCTTCCTCCGTGCAGATCCGGACTCAGGCAAGGTCATCATCGACCCGTTCCGTTCACTCTCACGTCTGAAGCAGCTCGTACAGGGTAAGCAGACACGTAAGGACCACAGCCAGGTGATGAACGCCTCTGTACGTCTCTACGCCGATGCTCAGAACGCAAAGACAAAGCTCGAGAACGGTTTCGACCTCAGTGACTACGACCTCCGTTGTCTCGACTATGCGAAGGCATATGCAACACGCATCCTTGCTATCGACGTAAACATCAAGATCGATGAGATGCTCGACACAGCATGGGAGCTCTTCGGCACATACTTCACAAAGGCTGAGACCGGTATCAAACAGGAGTTTATTGATCAGTACTGGAAAGGTAACTAATTATGGCAATCAAATTTCAATATAATAAGACCTCTCTGAACAACTTGAACAAGCAGCTCAAGATGAGGAAGAACGCCCTTCCGACGTTGAAGAACAAGGAATCGGCGCTCCGTCTTGAGGTCCGCAAGGCCAAGGAGTACTCAGAGAAACTTATTGAAGATCTTGATGCCTCACTGAAAAGATACGACTATCTCGCAGCCCTCTGGAACGAGTTTGACGCAGGCCTCATCACCATCACAGACGTAGATCTTGTGACAGTGAAGGTAGCCGGCGTGAAGACTCCGGACCTGAAGGAGATCCACTATCAGATAAACGACTTCAACGCTTTTGCAAAGCCTGCATGGTACGCAGACGGAGTCGCAATCCTGAAGGAACTCTCAAGACTCGGAATCGAATCAGAGGTATATAAGGAGAAAGCTAGAATCCTTGATTTCAACAGGAAGAAGACCACTCAGAAGGTAAACCTTTACGAGAAGGTGCAGATTCCTGGATATCAGGAGGCTATCAGAAAGATCAAGCGATACATGGAAGACGAGGAGAATCTCTCTAAGGCAGCTTCCAAGATCGTGAAATGCAGACACGAAATCGAAGAGGAGGAGCAGAACAATGGTTGATAAAATGATAAAATATTCCTTCATTCTTCTCAGCGAGGAGACTGATGGATTCCTCAGCAGGCTTCAGGAACTTGGAGTCGTTGATGTGACCCGTTCTGCAAAACCTATCGACGACCACTCTGCAGCAATGCTCGATTCAGTAGCAGCAGCAAAGCGAGTGATCGGCAAACTTGAGGTCATCGACTATTCAAAGGATGAAAACAAGAGGGCGATCGAGCTTGCATACGGAAGAGCCGTGGCCGAAAAGGACATGGTGGCTGGAGCCCAGAAGGCACTTGCAACACTTGCAGAGCTTGAAGCAGCCAAGGCTGCATCAGACAAGGAAGTGAAGGCAAGACTTCCATGGGGAGAATTCGAAAAGGCACGTATCGAGCAGCTTGAGACTCTCGGCTACGCCGTGAGGTACTACGTGACTCCTAAGAAGAAGTTCAGCGAAGAATGGGCTGAGCTCTACCCTCTTCAGGTAGTCGCAGACGACAACAACAATGTATGGTTTGTAACGATTTCAGAGAAGGGCGCTGAATATACTTTCCCTATCGACCCGGTCCAGGCTCCCGAAGGTTCATGGAAGGACGCTCAGAAAGTGTCAGATAATCTTGCATCTGAGATCGCTGCCGCAAAGGGACTCGTGCTCCGCTACAAGGAAAGCATCAACAGAATGACAGAAGATTACGAACAGTCTCTTGTCGATCTGGACATGTACCTTGCCAAGGCCGGAACAGAGACTGCAGCAGAGAACAGACTTACTATAATCGAAGGTTTTGCACCGGCTGAGAATGAAGACAAGCTCTGCCTGGCATTCGATGCAGCTGGCGTCCTCTACATCAAGGAGGAGGCAAAAGAGGAGGACAATCCTCCTATCAAGCTGAAGAACAACAGGTTCGTAAAGATGTTTGAGAGCATTACAGCAATGTACGGTATGCCTAACTACGGCGAATACGACCCTACACCTGTGGTTTCAGTCTTCTTCCTTCTGTTCTTCGCCATGTGTATGGGAGATGCCGGATACGGACTTGCCCTGATCCTGATCGGACTTGCTATCAAGAAAGAATGGGTCAAGATCGGAATGTTCGAAGGTCTCGGCGGACTCATCACAACCCTTGGTGTTGCGACTGCAGTAGTCGGCTTCTTCCTCGGAACAGCATTCGGTGTCAGCCTTCCTGACGTTGAGTGGATTCCTGAAGGTGCAAGAAACTGCATGCTCACAGGTGAGATCATGGGCTACCCTACCCAGATGGTCCTTGCGATCGGCATCGGTGTATTCCACCTCTGCCTGGCCATGATCATCAAGGCCGTAGGCTACACTCAGAGACTCGGATTCAAAGAGAACATCAGCACATGGGGATGGCTCGTCCTGATCCTTGGAGGCATCATCGTCGGAGCTCTTGCGCTTCTTGGCGTGATGGATTCAGGCATCACAAAGATCGCAGTCATCGCAATCGGTGTCATCTCAGCGCTCGGTATCTTCATATTCAACACCCCTGGCCGCAACCCTCTGGTGAACATCGGAGCAGGTCTTTGGGACACATATAATATGGTTACCGGCATCATGGGAGACGTTCTCAGCTACATCCGTCTCTATGCACTCGGTCTTGCAGGAGGTATGCTCGGAGCCGCATTCAACGACCTTGGCAACATGGTTCTCGGAGACGGCGGCGTCATGGGATGGACCTTCTTCGTGATCATCCTTCTCCTTGGCCACGTGATCAACCTGCTCATGTCATGCCTCGGAGCATTCGTACACCCTCTCCGTCTTAACTTCGTGGAGTATTTCAAGAACGCAGGATACGAAGGAAAGGGTAAAACCTACAACCCATTAAAGAAATAAACAATAACAAATAAAAACACTAAAAATTATGAACGAAATTCTTGGTTATCTCGGCCTCGGCCTCATGCTTGGCCTCGCCGGTATCGGATCTTCAATCGGAACAACAATCGCTGGTAACGCAGCAGAAGGCGCACTTAAGAAGAACCCTGAGAAGGGATCAAGCTACATGATCCTCTCAGCTCTTCCTGCAACACAGGGTCTCTACGGTTTCGTAGCGTTCCTCATGTGGATGGGTAAGGACTTCGCTACACAGGGTCCTATGCTCTTCGGAGTTGGTCTCGCTGTAGGTATCGTATGCCTCATGTCAGCAATCCGTCAGGGTCAGGTTTGTGCTAACGGTATCGTTGGTATCTCACAGGGACACGACGTTCAGACAAACACAATGATCTACGCCGCTCTTCCTGAGTTCTACGCGATCCTCGCACTCGTAGCAGCCCTCATGATCTAATAATAAAGGCAATATATGCATTGAAAGCCGGCAGGGACATCCCTGTCGGCTTTTTTTTGTATTGCGGACACGTTTTCCGGCGATTTGGTTTGTTGGTTTATATTAGGTATATTTGCAAGGTTAACAGAAACCTGAACGTAATGTCATATATAATATCAGACAATAAGCGCTGCGGCGTTATTGGCTACGGCAGCTGGGCTACAGCACTGGTGCACACCCTTGAAAGAAACAAGATCGAAATCTGGTGGCACATCAGAAACGAGGAAGTGCTTGAGAGCCTTCAGACAGAGGGCCGTAATGCCAAGTATCTAAGTGACGTTGAATTCGACACCACTCTGATCACTGCGACAAGAGACATCAATGAAGTGGTAAGAAACTGTGAAGTGATCCTTGTCGCTGCGCCTTCAGCCTTTCTTGCAAAGATTTTCGACGACCTGACTGAAAGCCTTGAAAACAAATTCATACTTTCGGCTACAAAAGGCATCGTGGACGAAGAATATACAATCACAGAGTATTTCAAGCACAAATACGGCATCCACTACAGCTACCTCGGACTCATCTCGGGTCCGTCTCATGCTGAGGAGGTGTCACGCGACAAACTCTCATATCTTACAGTAGCATGCAAGTGTGAAGAGAACGCACACCTGATCGGTGAAATGTTCAAGAGCAAGGATCTCAAGATAGCCTATTCACAGGACATCTACGGCATCGAATATGCTGCCATCCTCAAGAACATCTATGCACTCGCAGGCGGTCTTGCAGCCGGACTCGGCTATGGTGACAACTTCAGGGCCGTACTTGCTGCAGCCAGCGCAAGAGAGCTCACTAAGTTTGTCAACGAGAGTTTCCCTTTTGAAAGAGACACAATGAACTCTGCATATCTCGGAGACCTTCTCGTGACCTCATACTCATCATTCAGCCGCAACAGACGTCTTGGTCTCCTTATCGGCCACGGATGCACAGTAAAGAGCGCACTCAACGAGATGACAATGATTGCAGAAGGCTACTATGCAGCAGCCTGCATCCGCAAGATCAATGAGAAATACAACATCGAGATCCCGATTGCAGACATGGTCTACGACGTCCTCTACCGCCGTTGCAGTCCACGCAAACGCATGAAGGAACTCACAGACCTGTTATAATAAGATACCCCATAGGTCTAGGATATTCCAGTCGGCCACAAAACACAGAATAAACCACCGTGACACTTTTGTGTGAAAATTTGTCACGGTGGTTCTTGTTTTTATGCAGATTTAGCATATTCTGCGACCACCGTGTCAAAAAATACAATAAAAGTGTCACGGTGGTGAGGTATATACAAACAAAGCCGGCTAAGTAGCCGGCTTCTATCATTATCAATAATCTGATTAATACTCATCAGGTGCGTACTTGAAAGGATCAAGCGGCGATTTGTAGTCGCAGTAGTCCGACTCCACGAAGAATCTCTTGAGCTCGATCTCTGCGTTCTCGAGTGAATCAGAAGTGTGTACGATGTTCTCCTGTGCACTGAGGCTGTAGTCACCGCGGATTGTACCAGGAACAGCCTTGCTTGCCTTTGTTGCACCTGCCATGTCACGAACGACCTGAACTGCGCTGTAGCCTTCCCAGCAGCAAAGGATCACTGGTGCTGCCATCATTCCGTCTCTAAGCCAAGGGAAGAATGGTCTGTCAAGAAGATGTGCATAGTGCACCTTCAGGATCTCCTCATCAAGCTGAACCATCTTCATGGCAACAAGCTTAAGACCTCTTTTCTCAAATCTTGAGATAACCTCGCCCACGAGTCCTCTCTGAAGGCATCCAGGTTTAAGTATTACTAATGTTCTTTCCATATTTTTTATTGTAAATCTGCTGCGTTATTGTATACTGTGATCGGTCCTGACCACTCTCCTGTTATGTTGTAGGATGCTTCTGTGTCATCATACAAATCCCATACTAGACTGAACTGGGCTTCTCTTCCGCCTGAAACTGCTGTGTAGTCTGTTGTTCTGGTCACCTTGATGGTTCCCTTCACAGCCGGAGCAGTCTCGTCCATATTCTGCCATGTTCCCTCGATGTAATGCAAGTACCAGTTTCCACGGAAACCTCCGTCCCATGTAAATCCACGACGTGCATCAGTACCGGTCATATAAGTGTAGTCTTTCCAGTTCGGCTGATAGAAGATATCGTCGTATGGACGTCCCATCTTGCTGACGCTCACCTGGTAGAGCTGCTCCTCCATCGAGAGGTTAGGCTGGATGGTGTATTTATATTCCTTGCCTACAACAGGAGCGATGTCGCCGTTGACCTCGAAAGGAGTCACGAACTCGAGGATCATCACGTCGCCGTTCGGATCCCAAGCCTCGATCCTCTCATCCCACGGAAGCTCTTTCTCCTCCTCTGTCCACATTCTTGGCTGGAGCCACAGCTGCATCACGTCAGCGATGTCAATTGACGGAAGAGGCGTTGTCTTGAGAGTCTCTACATGCTGCAGGTGTCCCCTCTCGACCCTGTATAAGTCACACTCAACGTCATCGTCGAGAGTAGAAAGAATCACTCTGTCTGAGCCCTCTGATGCATCTACGAAACTGAGATTTCCTCTCCATGTACCCATGATCTTTCTTGAAGGGGCATTGAATGTATATTTCATCGTGTAGACGTCCTGATAGTCTACACTTTCACGTGTCACGTCCACAGTACCGCCGCTGATGAACTCAAGCGACTGTGCACCCTTCTTGTCGACCTGTGCCAGGTAAGTGCCGAAAGGCATGCCGTCCATATTCAGACCGAAGAGCATGCTGTATTCTGCAGAGTTGAAAGACGGATAGACTGTGTAGCGTCCTTCATTCAGAAGGATTTCCTTCTTTCCTGAAACAAGCTCGCTGAAGATGTTCATCACCAGTGCAACTCCAGGAACAGTTCCTGTCTCATCCTCCATGAAACCGTCTGTAGAGAGGGTTATGACGTAGTTTCCTGTGCCATAGCCGAAGAGGTTTCCATAATATGCAGCAGAGACATCTGTAAACGGCATATCTACGATGTCAGCCTTGATGTCCTGGATCTCAGCTGCAACCTTTGACCATTCTGCAAGCTCAATGGAGCCGGAGTATGAATAGTAGGCCTCATAGAGATCCTTTCCTCTGCTGAGTACGAGATCTTCAGTCTCGATGTTGTAAGTACCCTGAGCTGTGAGCGAAACCTTGAACTTTCCGGACTCCATCGCATACTGGTACTGTACGTTGCCGACCATCTTCTTGACATATGAAGCTGACGCATTGATGCGCTGACCTTCTGTCTTTGTCTGGCTTACTTCGTATACTCCTGCAGGAATCTTGACCGGCGCATCCGAATCAAGAAGTCCTGAGACAAACTCGAGAACCAGCATGTCTCCCTCTGAATCAAGATACGGATCATCGAATCCGTCTCTGAAGCACACAGCGTCGCTGAGAACTATCGAGTATACACCCTCGGAATTGAAATCCCTGTCGCCGTAATACATACCGAAGCCCTGGTCCGCAAGAGCGACAGGGCCATCATAAATAACTATCGGAGCCTTTTCAACAGGACCTTCTGGACGCTCACATGAAGCAGAGCAGATAAGGGCCGCAGCCAAAGCGAATATTCCGAAAAAACGTTTCATAGATCAATCTTTTTAAGACATGCAAATTTAGCATTATTCTTCAGAATAACAACTACTTCACTGCACCTCTGGACAGAGGCATTGTCATACAGCGTGCACCGCCACCGCCGCGAGGCAGTTCTGAGCCGTCAATGGTCACTACACATGGGCCTTCACCCATCACAGAAGGGCCGTTGGCGATGAAATCTGAAGCCTTGAACACGTCGAAACCGTTCTTTGAGAGTTCGTCAAGAGTGTGGACGTTTCGCGCATATGAAATGACCTTGCCAGGAGCAAAAGCGAAGAAGTTAGCACCGCTGTGCCACTGCTCGCGCTCCTGATCCCACTCGTCAGAACCGCCGCACACGATCGGCTTGAGATCCATGCCGAGCTTCTTCAGGGCGCTCAGGATGCCAGACACCGGACGGATGCTTGTAACGACACCGTCATCAATTGTGATATGTACTGTCTGATACTGGTTAGCCTGAGTAATCAACGGCTTGAATACCATGCACTTGTCATTATCCAGAAGAGTGAACACCATATCGAGATGGATGAACGACTCAGGCTCAGACGGAAGCTGCTGAACTATGACATTGTAGCGTCCTCTTGGGCATGAACTGCGCAGCCTCTCGATCATGAAGTCGATTCCCTGAGGAGTTGTACGCACACCGTTGCCAATGATGAGGATATCCTCGCGGGCGATAAGGATATCACCGCCCTCCATTATGATCTGAGGATTGTCTGCAGTGTTTGCATCTATGGTCCTGCACTCGAACACGCCGCTGTTGCGGTAGATTGCGTCCATGATGTATGACTCCCTCTGACGCACCTTGTTTGCCATGTGGCAGATCAGGGCCTGGTTGCCGATTGTCACAGCGGCATCACGGGTAAAATAGAAATTGTAAAGCGGATACAGAGCATAGTACTCGTTCTTGAAATAGGAAGTCAGAGTGTTGATCCTTGCAGGAAGACCCTCGATGAGCACTCTTGACAGTTCTTTCGAGTTCATGCTCACCAGTTCGTCGAAATACGACATCACATCTTCTGTCCTGCAGATGCGCTGAAGCAGCTCCACACGTGCTGCCGGCTGCTCGAGCACCTTCTCAAGAAGCGCCTGCACCTCATATACCTTGGCTACTTTCGAAAGCACACCTGAAAGCTGCTCATATTCCTTCTGAGCGATGGACAGATTGAGAATGTCACTATACAATGCTCTCTGAACGTTCATCGGCGTCATGTTCTCCACCTCAGATCCCGGGCGGTGCAGAAGCACTGCATCAAGCTTTCCGATTTCCGACTGGACGTTGATCTTTATCTTGTTTTCCATAGAGTTATTTTATTATGTTGATATTCAAATTATGTAGTTTGCAATCTGTGTGCTCAGACTCGTTGTCTGCGCTTGAAACACGCACAATGACTCCCATGTGTGCAGACACAGGTTCATCAAACATGAGTGCCTGTGCATACTCAACCTGCTGAGGGTGAACCGACAAACTCATCTGAAGGGTGCGCTCGAACCTGTTGAATGAGCGGAGCACGATCTCGTTCTCTCCTTTTTCCAGATCAAGGATGACGCTCTCTGCGTATGCTGTCGCACGGTATGGGTTCAGATGCTTCATCATCGGCACGTACTCCCCTGTCTCATTGTCACGGATCAGAAGTTCCATTCCGTTGCCGGTAATCACGTTGAGATGGACTCGGCATGCCTCAGAAGCCTTGAGTACAACCTTCATGAGATAGTTTGAGAAAGGACGGATGTCACACTGCATTTCAGTAGAATCAAGCTCTGTCCATTGCACGCATTCAAGGGAGGTATTTCTATCGAAAGTACCGCCACGCATGCGTCCGAAACTACTTGATACAATCTTCACATCGTTCTTGAGCGGCTGCTCATTTTCCATTCCGAGAGTAACCTCATATTCCTTGTCTGCGACCTGCACCTTTACCTTTTTGCCGGCATCGGACATCGCATATTTCAATTCCGCTCCCTTGACCTTGCTTCTGCTTGCGACAGACCAGTTGTAGGCCACAGTACTTCTGTAGTTGCTGTAGTAGTCGAAGCATGAATAGCTGAAGTCTGGAGTTGCGTTTTTCCACGACAGAGTGCCATCAGCACCAGCCCATAAGACCTGACGCCAACTGTCTCCACCGGCATTCACCTTGATGACATGGACATCAGCCGGATCAGCATACATATCCTTGTCAACCTTGACCCTGCAGCCTGTTTTTTGAGGATTGCCTAACTTCAGCTCGATGTATCCTTCTTTAGGGTACGTTCCGGTCAGAAGAAGATACATATCGTTGCCCTTGACTGTCACATCTCCCCAAGAGAACTCTTCCTTGTAAGGCGAAGGCTGAGTGCCGTAGATGGCGTCGCCGTTTTCTTCAAGCCATTTTCCTATCTTCAGCAGCACTTCCCTTTCGAACGGAACCACTGCACCAGTTGCATCAGGACCGATGTTCAGAAGATAATTTCCGCCGCGTGACACGACATCAATAAGTGAGCGGAGTTTCTCGGCCACCTTGTCTTCGACTTTGCCTCTGTCCTGCCAGCTGCGGTAGCTCCACGTCTCAGAGAACATGGACGCCGCGCTCTGCCAAGGAGCATGCAAGGTCACATCAGGAAGCTTGTTGTCTGCCATTACGGCGAAGTCGTACACATCGTTTCCGAGTCTGCCGCTCACCATGCAATCTGGCTGGAGTTCCTTCACCAAGTCATAAAGTTCCTTGCTCTGCTGCGGCTGAAGAGATCCCATATCGAACCAAAGTTCGCTGATCGAGCCATAGTTTGTCAGCAATTCACGCACCTGGGCCTTGCTGAACTCATGATGCTCTGGAGTGACAAAATCGCAGTTGTGGCTTGATATCGGATAAGCGTGAGGATAGTTCCAGTCGATCAGAGAGAAATACAGACCGAATTTCATTCCGGCTTCGGAGCAGGCCTCCGACAGTTCACGGACATAGTCTCGTCCTGAAGGAGTGAGATCAACGCTGTTGTAGTCTGTAGTTTTTGTATCGAACATGCAGAAACCGTCGTGATGCTTTGTAGTGAAGACGATAGAGCGCATGCCCGCCTGCTTGGCAAGGGCTACGATTTCGCGTGCATCAAAGGCCTTAGGGTCAAACACATCTGCAGTCTCGGCATACCAGTCGCCGAAGATGCCGGCGAAAGACTGGATCTGCTCGCTGTATCCGCTTCTTACAGGTTCACCTTCCCAGACTCCTCCCAGATGGGAATACAGTCCGAAATGGATGAACATCGAATATTTGTCGCCCTTCCACCTTTCGAAAGCCTCGCCCGGAGCATTCTGGGCGAAGGCCAACAGAGGCATAAGGAGGGATGCCAATATAGTTAATGTCTTCTTCATATTACCATATAAATGTAATTTGCTAAGATAACAATAAATTCAATATCTTTGCATAAAATTGAATACTATGAAGCGACATTTCATGACCCTTGGACTTCTGTCCATCTGCATATCTCTCAGCGCTCAGCCGGGAGTCATCGAAGTAAGAGAGGCAAACCGCTCAACAGGCAAGATGCTCACCATGGAGGAGACTATCCTCTCACGTGACCTCAGGCCGGAAAACCTTGGTTGCCAATGGATAAGCAACGATGAGATCGCGATGTACAAAGACCGCACATGGCAGATCTTCAACATTGTGGACAGATCGTACAAGCCATACAGGTTCAGCGGCACAGCGCCGGAGGTCTTCACTGAAGGCCAGAGCCTGTACTACACCCGCAACACTCCTGCAGGAGTTGCTCTTCCAATCGCCAAAAGCGAAGATCCGAACATCACCTACGGCCAGTTCGTCAGCAGAAATGAGTTCGGCATCGACGGCGGTATCTTCTGGGCGCCGGACAGCAGCAAGGTGGCATACTACCGCAAGGATGAAAGCAGAGTGAGCACATTCCCCCTCCTTGACATCAGCACCAGAACAGGAAGTCTCGAAGAAATCAAATATCCGATGGCCGGAATGGATTCGGAAAACGTCCAGGTAGGAGTCTTCGACTTCCTCACCAACAAGAGCATCTACCTTAAGGCTACAGATTTCGGATACGACAGATATCTGACCAACGTGAGCTGGACTCCGGATGCATCAAAGATCCTGATTCAGGTTCTTGACCGCAGCCAGAAGCACATGTGCATGAACGTCTACGACGCCAACACAGGCATGCTCATCAAGACCCTCTTCACAGAGCACAACGAAAAGTATGTTGAGCCGACCGACCCGGTTCACTTCGTAAAGGGCACATCAAACATCTTCATCTACCGCACTGACAACCGCGACGGCTACAAGAACCTTTACCTCTGCGACATGCAGGGAAATGTGCGCCGCCTCACACAGACAGATGCAGATGTGCAGTATGTGGCAAATGACGGCCAGTACGTATGGTATACATCTGCTGAAGTGTCACCAGTGGAGAACCACCTCTTCAGGGTCAAGATCACCCCTGCATCAAATGTTCTATCAAAAGGCGTTGCTGCTGTGAAGGTAGGCAAGCCTGAGCGTCTTACCCAGACTGAGGGATGGCACGAGATCGAGATGAGCCCAGACTGCAGACATTATATAGACACATGGAGCAGCCTGACAGTTCCTAACGTCACAGACCTGTGCTACAGCGACGGAAGCGCCCTTCGCAACCTCCTCATCGCTGAAGATCCGACTCTTGACTATGCATACACTGAGATCGCTCTCGGTACAATCAAGAGCGCGGACGGCAAGTTCGACAACTACTACAGACTCATCAAGCCGAAGGATTTCGATCCGAACAAGAAATACCCTGTAATCCTTTATGTTTACGGCGGTCCTCACTCACAGATGGTGAAGAACACCTACATGGCAGAGCTCAGAAGATGGGAGATGTACATGGCGCAGAGAGGCTATCTCGTTTATGTCCAGGACAATAGAGGAACACAGAACAGAGGAGCAGAGTTCGAGAAGGCCATCCACGGACAGTGCGGACAGGCGGAAATGGCAGACCAGATGGAAGGCATCAAGATGCTCATGGAGTTGCCATATGTAGACAAAGACCGCATCGGAGTTCACGGATGGAGCTACGGCGGATTCATGACCATCTCGCTTATGACAAACTATCCTGACGTCTTCAAGGTAGGAGTTGCAGGCGGTCCGGTGATAGACTGGAAGTGGTATGAAGTGATGTACGGAGAGCGCTACATGGATCATCCGGACAACAATCCGGAAGGATACGAGAAGACAAGCCTCATCAACAAGGCTGCAGACCTCAAGGGTAAGCTGCTCATCTGTCAGGGAGCGATCGACCCTGTAGTGCTTTGGCAGCACAGCCTCAGCTTTGTGAGAGCTTGCGTTGTAAACAACGTCCAGGTAGACTATTTCCCTTATCCGCGTCATGAACACAATGTCACAGGAAAGGACAGAGTCCACCTGCACGACAAGATCACAATGTATTTTGAGGACTATCTATAGCGGAAGACAGAGTGATGGCGTTTCTGAAACGGCACCGGAGCCACTGAGACGCCGACTCCCACGATAAATCCTCCGACAGTAAATGATGCCTGCGCTCCAAAGGAGAACACCTCTGGAGTTGCAGGCATCAGTATTGCTGCGGTGTCCCCGTCAGGCCGGCGGAAAAGGATCGGCGTATAGACCATCACAGACTGAAAGTTCTGAGACCACACGAGTACTGTAAGCGAACCGTTAGGATGCCACAAAATGCCCTCACGCGTGCCCAGACCCCAGTTGTTGCCGCGTACACCTAACTGAGACCCATACATGATGCCGCTCATGAAGTAGAGTCCGGTGTTCTTGCCGAGTCTCAATGTGTTTCCTAAAAACTTCTGCTCGGTAAGGTATAGTTCCGGGAGATTTATCGTGTTGTCACCGTTGAATGTAGAGAAGAATTTATCTGGATGGTCCTGCAGAAATGCCCCGGCACCTATCAGTCCCGACACGCCGTCAATGCGCTTCTGCTGGTCATGAATCTGGGCAGAAGCAGCCAAAGGCAGGAGAACAAGTATCGACAGCACTATATATTTCATAATCCAAGTTCATTTTCCCTTCAAAAAGGCAACATATATGCCCATTAAATAAAAACTCTTTACTAAATTTGCGCGATTTTGCGCATATAAAACGACACTACCATGAAATCAGTTAAATCCATATATAAGATTGGAAAAGGCCCCTCAAGCAGCCACACAATGGGCCCGCTCAAATGCATCACCCATTATGTTGAGAATCACCCGGAAGCAGACAGACTCCATGTAACTCTCTACGGCTCGCTTGCAGCGACAGGAAAAGGTCACCTCACAGACCAGGCGGTGATCGACGGATTCCCTCAGGGAGAAGTCACCATCGAATGGAAGCCAAAGGAAGTGCTGCCGTTCCATCCTAACGGAATGAAGGTAGCTGCAGTCAATTCAGACGGAGACCTTTACGACAAGTGGACATACTTCAGCGTCGGCGGTGGCGACATCGTCTGCCTCAACCAGCCGATCAGTTCGGATGACGAGACTGAAGTATATGAGATGAACACCATGCAGGAGATCCTCAAGTGGTGCAACGACAACGGAAAGACATTCTGGGAGTTCGTTTCAGAGCATGAGCAGAGGACATCGGGGTTCTGGGAACACCTTGAGAATGTGTGGAAAGTCATGCAGAAGGCAGTCGAGCGCGGTATCGATGAGGAAGGTGCACTCCCCGGCCCCCTCGGACTTAGACGTAAAGCCGGAAGCTACTTCATCAAGGCTGACGGATACGGAGACATACAGCGTTCACGAGGTCTCATCTTCGCATATGCTCTGGCAGTGAGCGAGGAAAACGCATCCGGCGGAACAATTGTAACAGGACCTACATGCGGATCATGCGGAGTTCTTCCAGGCGCACTCTACTATATGAAGAAAGCATACGGATTCAGCGACCAGCGAATCGTCAGAGCTCTCGCAACAGCAGGACTTGTCGGCAATATCGTAAAATATAACGCATCAATCTCTGGAGCAGAAGTTGGTTGCCAGGGTGAGGTTGGAGTTGCATGCGCAATGGCCGCAGCAGCGATCACCCAGCTCATGGGAGGAAGCCCGTCACAGATCGAATATGCTGCGGAGATGGGCCTTGAGCACCACCTCGGTCTCACATGCGACCCAGTTGGAGGCCTCGTGCAGATTCCATGTATCGAGAGAAATGCATACGCTGCAGCCCGCGCAATGGACGCCAGCATCTACTCTCTCTACACAGACGGCCGCCACAGAGTCTCATTCGACCAGGCAGTACGCGTCATGAAGGAAACCGGCCACGACCTTCCTTCAGTCTACAAGGAAACATCAGAAGGCGGTCTCGCCAAGCATCTATAGAACAAGGAGCTTCGTTTTATAAAACGAAGCTCCTTGTTTTGTATCTGTCATTCCCACAGCTACAGATGAAAGGTAACACTGCTCGGTCAAAAATTGGTCAAAAAGTGACCGAGGTGTGTCTAAAATCTGGCAAATTATACTAATTCAGGTACAGCTCAGGCGAATTTCGGCTTAAAAGTGACCGAGGTGTACCAGGTCCTTTAAAATAATGGTTAAACTCGGTATAGAGTTGCTGAAGTAGACTTTTATTCGACCGACACGGTTACCAATGGATGTCATCATCAAATAACTTGCGGAGATTGACGAAGAATGCTTCTGAGTGCTGGTTAGGACAAGGATTTTCATCCTCCAATCGCTGAATGGTTGCATTTAGGAGTTCATCACCATATTCCTCGACTTCCTGAAGATAGAAAACCAGCAATGTAACATTAATATCCTTTATAGGATAGAAACTTACTCCTTCTTCTGAACATATTGAAGCATAGAGAGAGTCTCGTCTTTGCTCCAAATGTTCCTCCATCTCATCCATAATCTTCTTTTTATATGCGAGACCGGATGCCTCATCGCCTTGGTGCTGAGCCTTCTGGCGCAAGATGTCGTTGACCAAGATGCTTTTAGTTCGACCCGGCATGTAAACAAAAAACGTATCTGGAACCTGTTTCACTGCCTCTATTGCCTCATCATATTTACAAACTTGTGATAATAAGGTTGACTTATGCAGCAATGACTTATTACGATACTCCGGAGAGTTCTCAATAATGTCATCTAACAGATTAATGGCATTAATGTAATGCGGATCATCGCTGGTTCCTTCTGGATCCATAAAGGCGTTCGCCCACCATGCATTTGTCTCTTCTTGAGCTTGAACAAATTTCTCCTTCCAATCAACGTTTGACGACTGACAGCTGCTGAATAAGCATGTCAAAACAAATGACATTAGAAATGTTTTTTTCATGGTAAATTTATCAATAACTATAATCCAAATAATATATCAGGTTTTCTGAAGCATCTGCAAGAATTAAATTTCCGTATATTTCTGTTCCTGATTTATAGATCAGTACCACTTGCTTATTCTGATATTTATCATACAATTCTTTGAACAAGCTGTTAAGTCTTGGATTATATGATGTAAGACAAAGATATCTCTTCACGTCATCATCGCAATCTGCAGTATTTTTCAAATCGTCCAGATGCCCATCGTATGAAAAAACATATAATAAACATCCCTCTCCAAATCCAGCCACATCACTTGCTCCAGTTTTGAAGTTCAGATCTATGTCTCCGCCAATACAAGTATCTATATTTTTAGAAACTATATGAATTTGTCGTACCTTAATAACACCAAACAGACCTAGTACACTTATTATAGCAATAATGCTGATTGTCAGAACCCTTTTTCGTACCATGTGTATTTTATTCCTTTTCCATTAACCAATCCCATAAAGCTGTAACCTTCCCGCTCCCGCGTGGGGTCAAGCTTATTTATTTTCAATCCTGAACTCTGTTATTTCATTCAAAGTCTCTAGTGGAATAGAGGCAAAGAAACATGTCTCGATCAAGGGGATTCCTATTGGAGCTTTTCTTTGAACATATATCGGTTTCCATTCTTTGGTTGTTGGTTCCAAATATTTAGAGCTGTTCTTATAGAGACAATCATTTCCTTTCACTGCTTGATATAAATCCTCTGGAAACACTAGTACATTATCATAGACATGCTTCAGCATTCCTAACGATGTTCCTCTAGGTTTAATAGTTTGCGGCATGCCTTCCTCCGGAGACACTCTATTATACTCTGAGAAAGGTAAAGACCATAACGTGTACCACGTGCCATTACCACTGATATTATGGTCTTCAAATCTTATCGTGTCATAGGTGAAATGACAAGGACAGGTCAATGGATGTTTATTTACATACTCATTTCCAAGATTGTCAAGTACCAAGTAACCGTTCAAGGCCTTTCCAATAATGTTATAGTAGGTCTCGTATGGGAACTTAACCAACAATGGATAAGTCAAGACATCACCAACTACACGAACCTTTCTTTCAGAATCCTCTAAGTCTATATTTGAATATTGAGTCAGAACATAGAGGGGATATGCATCATCTGTTTCCTGACAACGGGAACTAAGGGATGTGAGCGTATTTTTTACTCTATCAACGAAGGCAACTGTTTGTTGATTAGATAATGCCGAAACGTTTATTTGGAATGTAAGTTCCGGATCATATCCTTCCCTTTGCAACCATCTGTATAGATATGAGTCCCTTGCAGCTTGAACTGGGTTTACATCAATCTCATAATCAAACAGATCATCCGCCAGAAGATCAAGTTCAATCATAAGATGCTCTAATGCTACCTGCGTGTTCTTTATCCTCAACTGTTTCAGCTTATAATTCGCGGCAAAAGTGCCACCTGCCAATTCACAAGCTCCTCCCTTTGATTTTGAGTAGGATATCAAGGCAGAGGATGAAACAGTCGCCTCCAAGGTCACTGAAATAATATCATCATGTGTATTCGCGCCTAACTCAGTAAATGACTTGATGTTTCCAGAAGAAACTGATACTATCTCATCCTTTATCAATTCATCATTTAATATTTCAGTATTGCTGGATACGAAGACACCATAAGTTTGTTCTACTGCTGAGCGCAATGCTGAATTAATGGCTTCATCCTTAGTTGCGCCGTATCCAATTACGACCAATGTCACATCTTGAGCCATCATAGTAAAACCAACCATAAAGGCGATCAAAATGAGGACTAAACGTTTCATGAGCATATCTTTTAAAAAGCAAAGCATAAATTTAGCAAAGATTTTCAAACATTTGCCGGTAACTGTATTTCTTCTCTCACATTGTAGAAGTCTCTAAAATACAACCGTGTCACTTTATGGGCAAAAAACGTCACGGTCCTGGCTAAAATCGTTGTTTTTCCTTCATTTTAGGCACAACCGTGTCACGAATCGGGCAAAATATGTCACGGTCCTTTAAAATAATGGATAAACTCGATATAGAGTTGCTGAAGTAGACTTCAAATAACTTGCGGAGATTGACGAAGAATGCTTCTGAGTGCTGGTTTCAAAAGCACAGAAGTGGGCCATTTTGTTCTTTTGACCATAAATTTTGGATTCAAAAGCACAAAGCAGCCCATAATCGTGCTTTTAACTAGTCAACAACTTCCAAAGGGCTGATACTACACTCTGATCAAGGATGGCACTATCAGTGCAGAGTATGTCTCGCAAAGGTGACTGTTTGGACAACGCCATGATGGAGAACTTCTTTGGACTCCTGAAGTCTGAGTTGCTATATTTGCAGAAGTGGGACAGTGTAGAGCAGTTCGCTAAGGAACTGGTTAAGTATATACGCTGAGGCTAAAAGGAAAGAGCCCGGTACAATACCGAGCTCTGTTCCAATCTAAGTCAGCCTCTCGACTCTCTTCTTATGGAATTAAATATCATCATATGAAATCAAGGTCCATTTCACATACGACTTGTCTATGAAACGTTCCCACCATTCCTGAGAAACCTGGATTGTTTGAGGAGGGGTGGTAAAATAATAGTCAGGTTCCTCTTCCAGTTCTTCATAGCACCATTCATAAACAAGGACAGCATCCGGTTCTTCTACAGAAGCTGTCTCACTTGTAGAATAAATTGTCGGATATACGAGCAGCGGTGTATCAGTTCCGTTAATGCAGTAGACCTTTCCCATCTTAAACCCTAACTGTTTAGTGTCCACTACAGTACCATCAGCGAGTTCTATATCAGGGCATCCATAGAACAAGACCTCCCTATGAGTGTAGGAAGGATTTTCTCCTTCTACAATCACAGCCCTGCCTACAATGCAATCCTGAAGCAGGAAGGATCCAAGAAAACCGGCGACAAGAATTACTAAAGCAATTCTGAATGAGAACTCCTTAGCTTTAAGCTTGTACAAAAGTGCCAGCAGCAATCCTATTACGCCGGCAATGATCAAAAGTGTTGCAATACTTACTACCATAATCAATCTCGTTTAAAAATGTCTCTTGTGTATACTTTATCTACGACATCGTCGAGGACGGAATCGTAGCGATTTGCGATGATGGCGTCGCACTGGGATTTGAAGGCTTCAATGTCATTGATGACCTTGCTGCCGAAGAAGGTTGTGCCGTCTTCAAGGGTCGGCTCGTAGACTACAACTGTGGCGCCTTTGGCCTTGATGCGCTTCATGACGCCCTGGATGGAGCTCTGGCGGAAGTTGTCTGAGTTAGCCTTCATTGTGAGGCGGTAGACCCCGATCACGCAGTGGCGCTCCTGGCTTGCATCATAGTGGTAACCTTCGCTGTAGGAATAATAGCCCGCCATCTGGAGCACACGGTCCGCAATGAAATCCTTGCGTGTGCGGTTGCTTTCCACGATAGCTGTCATCATGGTCTGAGGCACATCCTCATAGTTTGCTAGGAGCTGTTTTGTGTCCTTTGGCAGGCAGTAGCCGCCGTAGCCGAACGACGGATTATTGTAATGGTCTCCGATACGCGGATCCAGGCACACTCCCCTTATGATTGACTGAGTGTCAAGGCCTTTGACCTCGGCATATGTGTCAAGCTCGTTGAAGTATGACACGCGCAGGGCAAGGAATGTGTTGGCGAAAAGCTTCACCGCCTCGGCCTCTGTAAATCCCATGTACAGCGTGTCTACATCCGGCTTAAGTGCCCCTTCCTGAAGAAGCGCTGCGAATTTATGGGCAGCCTCCACAAGGCGAGGATTCGTCATGTCTGTGCCGACGATTATACGCGACGGATAGAGGTTGTCGTATAGCGCCTTGGACTCCCTTAGGAACTCCGGTGAGAACAGGATGTTCTCTGTGTTGTATTTAGCTCTGACAGACGCTGTAAATCCAACAGGAATGGTCGATTTGATGACCATTATAGCTTCCGGGTTGACTTCCAGAACTTTCTCGATGACAGCCTCAACAGCAGAGGTGTCAAAGAAGTTCTTCTGCGCATCATAGTTTGTAGGGGCAGCTATTACAACGAAATCAGCGCCCCTGTATGCCATTTCGGCATCCAGAGTCGCTGTCAGATCCAATTGCTTCTGAGCAAAGAACTTCTCTATGTATTCATCCTGAATTGGAGACTTGCGGTCATTGATCATCTCCACCTTCTGCGGCACGATGTCCACAGCCACCACTGAGTGGTTCTGTGACAGCAGTGTCGCCATCGATAGGCCTACATAGCCTGTTCCTGCTACAGCAATCTTCATGTTCTTGAATTTTGTAAGGTCGTTACTTCTTGAGGAAGCATGTCTTGAGGACGATGCTGCTGCCGTCGATCTTGCAGTCTACCTCCTCAGGATTCTCAGTAAGACGGATGCTCTTCACCTTTGTTCCGCGCTTGATGACCATTGATGAACCCTTTACCTTAAGGTCCTTGATCACTGTCACTGCATCACCGTCAAAAAGTTCTGCACCATTGCTGTCTTTCGCTACATCAGCAACCTCAGTCGCTTCTTCTGCAGAGTGGAATTCGTATCCGCAATCTGGACACACATAAAGTGAACCGTCAAAATAAGTGTACTCGCTGCCACACTTCGGGCACTGTGGAATATCTGTCATTTCGTCTAATTTTATGTAAACATGCAAATTTAATCAAAAAAAGTTAACTTTACATGGTGATAATCTTAGAACTATGGGAGGCAGAAAGTTTGACACATGCTTTTTTGAGCGATATGCACAGATCACTCTTGAGACTCTGCTCGGAGAGGAGTACGCCGATCTTGTCAACAAGGACAGGCCAGATCTTCAGAAGCCGGACAGGAGCCTCGGCATCGAGGTGACGAGGGCAATGACAGCCAGCAAGGATGTCGCACAGGCAATGCTCAAAGAGATGGCGGGACATGATGTGAAGGAAGAGGACAAAGAAGAAGTCAACCAGATCATTGAAAGCGGTTACGGATATGGTCTTCAGGACGGAAGATACGTCGGTTACCTTGAGTATGAATACTGGCAGCTTGCCCACCCTCTCAGAAGAATCATAGAAAGCAAAGTCAGCAAGGTAGGCTCAGGTTTCTACGGCAATTTCGACGAATATGGCCTATATATATTCTGTAAGGATGACCTTGATGAAAACGAAGTGATCCTGACGATGGAATACACAAGTGATCTGCAAAGAAATCTTGACATCAGGTATTCAAAGATGTATCTGTCCCTGATAGATAGGCTTTACGTCTGCGACCTTACACAAGTTGACAGGCTGGTCAGACCGACCCAATGCACCAGTTATGAAATCAGCCGACATCAGCGAAAGGAGTTTTTTATAAAATCCATATAAGAAATCCCCATTGTGCCACAGATTAGCACAATGGGGATATAATTTTGCCACAGAATTTAAAAACAAACGATTATGTGGCTCGCAGTTATTATCTCAATTTGCCTCGCAACAGAGGTTCTCAGTTACCTTAGTACAGGTGGTTATAAGGCTTCAAAGGATACCGATCTACTCTCCTGACCAGTCCTTGAATGCATCCATTATGACAGTCGGGCGTCCGTCCTCAGTGAATGCTCCCAACTTGTACTGGGACGGACGGCACTCGGGCTCCCAATAGAAGACGCCCTTACAACGTCCGTCTGTCTCATTGATAGACTCACGGATGACGCGCGCAAGCTGGCGACGGCTCTCTTCAAGAACCTCAGGATCTGACTCATCGACAAGGAATCCTGTTTCTACGATCATCACGTCGCAGCCGAACTTCTCGCTGACATAGCGGATGTTCTCAATGCAGTCTGTGATTGTAGTCTGAGCATCGTCGCGGAATCCTCCGTCCATCGCCCAATATGGATAGAGAGACATTCCGATCATGTCCCATTTTGCTCCACCGGCCTGAAGAACACCCAGATTGAAGTCATACAGGTCTCTGTCAAATCCATTGTCCAGATGCACCATCACGATCGCATGCGGGAAGACACTCTTGCATGCATCATATCCGGCTGCAAAGAAACCTGCATACTGCTCAGGATTGTGTACGACATGACCCATTGATTCGGTGATGGTGGTGTTACCGTTCTCATCCAG
>JAFZEP010000047.1 GCA_017560625.1 Bacteroidales bacterium
GACCATAGACAAATGTAAGAACATGTTCACCCTCGGAATGGCTTGCTACATCTACAACCGTCCGATGGAGTTCATATTCCAATATCTTGAGCGTAAGTTCGGAAAGAAGAAACCGGAACTCGTAGAGCCAAACAAGAAGGTTCTTAATGATGGTTTCAATTATGCTGCCAACATTCAGGCTATTGCCAATACATACAGCATCGAGCCGGCTCAGCAGGAAAAAGGTCTTTACAGAAACATCAACGGAAACCAGGCCACTGCTTGGGGACTTCTCGCAGCAGCAGAGAAAGCTAATCTTCCTCTTTTCTGCGGTTCATATCCTATCACTCCTGCAACAGGTATCCTTGAAGAGCTTGCTCTTCACAAGAGCCTTGGAGCAAAGACCGTTCAGGCAGAGGATGAGATCGCCGGCGTATGTACAGCCATCGGTGCTGCATTTGCAGGTAACCTTGCTGTAACTACAACATCAGGTCCTGGTCTCTCGCTTAAGTCTGAGGCTCTCGGTCTCGCTGTCATGACAGAGCTTCCACTCGTTGTGGTTGATGTTCAGCGTGCCGGTCCATCTACAGGTATCCCTACAAAGACAGAGCAGACAGACCTCAATCAGGCACTTTATGGCCGTAACGGTGAGTGTCCTATGGTCGTGATGGCGGCTCACTCGCCGGCAGACTGCTTCGATGCGGCATTCAACGCAGCTAAGATCGCAATCGAGCACATGACTCCTGTCCTCCTCCTCACTGAGGGATTCCTTGGCAACGGTTCAGAGCCTTGGCTCATCCCTTCAATGAAGAATTATCCTAAGATCGTTCCTCCGTTTGCTCAGCCAAACACAGAGTATAAGCCTTTCCAGAGAGATCCGGAAACACTTGCACGCCGTTGGGCTGTTCCTGGAATGGCAGGTTGCGAGCACCGCGTCGGTGGTCTTGAGAAGAATCACAAGGGTGTGATCTCTTCAGATCCTGCAAACCATGAACTTATGTGCCGTGAGCGTATGGAAAAGGTGCAGAGAGTTGCCAACTACATTCCTGAACTCAAGGTTGATGGCGCTCAGAACGGCAAACTCCTCGTTGTTGGTTGGGGTGGAACATATGGCCACATCCTTTCTGCTGTGCAGGAGGCACGCGCTGAGGGTATCGATCTCAGCTTCGCTCACTTTGATTACATCATGCCTCTTCCAAAGAACACAGAGGAAGTGTTCTCGAAGTTCGACAAGATCCTCGTATGCGAGCTCAACGCAGGTCAGTTCGTGAACTACCTCCGTGGCGTGATGCCTCAGTTCAAGTATGAGCAGTGCAACAAGGTGCAGGGACAGCCGTTCCTCGTACAGGAGATCGTAGAAGCAATCAAAACTAATTTATAATCTTTTCACTGTCATCCTGAACGAAGTGAAGGATCTTAAAACTAGAATCAATCATGCCTAGATATACATTCAAAGAATTCAAGAGTGACCAGGAAGTAAGATGGTGCCCCGGATGTGGTGACCATGGTGTGCTCGCTGCTCTTCAGAGAGCCCTTCCTGATGTGACTGAGGCACTCGGCTACAGCAAGGAAAGATATGTTGTCGTTTCCGGCATCGGCTGCTCGTCACGCTTGCCTTATTATATGAATACATATGGATTCCATAGTATTCACGGTCGTGCGACTGCTATTTCAACAGGTATCAAGGTCGCAAACCCAGACCTTACCGTATGGCAGGCCTGCGGTGACGGTGACGCCCTCGCTATCGGCGGTAACCACTTCATCCACGCTGTAAGAAGAAATGTCGACATCAACATCATCCTCTTCAACAACCAGATCTATGGTCTTACAAAGGGCCAGTATTCTCCGACTTCACGTTTCGGAGCGATCTCGAAGACTTCTCCTTACGGAACAGTAGAGCAGCCTTTCAACCCAGGCAGCCTCGTTCTCGGAGCAAAGGGTACATTCTTCGCCCGTTCTCTCGATTCAGAGCTCAAGCTCAACTCGGAGATCATGCTTGCTGCTGCAAAGCACGACGGATGTTCGGTGATGGAGATGCTTGTTAACTGCGTGATCTTCAATGACGGAACACACAAGGTGATCTCAGACAGGGAGCATCGTGCCGACAGGACCATCATTCTCCGCCATGGCGAGAAGATGATCTTCGGAAAGAACAACGACAAGGGTCTTGTGCTTGACGGCATGGGCCTCAGAGTTGTGACAATCGGAGAAAACGGCATCACAGAGGCCGACATTCTTACTCACGACGCACATTCTGACAATGTCGGCATCCACATGATGCTTGCAGACATGAAATATCCTGATTTCCCTGTCGCTCTCGGAGTCATCCGTGACGTGAAGGCAGTTACTTACGATGACGGAGTAAGAGATCAGGTGACAGACCAGAAGGCAAAATCAAAGATCCAGTGCGTAGACGACCTGCTCCGCAGCGGCAGCACATGGGAAGTGAAATAAATAACCAAATAACCAATCTATACAATGAACACACAAGAACTGATGGCCAAACTCCAGGCCAAGTACCCTTATGAGAAAGAGTATCTCCAGGCAGTACACGAAGTATTGGAGTCTATTGAGGAAGTATACAACCAGCACCCTGAGTTTGAGAAGGCTAAGATCGTAGAGCGTATCGTAGAGCCTGAGCGTATCCTTACTTTCAAGGTTACATGGGTAGACGACAATGGCGAAGTGC
>JAFZEP010000048.1 GCA_017560625.1 Bacteroidales bacterium
AGCAGGACGTTCATAATGCAGCCACAAACATCACAGCAGAAGAATTCAGACACAACGACGTGACATGGAACCGTGAGAACCTTGAGGCTTCAGTTTCATACACACATGTCTTCAAGCCTGAGGTGTCAGACATCACTGTCCTAGGCTCCATTTCAAAGACATGGGGCCACAGACCGTCGTACTACTATCAGAACGACGTGAAGACCGGATATTCAAATTCGGGAGGAAGTCCGTTCATCGCCAACGCGCAGGTAGACTACAAGCATAAGTTCAATGCCGGAACCCTCTCTGCAGGAGCAAAACTCACCTATCGTCACAACGAGATCTTCCATGAGTTCTATCAGGCAGATGGCGAAAGCTGGACCAATTCATACGAACTCAGCAACGACCTCAATCATACAGTGAGACTTCCATCCGCATATGTAATGTTCGGGTCGCGCATAGGCCAGAACTTCACATACAAGGCAGGTGTGCGCACCGAGATCAGCATACTTTCACTTAGCAGTGTTCACAACGATTTCGCAGCAGACATCGTCACCCCGTTCTTCCTGCCTAGCCTCTCAGCATCATATAAACTATCTGAGACACAGTCACTTGACTTCGCGCTTTCCCGCCGTATCGGCTATCCTACATACCCTCAGTTGAACCCGTACATGAGCATGGTTGACGCAACTACATTCGAGCAGGGCAACATGTATCTTGAGCCGGAAAGAGGAACCAAGGTAGACCTCAGCTACAGTCTCAACAAAGGTAGAGTGAAGTTTTTCGCAGACGGCTACATGAACTACACAGCCAACTACATCTCACAGATTACGACGTTTGACGTGAACAAACTCATCACGACCTACGTGAACGTAGCCTCAGACCTCAAGACAGGTCTCGACCTCTCGTTGAGCGTAAATGCAACCGGCTGGCTCAATGTGTCGCTCGCTTCCAATACCTATTATGTGACTTCAGAAGGAGAATATAAAGGAGCTGTGATCTCAAACAAGGGTATAACAAACAACAGCAACATCTCGTTTGACTTCATGACTTGGAGAGGAGGAGACATCCAGTGCCAGTATTTCGTGACGACACCGCAGTACTTCCCTCAGCTGACCACTGCACTCACCCATCAGATGAACGTGGGCTTCAAGCAGCATTTACTTAACTTCCCGATGACGCTCTCGCTTCTCGTTACAGATGTCTTCAACACAGCAAAATGGGAAGTGTCGTCATTCAACAACGTCTTCGACCTGACCAACATAAGCCGCAACAAGAGCCGCATGCTCTGGCTCGGCATCTCTTACAATTTCAACTCATTCAAGCAGAAGTCAAGCAAGAAAGCCGAAAGCGACCGTTCGCTCATCAAGCTTGGATTGTGATAGCTTGACACAGTAAATTTCATAAAACAGTAATATTCAACACATTACAAAATAAGATGTGCCCACCCCCTCTCTAAAACAGGGGTTGGGCACACTCATTTTTACAACTTGCTGATTTATAATATATTACAAAAGACACTGTGCCTAGCCTACAGCACCTTAATAACCCTGCAAGGATTACCGACAGCGACAGTGCCAGAAGGGATGTCCTTGGTGACAACGGAGCCGGCACCAATAGTGACATTATCGCCGATCGTCACTCCGGGCAGGATGGTCACGCTGCCTCCTATCCATACATTATTGCCGATGGTCACTGGCTCAGCCCATTCCTGACGCGTATTGCGCTCTATAGGATCGGTGCTATGGCATGCTGTGTAGATGCTGACATTAGGGCCGATGAAGCAGTCGTCACCTATGGTCACCGGGGCTTCATCCAGAACCGTAAAATGGAAATTGGCAAAGAACCGCTTGCCCACAGAGATCTGCTTGCCGTAATCACAGTAGAACGGCTGATTGATGATGACAGCATCATCTCCGATGTGCCCCAGAAGTCCTTTAAGCAGCTCCAGGCGGCCGGCATTGTCGAGAGGAGAAAGAGAATTATATCTCTGAACCACCTCCTTTGTGGCATAAAGCTCCTCCAGCAGCTGCTTGTCAACTGCCGAATAGATCTGCCCTGAAAGCATCTTTTCCTTCTCAGTCATAGCCGCAATCTTTAATGACAATCGTGGTGAGCACAAGCCTCACCATTATCCCTGATGTTGCCTGCAAGGTATGCAGCAACAAGCTCGTTGACATCACCGCTACAACCTCTGATCACCTCAATACGCTGAGCCTCAAGCACATTCTTAGCGCCCTGGCCCATATTGCCAGCCAGCATCACAACCACTCCCATCTGCCTGAGCACAGGAGCGATGCCGCTCTTGCAGCCGCATCCTTCAGGAGATGCCATCTTGCTTACTCCCACGACCTTTCCGTCGATCACATCAAATATCGTATAATAGGCGCAATGACCGAAATGGTCGTCCACTCGCCTGTCTCTTGTAGGTACTGCTATCTTCATAATTACTTATCTTTCAATATCCCTTCCTGATGACGCCCATCCGTTGAATCCGGAGCCTAGCTCCATAACCTCATATCCGTTCTCTGTCAGGATACGAGCCGCCTTCTTGCTCCTGTTGCCACTTCTGCAATAGACAGCTACCGGCTTGTCCTTCGGCACTTTTGCCAACACTTCCGCCTCATATCCATCCTCAAGCACATCAATATTGAAGTCCGTGCCTGGGATATACCCCTGAGCATGTTCCTCTGCCGTACGTACATCCACAACTGTCACTTCCGGATCTGAAATGAACACAGAAAACTCATTTACAGAGATAGTCTTGAACTTCTCGTTCTGACAAAACAGGTTCAAAAAAGAAAATCCCATAATCAATATCAGTGTAATTTTTCTCATAATAACTTTACTTCAAATAACTCATTCTTACATCGCCCGGCAGACGCTCAATCGCATAGCGGAGCATCGTCCTTGGCATTACTTTATAATGCTTGTCCAGGAAACTCCTGAGGAGAGGCTCATCCTTCTTGCCGACCTCGCGCAACATCCATCCTACAGCTTTCCGCATGAGGTCATGCGATGAATGCAGCAATATTTCAGCCAGCTGCAGCGTATCATCATACAGTCCGTTTCTGATCAGCATCAAAGTAGAAACCACCGCTATTCTTCGCTCCCACATCACATCCGACTCCGCAAGCTCATACAATATGTTCCTGTCAGACGGCCTGTCTAGAAGGTAAAAGCCTAATATATACGGTGCGGACAGGTCAACCAGATCCCAGTTATTGATGCCTTTCGTATGAGAAAGATAGAACTGGACGATCTCATCAGAAGACTTTGCAAACTGCTCTCTTAAAATCAGCAATGCACACAGCCTGCACTCATGCCATTCGCTTTCCAGAAGTCCTTCTACGACATCATGTGAGGCATTCCTGAACTTCCTGGCAACTTTCCTCACAGAAGGGACAACGACTCCCATGAACTTGTCCCCTTCTCCATATTCCCCTTTACCGGTCTTGAAAAACTTAGGCAGAACCACCTTCTTTCCATCATCAGAAAACGATCGGAGCTCGGTTGTGATCTGTGAATAATGCTTTGCAAACTGCAATGTTTCCAAAGACAGATGACAATAGCCTTCCGGATTCTTGACCAGATAGTCCTGATGGTAGTCTTCTGCCGGATAGAAACACTCCAATGCCCCTTTCTCCACGGCCAAAGCCGTATCATATCTGCTCTGGACTTCCATGTAGACCAGCTCCACCGAGCCCTGATCCTGCGGATCATCCCAATAAATACCGGTTCTGTATCTGGTACCGCAATCCTCTCCCTGACGGTTTAATGAAAGCGGATCTATTGATCTGAAGAACACCCTGCAGAGAGTCTCCAGAGACACAACATACGGATCATAAGTCACCTTGACACATTCCACGAAGCCGGTGGTGTCCGTATAGACCTGCTGATAGGTCGGATCGGCAAAATTACCATTTGCATAGCCAACCTCGGTCTTCAGTACACCGTCAAACTGACTCATGTAATGCTCTGTGCCCCAGAAACATCCTCCTGCAAGATATATTGTCTTCATCTTTATCTCACATAATGCGGCATATCCTCAGGGATGACCATAGAGATCTCCACAAGACCCGCCACTTCACCATTCTCCTTCCATGCAGTCTGATAGATCATCTTGCGAAGACAGTTCTTCTGGATGGTGTATGCATTCGAACCTCCAGTGCGCAGCAGCTCTGCAATAATGCCTCTTGAACGCTCGTTGTGGCATGGGATCAGACTCTTGCCCACAAGATCTCCATGACTTGCAAACGTCTCCTTTGCCTTGTCGTTCATATACACGATCACGCCTTCCTTATC
>JAFZEP010000049.1 GCA_017560625.1 Bacteroidales bacterium
TGCAGCTCATCTCCACAGAACACATCTTGAAGTAGAACATCAGCACTCGTTCGATGTCATTCTCAATTGTGCCGTGATACTTGAGCATATTGGCGATGGCAGCATTCAGATATCCTGTAGCGCGCTCAGACATGGCAACCTCCATGTTGTAGTCGACATCGTCGCTTCCACAAAGTGCACGCACAAACTTCAGGAACTCCCCTTCTGCATCCTCAAGCTCGGTGAGCAATACATCAGCAACAACTATAGCACCTGCGTTGATGAAAGGATTGCGAGGAATGCCATGCTCCATCTCAAGCTGCACAAGAGAGTTGAAAGCAGTTCCTGACGGCTCCTTTCCTACATTTTTCCAAAGAGTCTCCCCCTTGAGCGAGAGTCCCATTGCAAGAGCGAACACTTTAGTGATACTCTGGATAGAGAAACGCTCGTCAGCCTGCTTGTATGAATAAGACTCCCCTGTCACTGTCTGAAGACAGATACCGAACTGGTCTGGATTTACTTTTGCGAGTGCGGGTATATAATCGGCCTGCTTGCCTTTTTCTGCAAATGGAAGGATCTCTTGATAGATGTCTTCCAGAATCTTCTGATAGTCCATATAATAAAAGTTCTGCCAGGCCTTTTGGCTTGGCAGAACAAAGTTAGCTAAATATTTTAATTTTAATAGTTATCCTTCATTGGCTCGAAGTAAGCCTGAGGGAAAAGGCATGCCGGGCAACCCTTAGGTGCGTCCTGTGCCTCGCAGATGAATCCGCAGTTGCGGCACTGCCACCAGATCTTGCCATCTCTGTGGAAGAAGTCACCGTCTGTGAAGTGGCTGAGGAGCTTCATGTAACGACGCTCGTGCTCTGCCTCAACCTTAGCGATGTTTCTGAAAGCTGCTGCTACTGCTGGGAAACCTTCCTCAGCTGCTACCTCAGCAAACTCCTTGTAGAGAACATCCCACTCTTCCTTCTCACCCATTGCTGCTGCAAGGAGGTTCTCCTGTGTTGTGCCTACCTTACCTGCAGGATAGCATGCTGTAATCTCAAGATCACCACCCTCGAGGAAGTTGAAGAAACGCTTAGCGTGCTCTCTCTCCTGCTCTGCAGTCTCCATGAAAACACCTGCGATCTGCTCATAACCTTCCTTCCTTGCTGCTTCAGCGAAGAATGTGTATCTGCTACGTGCCTGGCTCTCGCCTGCGAATGACTTAAGCAAGTTCTGCTCTGTTCTTGTACCTTTGATTGAGTTCATATCTTTATCTTTTTAAATTGTTTTTAATGTTTGTTGTTGTTTGACATTGCAAAGGTAGAAAAAGATTTTTAATTTGGAATAGTTCTAAATTAATTTTTTCACATTTTTTGCAAAATTTTTCATCAACATGCAATAGAAGTGCCTGGAAGGCCGATTTTGAACACTAAAATTTTTGCGATTTTATGTCTTATTGTAAAATATCAGCTCGATCATACATATAAATGGCCAAAAGTGCACAACCTTGTCCATAGAATCGACACTTTGGTGGACAAAACATGATTCCAGCCATCCCACACAAAAAAGCCCGGTCTATTCTCTGGTGTCCGGGAAATCGCCAGTTTTTCCGGATGCGGTTGGTCGAACAAGTGTCTCTATCCGGGAAATCGCCAGTTTTTCCGGACAAGGTTGGTCGGGAGGTTTTCTCCGTTCTGCACAACCGCTACGGTCTGAAGATCATGGGATTTGTCGAATGGACCGTATATGGCCCAACACAGCTTTGTCCACGGAATCGGCATTTTGGTGGACAAAACATGGTTCCAACACAACTTTGTCCACAGAATCGGCACTTTTGTGGACAAACAGGAGTTTCAGCAACGCGAGGCAAATGAGACGATCAAGTCATCCAAATCGGCACACGATGCTCCCGACGTGACGACCTGTGGTCACTTCGGCTACATCTAAAAATCACATATCACTGAATATAAACACATTACACAAAACAGTTGCACCCGAAGTGATTGATTATCGTCACTTCGGGTGCAAACTATCTTATAACGAACCCATTCTCTTTCCGAAAACCGAAAATCCAGGCCGGCCTATTACTTCAACGGCTTAATGTCGAGCTTGACTGGCTTGATCATGTTCTCTGGAGAGAGAATAGTGTCAAGGTCTTCCTTTGAGAGAATGCCATGCTCGAGGACGAGGTCATAGACGCTCTTTCCTGTTGCCATAGCTTCCTTGGCAATCTTAGTTGAGTTCTTGTAGCCGATCACTGGATTGAGAGCTGTAACTACACCAAAACTCTTGTGGATATATTCGCGGCACTGATCAGGATTTGCAGTGATGCCATCGATACAGTTTACACGGAGAGTGTCGAAACCGTTCATCATGATGGCAGCCGACTCGAAGCAGCACTGTGCCATAACCGGCTCCATTGCATTAAGCTCCATCTGCGCCTCCTCAGATGACATTGCCACGCAAAGGTCGTTGCCGATCACCTTATAAGAGATCTGGTTCATCACCTCAGGAATTACAGGGTTCACCTTGCCTGGCATGATCGAAGAACCTGGCTGACGAGCAGGAAGGTCAAACTCATGGAAACCGCAACGTGGTCCTGAAGCAAGAAGACGAAGGTCGTTACAGATCTTGTTCATCTTGGTAGCGATACGACGGAGTGCAGAAGAATAACCTACCATGCATGATGTGTCTGATGTAGCAGCGACAAGGTTCGGTGCAAGTTTCACATCCCAACCTGTGATCTCAGCAAGGGCAGCAACGCATTTTTCTGCATAACCAGGCTCTGAACAGATACCTGTACCGATTGCAGTAGCACCCATATTTACAGTAAGGAACTCTTCTGCAGCGAAGTTGATGTTGCGGACCTCATCACGGAGGATAGATGCAAATGCTCCGAATGTCTGACCGAGAGTCATAGGCACTGCGTCCTCTAGCTGAGTACGGCCCATCTTAAGAATGTCCGCAAACTCCACAGCCTTAGCCTCGAATGCCTGGATAAGCAGCTCGAAATGTTTCATGAACTCGAGATGAGTAGCATAGAGGCCGATATGGATTGCTGTAGGATAAGCGTCATTTGTAGACTGTGAACAGTTCACATGATCATTAGGAGAGCAGAACTGATACTCGCCTGGCTGATGGCCCATGATCTGAAGCGCGCGGTTTGCAATCACTTCGTTGGCGTTCATATTTGTTGTAGTGCCGGCACCGCCCTGGATCATGTCTACAGGGAACTGATCGTGGTGCTGACCTGCGAGGATTTCCTTACATGCCTGAGCGATTGCTTCGTACTGCGCATCAGTAAGCAGACCGAGCTGGTGGTTAGCCATGGCTGCACCGAGCTTTGTGATGGCGAGACCGTTTACGAAAAGCGGATAATCGCAAAGATGAAAACAGCTGATTGGGAAATTTTCGACTCCTCTAAGGGTCTGGACTCCATAAAGCGCCTCAGCAGGCACTTCCATCGATCCGATGAGATCGCTTTCAATTCTTTTCATGACGAAAGACTTTAATTGATATGATTTTATTAGTTTCTACATGCCTGTCACCATGGTCAAAAATGCCATTATGACAATATTTCCGAAATTTAGATATAACCTCTTAATAAACCAAAGTTTTCAAAGATTTTCGCCAAAATCTTTTGCGGTAAGAGGTAGAATGGTTATATTTGTATCCCGTATGAAAACGGGATTTGATAATAATAAGTATCTAAAGATACAGTCCGAACAGATCAAAAAGCGTATCTCGCAGTTCGGCGACAAGCTCTACCTCGAGTTCGGAGGTAAGCTCTTCGATGACAATCACGCAAGCAGAGTGCTGCCGGGTTTCCAGCCCGACAGTAAGCTTCAGATGCTCATGCAGCTCAAGGACGAATCAGAAATCATCATCGTCATCAGCTCGCTTGACATTGAGAAGAACAAGGTGCGCGGCGACCTCGGCATCACATACGATGAAGACGTACTCAGACTCCGCAACGAGTTCGAGAAAGTGGGCCTGCTGGTCAGCAGCGTAGTCATCACTCACTTCAACGGACAGTCAAGTGTCGACGCATATAGAAAGCGCCTTGAAAGACTCGGAATCAAGGTGTACTACCACTATACTATCGAAGGATATCCAAACAACGTAGCACTCATCGATTCTGAAGAAGGATTCGGAAGAAACGACTATGTTGAGACGACAAAGCCTCTCGTTGTGGTTACAGCCCCAGGTCCAGGCAGCGGAAAGATGGCTGTCTGCCTGAGCCAGCTCTACCACGAGAACAAGAGAGACATCAAAGCCGGATATGCCAAATTCGAGACATTCCCAGTGTGGAATCTCCCTCTCAAGCACCCTGTGAACATCGCATATGAGGCAGCTACTGCAGACCTCAACGACGTCAACATGATCGATCCGTTCCACTTCGACGCATATGGCGAAGTGGCGGCAAGCTACAACAGAGACATCGAGATCTTCCCTGTGCTCAGCGCATTGTTCGAGGGCATATATGGAGAAAGCCCATATAAGTCCCCTACCGACATGGGTGTCAACATGATCGGAATGTGTTTGAGCGACGAGGACGTATGCTGCAACGCTGCACGCGAAGAGATCATCAGAAGATACTACTACGCACTCTGCAACCTTGCAGAGAAGGGCACAAATGAGCACGAGGTAAACAAGATCGCGCTCATTCTCAAGCAGGCAAAACTCACGACAGAATATAGAAGAACAACAGTAGCGGCCCACCAGAGAAAGGACATCTACGGAGTTGCCACTGCAGCCATCGAACTTCAGGACGGCACAATCATCACTTCGCAGACAAGCTCTCTCCTCGGCCCGTCTGCTGCGCTTATCCTCAACGCTGCAAAGCATCTTGCAGGCATCCCACACTCGACAAAGCTCATCCCTGAGTCGATGATCGAGCCTATCCAGAGGACAAAAGTGAAGTACCTCCACGGCAACAACCCACGTCTTCACACAGACGAGGTGCTTGTAGCCCTTTCCATGCTCAGCAACAACGACGAGAACTGCCGTCTGGCACTTGAGCAGCTTCCTAAATTTGAAGGCTGCCAGGTACACTCTACAGTGATGCTCAGCGAAGTGGACAGAAAGATATTCAAAAAGCTCGGCGTAGGTCTTACCTGCGACCCTGTTAAGAAAGGAGAATAAATGGAAAGACAGCCACAGATACTTGACATCGAAGAGGTAATCAAGGCAAAGGCCGGAAAGAAGGCCAGACGCATACCTAAGTTCGTCATCAAATGGTTCAAGAAGTTCATACACCAGGACTTCATCAACGAGTATCTCAAGGAGGGATATGTCGGAGTGGAGTTCTGCGAAAACTGCCTCAAATACCTCGGTGTCGAAATTGAGGTGGTGGGCCGTGAGAATCTGCCGAAGGACGGAAGAAAATACACATTCGCTTCCAACCACCCTCTCGGAGCAATCGACGGTGTGACACTCGGAGCTGTCATCGGCCGCGAATACGACGGCAACATCAAGTACCTGATGAACGACATCCTGATGAACCTCAAGGGAATGGCGCCTCTGGGAATCCCTATCAACAAGTTGGGCGGCCAGGCCAGAAACCTTCCTAAGCTCATCAACGAAGTGTACGAATCAGACTGTCAGATGCTTGTATTCCCGGCAGGTCTGTGCTCACGCAAGATAGACGGAAAGATCCAGGATCTCGAATGGGGCAAATCATTCATCAAGAAGAGCCGCGACACAGGCCGCGACATTGTTCCGATCCATTTTGAAGGAGAAAACTCAAAGAGATTCTACCGCATCGCCAAGCTCCAGAAGATCTTCGGCCTCAAGTTCAACATCGCAATGATGCTGCTCCCGGACGAGATGTACAGAAGCAAGGGCAGAAAATACAGAATCACCATCGGAAAACCGATAGCAATAAGCAGCCTCGACAAGTCAAAGACAGACGTCCAGTGGGCTCAGGAAATCAGACAACACGTGTACGACCTATAAAATTGAACCATGGAACAACCTATCATTGCTCCCGTTAGCGTAGAGTTGCTCAAGGCGGAGCTTACACCGGCCAAGAAGCTGAGAGACACAAACAAGAGCAGAAACGAGATATATGTGATCAATCATCATGATTCTCCAAATGTCATGAGAGAGATCGCACGTCTTCGCGAGGTAACATTCCGTGATGCCGGAGGCGGAAGCGGACTGGAGATGGACATCGATGAGTTCGACACAATGGAGAACCCATATCAGCAGCTCATCGTATGGGATCCGGAAGCTGAAAAGATCCTCGGAGGATACAGATATATCTTGGGAAGTGACATCAAGTTGGACGAGAACGGGCAGCCGCTCCTCGCGACAGCACACATGTTCCACTTCTCGGAGAAATTCGTAAAGGAATATCTTCCATATACAATCGAGCTTGGAAGAAGCTTCGTGACACCGGAATATCAGAGCAGCAAGGCCGGAACAAAGGCCCTCTTCGCTCTTGACAATCTCTGGGACGGACTAGGAGCACTCATCGTCAAGTGCACAAACATGAAGTATTTCTTCGGAAAGATGACTATGTACCCTGAGTATAACCGTCAGGCAAGAGACCTCATCCAGCACTTCCTCTTCAAGCATTTCGAGGATAAGGACAAGCTTGTGGTGCCTATGGATCCTCTTGTCATCGAGACTCCTGTTGAAGAACTTGAAAGAGTTCTCCATGAGAAGGAGTTCAAGGATGACTACAAGCTTCTGAATGCAGCAGTGCGCAGTTATGGCGTAAATATTCCGCCACTTGTGAACTCATACATGAACCTCTCACCTACAATGAAGATGTTCGGAGGCGGTATAAACCACGAGTTCAGCGAGGCTGAGGAGACATGTATCCTCGTGACATTCGACGACATCTATGATGCAAAGAAGGCTCGCCACGTCGATTCGTTCATCAAAGAGAAAGTCGAGGAGATCAAGGTACGCTTCCCTCTCTTCTTTGAAAACATGGGAGACCAGATAGAACTGATGATGGCCAATAGACGCGAAAGAGTCGAGGCACGAAGAGCACACCGACTTGCCAGACGCGAAGCAAGAAGAAATAAAAAATAAATCAAAAGGATGTAAGGGTTAAAACTCTTACATCCTTTGATTTTATCTTACATCCAATAGTTTGATATCGAAGATCAGTGTCGAGAACGCCTTGATTGCTCCTGCCGGACGTGAACCGTAGCCGAGGTTATACGGAATCACCACTTCCCATCTCGATCCGACCGGCATCTCACGCATGGCTGTAATCCATCCTGTGATGAGTTCGTTGAGGCGGAATGTCGCAGGGCGTCCCTGCTGAGTCTGGTCGAAAACCTTTCCGTTGATGAGTTTTCCCGTGTAGTGCACAGTCACGAAACTCTTCGGTGACGGCTTAGGACCGTTTCCTTTTGTGATCTCGCGGTACATCACTCCGTTGAACATGATCTTTACACCCGGTTTCTGGGCATATTCCTGGAGGAACTCCTGGTTCCTGAGCTTATAGGCGTTGTCTACTGGTGGCATAGTTTACTATTTGCGTGCAAATTTAACCAATTATCACTATCTTTGAGAGATTAACCATTAAAATATAGCATCATGAGCAATGTTGGATTGAAAGAAATACAGTTTGGCGGAGTAACCATGAAGGTTCCTGAGGTTTGGGTTGTGGAGACAGAACTCTACACAGAGCCTGACGGACGCGAATGCGCGATGATCGACATTTCTGCGCTTCCTGGCGACCCGCGCTCAATCGTTATCAGCTACGGCCCTATGCCTGAAGGATCAGACGCATTCATGGAGGCCAGCGACACATACGAAGACCTCATCGGGGAGAACGGTGCACCTGCAGAGGATGAGCCTATCTGTGAATATGACTTCCTAGGCACGGTAGGCTACGGTTTCGAGGTCCCTACAGAAGATGAACTTGCATGCAACTTCATCTGCGCAGAGGTCGGAGAAGACGCCAGACTCTTCACAATCCTCACAACTGCAAAGACATACGAAGACATCGACGACCTGCTTGATCTCGTCGAGCAGAACATCACACTGAACGCATAAAATCATCATGAAAAAAGTTCTCATTTCCGGCCTGGCTGCTGCCATGGCCCTGGTTTCTTCATGCACTGAACCACAGGGTTCCTTCATGACGACCGAAGACCTCGGCGTCCGTGTCACAGCAGAAGAAAACCGCGAATATTCCTACACAGACAAAAAGGCCGGCTACTGGTACGGCACGACTCATCAGGAATCACCGGAGTGGTGGTCCGGATGGAACATGGCCAAGAAGCGCATCCTCGCCGACTACACTTTGACCGTAGACGGAGTAGCCTTGAACAGAGCAGAGGCCGAAGTTACTGTATATCCGGAAAGACTTGAGCGTAAATGGACAGTCGGCACAAAGGAGACTTTCTGCCTCGTGGACAACCTCCCTGTCATATATATAGGTCTGGAGACAGAGGGAACTTCTGTTGCCTGCACGCTTGACATGGGTCACATTGTGGGCGTAGAAAGCTCAGAGGATGGTCTTTTCTTCATTCCAAGAGAGGCTCCCGACATGAGAATCATGCTTACAACAGCGCAGGAGACAGAATTTGAAACACTTGCAGAAGGCATCAGCGCTGGTGCGCAGGCTAAGGGATTCCTCCTTACATACGGCACTGCGGATGAATGTCGCGAACTGGCATATCAGTTCAGAACAAGCGGATCTGACCTGCTTGCCCAGAGAAATGAGCGCATCAACTCTCTCATAACAGAGTACAACCCTTTGAAGTCCAACCTCTCAGAGCTGGACAAATCGCTTGCATGGATCACAATCACGATGGACGAACTGATCACATGTCAGCAGGGCAACGGCATCTACGCCGGTCTTCCTTGGTTCAACGAGTATTGGGGACGCGACATGTTCATCTCAATGCCTGGAGCATGCCTTGTGACAGGCCAGTTCGATGTGGCAAAGGAGATCCTGAAGGACTTCGCCAAACTTCAGGACACAGACCCTTCGTCAGAGACTTACGGCCGCATTCCTAACCGTGCAAACCTTGAGGGCATCCTCTACAACACGACTGACGGCACGCCTCGTTTCGTGATCCAGGCTTATCAGCTGGCTCAGTATTCTGGTGATACAGAGTTCCTTCACGAGCTCTACCCTGCCATCAAAATGAGTATTGATGCATCGATCAGGAACTATACTGACAGCAAAGGATACCTTACTCACGCTGATGCAGATACATGGATGGACGTGAAGCGTAACGGCATCCCGGGTTCACCTCGAGGAAACCGCGCAAACGACATTCAGGCATTGTGGTATGAGCAGCTGACAGCAGGAGCCAAGATCGCGGCGCTCATGGATGACGAAGGTTCCGCTGAAGAATGGAGCGGACTTGCAACTATGCTCGCGAGCAACTTCGAGAACGATTTCTGCGACAAGGAAGGCGACTTGATCTACGACCACCTCAACGCTGATGGATCTGCCGACATGCAGTATAGGCCAAACCAGCTCTACTGCTTCGACCTTATCAGAGATTTCGATTTCAGGGAGAGGGTGACACGTCGTGCATGGGAAGAACTTGTATATCCATGGGGTGTGGCCTCGCTCGCACAGTGGGATCCCCAGTTCCATCCTCAGCATGAAAACTGGCACTACTACCATAAGGACGATGCCTACCATAATGGTACCATCTGGCTGTGGAACAACGGCATAGCCATGCAGCGCATGATCGAGTTCGGTCAGGTGGAGCCTGCATGGGAGCTTTTCAAGAACATGAACAGACAGGCTCTCCACGAGGGAGCTGTGGGCAGTCTCAGCGAGAATGCGGATGCACATCCACACGAGGGTCAGAACTGGGTGAAGCGCTCAGGAACATTCCTTCAGGCATGGAGCAACGCAGAGCATCTGCGCGTATGGTACCAGCACTTCCTCGGCATACGTCCGGACATGCTCAAGGGAGTCATCGTCATCGAGCCAAAACTCCCTGCAGAGATCACTGAGCTTGAGACATCTGTCAAGATCGGCGACGGTACATTGCATTATAAATATGCGGATGGCAAAGTCGCAGTCGAGCTTGAAGGCATCTCAGCAGAGCTTGTCGTTTATGAGCCTACCGGTCAGGAAGACTCCCCTGCCTTCGAAGGTGTCGACTTCTGCATGCCGGATCCGCTTGAAAGCTACCCTTGCTTCGACACTTATTACGAAACTGCCTTGACTTACTAGGGTAATTCTTTTTTACATCTATAAACATCCTTGCAAAAGAATTGTGAGTTTCTTTTGCAAGGATTGTTGTTTTATGTCTAAAAGGGCTGATTTTGGCAGTTTTCGTGATTTCTTGCAAAAGAATTAGCCATTTTGTTTGCATGAATAGTTGGAAAACGGCACAATATGTGCATTCTCGACTGCTACTTTTAGGTGTTAGACATTATATTGAACGAATTGCATTACCGCCCGACGAAGTGATTCGCCGGGCGGTCTGTGGCTTACCTGAATTTCATCTTGCTGATTCTCAATAACTTACAAGAAATGCTTGCCGCATTATGGCAGCAAGCACTTACCGTATTCAATTAGTTATCAACACTTTAGATTTCAGGTAATCTGCCATTACAATATAGCAGGCATTGGGAAAGATTTAGTATCTTTGTGTGATTTAACCAATACACTAAAGATTATGAAGAAGATACTGGCCATTTTTGCATTGGCCTCTATTATGTGCATCAATGCCAAGGCTGACGAGGGAATGTGGCTGCCGTCACTGATCTCGCAGCGCATCACAGACATGCAGGAGAAAGGTTTCAGACTTGACGCTGAGGACATCTACAGCATCAACCAGGCATCGCTCAAGGATGCTGTCGTGCTGTTCGGCCGCGGCTGTACCGGAGAGCTTATCTCATCTGAAGGTCTGCTGCTTACCAACCACCACTGCGGTTACTCGCAGATCCAATATCACAGCAGCGTGGAGCACGATTATCTCAAGGACGGATTCTGGGCTATGAACCGCTCGGAGGAACTCCCAAACCCGGGCCTGAGCGTCAGCTTCCTTGAAAGAATGGAAGACGTGACTGACCGCGTGCTTGAGGGATACACTCCAGATATGACCGAGGAGCAGAGAGTCGCTGTTGTAAAGAAGAATTCCGATGCTATTCTGGAAGAGGTTTCAGCATTGGGCAATGGCCTCAGAGGCACTGTGGAGGCACTCTACTACGGCAACCAGTACTTCCTCTTTGTATATAGACAGTACGATGACGTCCGTCTTGTAGGTGCTCCGCCTTCATCGATCGGAAAGTTCGGTGGCGACACAGATAACTGGGTATGGCCACGTCACACAGGCGACTTCTCGATGTTCCGAATCTATGCAGACAAGAACAACAACCCTGCGCCATACTCTCAGGACAATGTTCCATACAAGCCTAAGAAGTTCTTCCATATCTCTACTAAAGGAGTGCAGGAGGGTGACTTCACATTCATCTACGGATTCCCTGGACGCACACAGGAGTACATCCACTCGGAAGGCGTAAGATACATCGAAGAATTGGGCGACCCGCACAAGATCAACCTGCGCACCCTGCGTCTTGACATCATGAACAAGTATCAGTCGCAGAGCCAGAAGGTGCGCATCCAGTATTCATCCAAGAATGCCACTGTAGCCAATGCTTGGAAGAAATGGCAGGGCGAAGTGAAGGGTATCAAGAAGATGAAGACCGTACAGACAAAGCAGGCGTTTGAGGCTGCATTCGACAAATGGGCTGCCGGCGGAGAGTTCGACGGAGTGATTGCAAAGATAGACGCTCTCTATAAGGAACTTGAGCCTTATCAGTTTGCAACAGACTATTATTCAGAGACTGTAAGAGCGATCGAGCTGTCCAACTTCGCATCGTCAGTCATGGCTGCCTACAAGGTAGACAAGGCTACTGGAGAAGTGACCTTCGAGGCTGCAAAGGCTGATGCCGCCCTTGAGTCATTCTACAAGGACTGGTACCTCCCGATCGACAAAGAGTGCTTCGTCGCTCTGATGACGGAGTTCGACAAGAACATCCCTGCAGACTTTAAATGCGACTATTTCACAAAGCAGATGAAGAAATATAGTTCTGCCGAGAAATGGGCTGATGCTATCTTCAGCAAGTCTATCTTTGCAGATCAGAGTAAGCTGGAAAAGTTCCTTGCAGGCCAGAAATCAGCTGCAAAGGGCAGAGCAAAACTTCTCCAGGACCCTGCGACTGAGTTTGCTGCAGAGTTCTCAAGATGGTACGCATCTCAGATCCAGCCTGTCACATCCGCAATCAACCAGGACCTCCAGCTTGCATACCGTGACTATATGCGTGGCCAGATGGTATACTGCCGCACTCAGCGCGTACCTAAGGCATTCTACCCGGATGCTAACCTCACACTCCGTGTAGCATACGGCCACATCAAGGGTTACCAGCCTTCTGACGCGACATACTACCTCCCTTCATCAACCATCAAGGGCATCATGGAGAAGGACAATCCTGAGATCTTCGACTACAACATCCCGCAGCGTCTTCGTGACATATACGCCCAGAAGGACTACGGACGTTGGGCTGATGCAACAGGCGAGGTTCCGGTGTGCTTCATTGCTACAAACCACACCACCGGAGGAAACTCAGGCAGCCCTGTGATCAATGCAGACGGCGACCTGATCGGCCTCAACTTCGACCGCGTGTGGGAAGGAACCATGAGCGACATCGTCTTCGACCCGGAGATCTGCCGCAACATCTCATTGGACGTCCGCTACGTACTATTCATCATCGACAAGGTCGCTGACGCTGACCACCTGCTTGAAGAGATGGTGCTTGTGGAATAGCGCATTCATAACAAACTGACTATCAATAATATTCCGAATTTACGTGCTGCATCACTGCGGCACGTAAATTCTTTATTATACTAGTACTCGATAACTTACATTCGCCTTAAATCATTGACAGTTGCGATCCGGCTAACCATTTTTGAGAAAAATAAATTTTACGATTTTAAAAAAGAGTAAACGATTTTAAAATTCAGAAAAATCGTAGGGCATTTCGCCACAAAAAGTTGCTTTCAGTAATACCCGAGGCTAGTTTTGCGGTCGTTAAACCTTTAAAACGGAACGCGATGGAAACAGCAATTACAACAACGGAAGACCTGGAGAAGAAGATCTCAGGCATCATCGGAAAGTATAGGCAGGAAGCTTATGAGGCTATCGAAGTGAAGATGTGGACGGCTCTTGTGGAAGCCGGTATCTGCATTCTGGAAAACGAAGGACTGTTCCTTATGTCACGCAGGGCTATCAATGGTGTGTCGACAACGACTCTGAACAATGTGTGCAAAATCCTGGAGGAGGAAGGCGACTTCAAAACGATGGATGAACTTCACAAGAAGGCATACATCATGGAATTCATCAAAGCCAGGTCACTGTCCTTTGAAGTGACACGTCTTAAATACCCTAACTATCTCAAGCCGTGGAGTGAATCTGACGATGAAACTCTGGAGCGTCTGTGGTGCGAAGGAAAGAGCGTAAAGGAACTGGCAGAACTATTCGGACGCAATCCGGGAGCTATAGATGCACGCATCGAGAAGCTTGAGTTAGTTGAAAAGTACAGTTAGATTCCTTTTTATACCCTAAGTGTATACCTGAGTGTATATATTTTTTATATATTTGTAGGCTTATAACGAAGGCAAATATATTTAAAAACCAATTTATACACTATGAAACGTTTGCTAATTTCACTTGCAGCCCTTATCGCTGCAACAGTGGCGTTTGCACAGACTCCGCTTCCAAATGACCCTGAAGTAAGGGTTGGAAAGCTGGACAACGGCATGACTTACTACATCCGCCACAATGATCAGCCTGCTCAGAGAGCTGAGTTCTACCTCGCTACTGACGTAGGAGCATACCAGGAGAGCGACGACCAGGACGGTCTCGCACACTTCCTTGAGCACATGTGCTTCAACGGAACAAAGAACTTCCCTGACAAGAGCCTCCTCGAGTGGCTTCAGAGCATCGGAGCAGAGTTCGGTAGAAACATCAATGCATCTACAGGATTCGAGCAGACTCAGTACATGCTCAACAACATTCCTATCGTACGCGAGAGCATCATCGACTCATGTCTCCTCGTTCTTCACGACTATTCTCATTTCGTAACAAACGACCCTGAGGAAATCGACGCTGAAAGAGCTGTCATCCTTGAGGAGAGAAGAACAAGAAGAAACGCAAGCTGGAGAATGTTCGAGAAGTCTCTTCCATACTATTATGGTGACACTCCATACGCAAGACGCACCCTCATCGGTGGCGAGGAGCAGCTCAAGACATTCGCATATGAAAGCCTTACAAACTTCTACGAGACATGGTGCCGTCCTGACCTTCAGGCCATCATCGTAGTCGGTGACGTAAACGTAGACCAGATCGAGGCTAAGCTCAAGAACATCTTCGCTGACGTACCAGCACCTGTAAACCCAAGAGAGAAAGAGCTTTATCAGCTTCCTCAGAACGAGGAGCCGATCATCGGCATCATTACAGATCCAGAGGCGACAGCTTCATCAATCGAGGTTCTCTGGAAGGGTGAGCCAATGCCTAAGGAGTTCGGAAATACAGTCGAGGGCTACTACTATGATCTCATCAAGACATACATCAGGTATATCATGAGCGAGAGATTCATTGACATCACTGCTAAGCCAAATGCTCCTTACTTCGATGCAAATCTCGGAGTTGGCCAGCTTTGCGCTACATGCGAGGCAGTGAACGGTGACGTATCATTTAAGGAAGGCGACGCTGTGAATGCATTCAGAGCATACATGACTGAGGTTGAGAAGATGAAGAGATTCGGCTTCACTGACGGTGAGGTTGAGCGCGCTACAGCAAAGATTCTCAGCCGCTATGAGAAGGCTGTAGAGGCTGCAAGCACACGTCAGAACGCAGACTTCGTAAGACCGCTCCTCAACGCATTCTATCACAATGAGGCGTACATGGATCCTGCTACAGAGCTTCAGGTGGCTCAGGCTATCTGCTCACAGATCAATGCTACAGTACTCAACATGGTTGTAAAGGAAATGATCACAGACCACAACATGATCGTGCTTTACAACGGTCCTGAGAAGGAAGGTCTTGCAAACCCTACAGAAGCAGAGCTCGCAGCTGTCATCGCTGAGATGAAGACTGTAGAGATCGAGGCAAACGTAGAGGAGAACATCAACGAGCCTCTCATCAGCACTGAGCTTAAGGGTTCAGCTGTAAAGAAGACTGAGACAGGCATCTATGGTTCAACTGTATGGACTTTGAAGAACGGTCTCAAGGTGGTTGTTCTCCCAACTCAGTACAAGAAGGACCAGGTTCTCTTCAGCCTTGACTGGAAGGGTGGAAAGACACTCATCGAGACTAAGGATCTCCCATCATTCGAGAGCAACATCTGGAGTGTATATGTAGGTACTACAGGTATCTCTAAATTCCCTAGCACTACATTGTCCAAGATGCTTGCCGGCAAGATGGTAGGCGTATCACCTTCAATCGGCAACACTACACACTCTATCAGCGGAAGCAGCACACCTAAGGATCTTGAGACAGCATTCCAGCTTCTTTACCTTACTATGACTGACCCACGCTTCGACGCTGAGGAGTTCGAGACAGGTATCCAGCAGATCAAGGCTGTCCTCCCTAACCTCGTGAACACTCCTGACTTCAAGTTCCAGAACTTTGTGAACGAGAAACTCTATGACGGCAACGAGCGCGTGATTACAATCAACGACGAGGTACTTGAGGCTGCTGATCTCGCTACAATCGAGAAGGTTTATCGAAAGCTCTTCAACAACGTCGGTGGTGCTACACTCACTATCGTAGGTAACGTTGACCTTGAGACACTCAAGCCACTTGTAGAGAAGTACGCAGGTTCACTCCCTAAGGCAAAGAAGGCTACTAAGGTAAACGAGAAGAACCTCATCCAGATTGCAAAGGGTACTTCAGAGGAGGTACTTAAGGTGGAGATGCAGACTCCTAAGAAGACTGTCTTCCAGGTTTGGAGCGCATACATGCCGGTTTCAACTAAGGAGATTGCAACTCTCAAGGTTGCCAACTATGTTCTCGACATGATCTACACAAAGACTATCCGCGAGAAGGAAGGTGGCACATACGGCGTAGGCGCAAGCCTTGGAGCTTCCAGAAAGCCATACGATCGAGTGACATTCATGGTTCAGTTCGACACAAATCCAGAGCAGGCTGAGAAGCTCAGCGGCCTCACAGCTCAGTACCTCAAGGAGTTCGCTCAGAACGGTCCTACAGCTGAGGAGCTTGCAATGGCACTCGAGAACCTCAAGAAGAATGTTCCTGAGTCACGCATCAGCAACTCATACTGGATGAGCGCAGTAGATCTCAACCTCGAGTTCGGCATCGACTATGACGCTGAGTACGAGGCAGCCCTCAACTCAGTTACAGCTGAGGACATCAAGACTCTCCTCCAGGCAGTTCTTGCACAGGAGAACTTCATCCAGATCTTGCTTGCACCAGCTGAGTAATTATAAAAGAAGTCCCGATTGAATATTCATCGGGACTTCTTTATATATATCAAAAAATAAGCTCGCGCACTTATCGGCACGAGCTTATTTTTTTGAGTGTGTGAAATTACTCACCAGCTACGATAGCACCCATTGGGCAAGCGTCAGCGCATGTTCCGCAGTCGATGCAAGCGTTAGGGTCGATTACATAGATGTCACCCTCTGAGATAGCGCCAACTGGGCACTCTGGCAGACATGAACCACATGCTGCGCAGTTGTCTGTAATTTTGTAAGCCATTTCTTTAATATTTAATTGTTAGTAAATGCGTCCTGGACGTCATTTGTGACGTACGGAATGCAAATTTAATGATTAATTTTGATATTCAAAGTACGATTTATGTTATCTTTGTGTACAAAGAATAAGATATGAAGCATATTTTCAGCATATTTTCATTGCTGCTGGCGTTCTTTTTATCAGCTGGTGCACAGGAGAAGATCAGCGAAGGACTTGAAGCAGACAAGACTGTCCACAATTTCGGCGACATCCTTCTCAAGAGCGGTCCCGTGTCTTGTACATTCACCATCACAAACGTGTCTGACAAGCCTGCAGTCATCTACAGTGTCGTATCATCATGCGGATGCACAAATGTAGACTGGACAAAAGAGCCGCTGATGCCAGGCAAGAAAGGCAAGATTTCAGTGACATACTCAAATGACGAAGGTCCATATCCGTTCGACAAAACTCTGACAGTCTACATCTCAGATGTGAAGAAGCCTGTCCTTCTCAAGATCAGAGGCGTCAGCGTCGAGCAGCCGAAGCCGCTTGAAGAAAGCTATCCCATTGCATTCGGTCCGTTCGCATTGAAGAACACAGATTTTCTCTGCGGCAACATCAATCAAGGAGAAAGAAAAAGTGAGGCTGCAATGGTAGCCAATCTGTCGGACAAACCGATCGAGGTGACTTTCACAGACATATCTGACCATCTTGACATCTCCGTACATCCAAATCCGATTCCGGCAAGGAGCACAGCGGAGATGTCCTTTTCAGTGACATCATGCAGAAAGCTTTGGGGAAAGAACACCTACACAGCAACTCCTCAGATCAACGGAAAGACATATGGTGACGAAGTGATCAGCATCTCAGCATTTACAAAAGAGAACTTCGACAAGCTCTCCGAGGCAGACAAGTCTACAGGTCCCAGACCAATGTTCAAGGAAAGCACATTTCAAGCAGGTAAGGTCAGGAAAGGCGACGTGATACATGCAAAATTCACATTTGAAAACGCCGGCAAGAAGCCTTTTGGCGTATATAAGGTAGACATCGATGCTCCGAAGTGGGCACATGGAAGGATACCTCGTACTGAGCCTGGCGGATGGACTACATTCACAGTCGACATCGACACGTCAGACATGGCTGAAGGTGAACTCCTGACAATTGTCACCCTCACCACAAACTCCCCTCTCCGACCTATCGTCAACCTCTTCATCACCGGCTGGATAGAATAGCCATCCAAGTCTAACGACATGCTACACATATTCACAGACGCACTGCGCAACGCCATATTGATCACAGGACTTGTCGTCGTCATGATGATGATGATAGAGTCCCTCAACATCGAATCGAAAGGACTTTTCTTCAAGGGTCTCCGCAAAACCAAGTTCGGCCAGGTGGTCATAGGCGCACTGCTTGGAGCCATTCCAGGCTGCATGGGAGGATTTGCGACAGTTTCCCTCTACACTCATAGGATGCTAAGTTTTGGAGCTCTCGTGGCCATGATGATCGCTTCATCAGGCGACGAGTCGTTTGTCATGCTTGCGATGATTCCAGAGCAGGCAATGATTCTGTTTGCAGTGCTGTTCGTAATCGCTATAGCTGTGGGTGTCGTTACAGACAGGATATACGACAGAAGGCACGCAAAAGGCTGTGAAAAACGCCATCATGAAGACTGCGGCGTACAGACTGACTGTGAAGGATTTGAAGTGCATGGAGACGGATGCGATCATGGGCATGATCATGAACACCACGAAAAGCAGGAAAGCAGCAAGCCCCACGGCAAAAGACACTTCGGCTGGAAGCGCATCTGCATATTCCTCGGACTTGCGGTCTTCATCGCAGCTCTTGCAACCGGACAGCTCGGACATGACCATGCAGCACATGCAGGTCACGACCACGAGACTCATGTCGGCCATGTCCACGAGTCACATGTCCACACAGAAGCATGCGAATGCGGACACGACCACGGAACTGCACACAGCCATGAACATGAAGCCGAAGAAGCACACTCGCATGGCAGTATAAACCTGCTGAGTGAGGACTGGATGAACGTCCTCTTTGCCGGACTGAGCGTCATCATTCTTTTCGTCCTTATCTTCGCATCAGACCACTTCGTTGAAGAACACCTCTGGAAGCACATCATCAGCAGGCACCTCCCTACCATCTTCGCATGGACATTCGGAGTGTTGCTTGTGCTTGGAATCGCCCTTCAATACATTGACATCGAGCATTGGATCAGCAGCAACACTGCCCTCATGATTCTGCTCGCCACCCTCATCGGAATCATCCCTGAGTCGGGTCCGCACATGATATTCGTGACCCTATTTGCAGCGGGAGTCGTACCATTCCCGGTACTCCTGGCAAGTTCTATATCTCAGGATGGTCACGCATCCATTCCTCTCCTTGCAGAAAGCAAGAAGAGTTTCCTCTGGGCAAAGCTCATCAACTGCGGTGTGGCTCTCGCCGCAGGATATATAGCAATGCTGGCGATGTAGGCTAGAATGTCTGGAATTCAGACCAGCTGGAGTTGGTTTCAGCAGCAGTCTCGATGCTGTCAGGAAGGTTGACGAAGTAGTCCATTCCTGTCCACTGCTCGATCTGGTCGACTGATACGGTGTAGTTCTCGAAACTATCATCGTATTTTCTATGATCCATCCAGAAGCCGATTGTGCTTGCGGATGTCACTTCGTCATCGGATTTCTTGACCTTGAGTACTACCTTGTAGAAATAGTTTGGAATCGGCACCTGCTTGGTGTCGTCCTTGGCTGTAGTGTACGCTATCGGCTTGTCTTCGCCGCTCTTGTTGAAGGCAACGCCTGTAACAATGTAGATCTCCTCTTCCCAGGCGATGTTCTGGAGTGTCCTTTCAAGTTTGCTCCATATGCCGCTGTTGAAACTGTTCTGTATCTGCGGAACAGAGTTGGTCACAAAGAAGGTCTGCATCTGCATCTCCTTGTTTCCGTCTCTTGATGCATTCGGAATCATATGACCGCGGGCATATTTATCATTATAGCTGTGATGCTTGAGGTTTACCTGATATTCCTCATCAATCGAAGTGCTGTAGATCCACTTTCCCGGACGAGGTTCATCTCCCATATATGCAGCGCTCAAAGGATATGCGGTCCACAACGATGTATATGTATCCCTGTCATAAAGATGAGTGTAGTTTCGCACTGATGAATCATAGTACGTAGTCACCTCATAACCGCTGCCGCTTACGGCACCAGGTAGTTCAAGCCAATCCTCATCCACTGCTGCGCGTTGCACTGGAGCGGCAGACTCTACTGTTGCAACCTCTGTCGTTTCGGCCTCTGCAGGCTTGGTCTTCTTCACACATAAAACAACAACTACGACGATCAGCACGATAAGCGTGATGATCAAAATCCATTTCAATGCTCTCTTCTTGCTCATATCTGTATTCGTTTATCGCGCAAAAGTGCAAAAAATTATGCATCGCACCAACGTAGGATGTGGATTTTTTCAGTATATTTGTTTGATTTGAACTTATTGGAAAACGATCATGAAGAAATTTGCATTAGCATCAATCATGCTCTTGGGTCTGGCGATTTCAGCGTCGGCTCAGGACACACCTCTGTGGCTGCGCAGAAACGCCATTTCACCTGACGGAAATCAGATAGCATTCACCTACAAGGGCGACATCTATGTTGTAGATGCCAAAGGTGGCCAGGCAAGACAGATCACAACAAATCCTGCATATGACTCAGATCCTAAGTGGACACACGATTCACAGAACATCATCTTCAGTTCATATAGAGAGAAAAGCAAAGACATCTACAGAGTTTCCGCAAAGGGCGGAACTCCTCAGCGTCTGACATTCCACACCGGCCACGAGACTCCGATGGCTGTGATGGAGGACGGAAGCGTGATCTTCAGCGGAACCATCATGCAGGATGCCCAGTACGGCGACTTCCCTGGCGGTTCGCAGATCTATCAGGTAGGCCCTGACGGTGGCAGACCTGTACACATCACTTCGCTCCAGATCGCAAACCTCTGCGTGGGACTTCACAACACAGTCTACTATGAAGACTACAAGGGATACGAGGATCCTTGGAGAAAGCATCATACATCTTCAGTGACTCACGACATCTGGAGGTGTGTTCCTGACAAAGATCCTGCTGACAATCTCCATCCGGATCATATCAACGGAAACGGCACATTCACCAAACTCACTTCGTTCAAGGGTGAAGACAGAAACCCTGTCCTCCACGGGGACAACACACTCTATTATCTCAGCGAGCAGGACGGAACATTCAACGTCTACAAGATCGAGTCGCTCGTGGACATGACCGAGCCCGAGCAGGTTACATTCTACAAAGGCAATCCTGTAAGACATCTCAGCATCTCACAGTACGGAGTTCTCTGCTATTCATATGACGGAGAACTCTACACACTGAACACGCTAGAAAACGGTGCACAGCCTCAGAAGGTCAACATCGAGATCGTGACCGACCAGACAGAGAGACAGATGGAAGAGCGCACAATGACTACAGGTGCGAAGGACCTCGCAGTGTCACCTGGTGGCAAGGAATTAGCCATCATCATCAGAGGCGACGTCTTCGTGACATCTATCGACCACAAGACAACAAAGAGGATCACCAACACTCCGGAGCAGGAGCGCGACCTTTCATTCTCAAAGGATGGCAAGACACTATACTATTCTGCTGAGAGAAACGGACATTGGGGCATCTGGAAGACTTCACTCACTGAGAAAGAGGACAAGATGTTCACATATGCAGTGAAGATGGAAGAGGAGATGGTCACAAAAGCCGGCGAGACTTGCTTCCAGCCTCAGGTATCCCCTGATGGAGAATCTATCGCCTACCTTAAGGACAGGACAGCAATCGCTGTGATGGACCTCAAGAGCGGCAAGGAGCGCATCCTTCTTGATAAGAGCATCAACTATTCATATCAGGACGGCGACCAGAGCTTCGCATGGAGTCCGGACAGCCGCTATATCCTCTGCAACTACCAGGCGAACGGCGGATGGAACAATGAGGATGTGGCTGTCATCGACACAAAGACAGGTGAGATCACAGACCTTACAGAAAGCGGCTACAGCGACGGCTCGTTCAGATGGGCGCTCAAGGGCAAGGCCATGACATGGACCTCAGACAAGGCGGGCTACAAGAGCCACGGAAGCTGGGGTGCAGAAAGAGACATCTACCTGATGTTCTTCGACGGCAAGGCTCACGCCGAGTTTGTCAAAGACAAGGAGGACCGAGAGATCGCTAACCTGAACAAGACCGAGAAGCAGGAAAAGAAGGAAGCGAAGGACAGCGTGAAGGCTGAGAAGAAGGCAGAGGATTTTATCCTTGACCTTGGTGACAGAAAAGACCGCATCGTCAAGCTGACACGTTTCTCAGGACGTCTTGGAGACCACTATCTCACTCAGGACGGCAAGACCCTTTATTATACTGTAAGACTTGAAAAGAGTCAGGACCTCTGCAAGATGAACCTTGAGGACAACAGTATCACAGTTGTGTCAAAAGGCACATCAGGCTCATTCTACCCTACTGCGGATGATAAATACATCTACACACTCTCCGGCGGCAGAGTAGCAAGAATCGCTACAGCTACCGGAAAGTCGGAAAGCATCAACTACAGCGGCGAATTCGAGTACAAGCCTGCTCAGGAGCGTGAATACATCTTCAATCATGCATGGAAACAGGTGAACGAGAAGTTCTATGATCCTGCAATCCACGGAATCGACTGGGAAGGCTACAGAGAGACATACGCCAAGTTCCTCCCTCACATCAACAACAACTTCGATTTCAAGGAACTTCTTTCAGAGATGCTCGGCGAGCTTAACGGTTCGCACACTGGTGCCCGCTACTCATACAAGTCGGGCCTCAACATGGGCACACTCGGAGCGTTCTACGACAACTCATATGAAGGCGACGGCCTAAAGATAGCTGAGATCATCAAGGGTGGTGTACTCTATCTGCAGCATCCTGAAATCAAGGCCGGCGACATCATCACTGCAGTCAACGGACAGCCTATCGTTGCTGGTGAAGACTGGAGCAGCCTGCTTAAAGGCAAGGGCGGACAGAAGGTCGTCATCACAGTAAAACAGAAAGGCAAGAAGGAGCAGGATATCTTCATCGAGCCTGCTTTCACAGACTACACTCAGCTCTACAACAGATGGGTGGACCAGAGAGCTCAGATGGTCAAGGAACTCTCAGGCGGCCGCATCGGCTATGTACACGTAGAGGGAATGGACTCTGAAAGCTTCAGAAGAGTATATTCTGACCTCCTCGGAAAATACCGCACATGCGAGGCTGTGATCGTGGACACAAGACACAACGGCGGCGGATGGCTCCACGACGACCTCGCTACCCTCCTCGCTGGCGTTGGCTACATCAGATTCGAGCCTAGAGGCCAGTACATCGGCACTGAGCCATACAGCAAATGGACCAAGCCTTCATGCGTGCTCATCGGCGAGGACAACTACTCTGATGCATCAGGATTCCCTTATGTATATCAAGCACTTGGCATCGGCAAACTTATCGGAGCTCCAGTTCCTGGCACAATGACAGCCGTATGGTGGGAGACTCAAATCGACCCTACCCTTGTATTCGGTATTCCTCAGGTAGGAGCAATCGGAGTGAAGGACGGAAGATATCTTGAGAACCTCCAGGTCGAGCCGGACATCGAGGTATATAACGACCCTGCATCTGTTCTCCGCGGCGAGGACAAGCAGCTTGAGGCAGCAGTAGCTGAAATGTTGAAGACTATCGAAAAATAATATGGACAGAAAAGTAGTAATCATTCCTACTTATAATGAGAAGGAGAACATCGAGAACATCATCAAGGCAGTGTTCTCGCTTGATGGAGAATATCATATCCTTGTGATCGAGGACGGTTCGCCGGACGGGACTGCAGCCATTGTAAAGAGACTGCAGGAAGAGTTCCCGGAAAGGCTACACATGATCGAGAGGAAAGGAAAACTCGGGCTTGGAACAGCATACATCACAGGATTCAGGTGGGCAGTCGAGCACAAATACGACTACATATTCGAGATGGATGCTGACTTCTCCCATAATCCTCAGGATCTTCCTAGACTATATCAGGCCTGCGCAGAAGGAGCAGACCTTGCCATCGGATCAAGATACTGCAACGGCATCAGCGTGATCAACTGGCCTATCGGACGAGTGATCATGTCGTACTACGCATCTGTCTACGTACGCACAGTGCTGGGAATGAAGGTCTTTGACACAACAGCAGGATTCAAGTGCTACAAGAGGCAGGTTCTTGAGACAATCGACCTGGACAAAGTGAAGATGAAAGGCTATGGATTCCAGATCGAGATGAAGTACTCAACCCATAAGCTTGGATTCAAGATCAAGGAAGTTCCTATCATCTTTGTAGACCGTACAGCCGGCACATCAAAGATGAGCAGCGGAATTTTCGGTGAGGCATTCTGGGGAGTGATGAAACTTAAATTCAGAAAAATAAAGCCTAAGAAATAATGATACTTCTTGAAGGTGCAACAATAGTGACTTCCGACAAGGAAGCAGAAGGCTCCATCCTCATCAAGGACGGAAAGATTGCCCAGGTGCTGTACAGCGAAGCTGAAGACTACGGTTTCAGAGTGTTCAAGGCAAAGAATGCCGGAGCAGAAACTGTAGACTGCAGCGGTCTGCATGTAATGGCCGGTGGTATTGACGCACACGTGCATTTCCGCGAACCTGGCCTCACTCACAAAGCAGACATGGCAACAGAGTCACTGGCAGCCATATACGGAGGCGTGACTTCAGTCATGGATATGCCGAATACAAATCCGGCAACTGTGACTGCAGAAGCGCTGCAAGGCAAACTCGACCTTGCAAAGGAGAAAGCCCACACCAAGACAGCATTCCACATCGGAGCTACCAACGACAATGCAGAAGCGATCTGCAAGATGGTGCGTGAAGGCGACGCAGAAGCCGGCATCACTCCAGAAGACATAGCAGGAGTCAAGGTGTTCATGGGTTCTTCTACAGGCAACATGCTCGTTGACAGTTCCAGCACACTTGGAAAGCTCTTCTCGATAAAAGAGAAGCCCGTGCTCGTCCACTGCGAAGATGAGGCGACAATCAAGGCCAACCTTGAGAAGGCAATCGAAAAATACGGCAACGACATCCCTTTCACTGAGCACGAAAACATCAGAAGCCGCATGGCATGCATCAAGTCCAGCATCAAGGCCCTTGAACTTGCGATGCAGTACGGCACCAAGTTAGTCCTCTGCCACATATCTACCAAGGAGGAGGCTGAGATGGTCCGTGCAGCCAAACTCAACAATCCGGAGATCATAGCTGAGACTTCCTGCAACTATCTGTGGTTCAGCAATGAGGACTATACAAGACTTGGCAGTAAAGTAAAATGCAACCCTTCTGTCAAGACTGCGCAGGACAGAGAGGCACTGATAAATGCGTTGGCTGAAGGCATCATAGACACAATCGGCTCCGACCACGCCCCTCACCTTCTGAGCGAAAAGGAGGGCACATACACAAAGGCCCCATCAGGTCTTCCGACTATCCAGCAGAGCCTTCCTGTGCTGCTCACAATAGCTCACAACAATGAAATCCCGCTCACTCGCATAGCTTCAGTATTCTCTGAAAAGGCCGCGGAAATCTATGGTCTGAACAGAGGTAAGATAGCAGAAGGCTACGAGGCGGATCTGGTTATCTTTGATAATGAAGCTACATTCGTTGTCAAGAACGAGGACCAGAAGAGCAAGTGCGGATGGACTCCATACGATGGAGAGACTCTCAGAGGAGAGATCAAGGCAGTATATATTGACGGAAACAAGATAATCTAAAGACTATGTCACCAAGAGTTCAACCGAGCAAGATCCTTACATACATAGCATCATCTTTTGCTATTATCCTGTGGGGCATGTCCTACATATGGACAGACAAGCTCATTGCACTTAACATACCGGTATTCTACTTCGTATTCGTAAGAATTCTGCTTGCAGGAGGTGTGCTCTTCCTGTTCAACGCAGCATATGCACGAATCAAGAGGATACAGAGGCAGGACCTGGGAAAATTCCTTCTCCTGGCGTTCTTTGAGCCATTCATCTACTTTATCTGTGAGACATACGGACTCAAGGAGACAGGCTCCCCTACCATCAGTGCAATGATCATTGCTACCATCCCGATCTTCTCCATTGCAGCAGGAAGGTTATTCTTCAAGGAAAAGATCACCGGAGTGAATATCATCGGTGTCGTGCTGTCGCTGATAGGTATCGTCATGGTCGCAATGGCACACGGTGCACTTGGAGAGAACTTCATTCTAGGCATCATACTGCTGCTGGTTGCTGTCATTGCCGAGGTAGGACACGCATCCATCACCAAGAGTCTTTCGGGCAACTATTCAAGCCAGATCATAGTGATGTATCAGTTCCTTATCGGATCCATCTACCTGCTTCCGCTCTTCATCTGGAAAGGTCTTGACGGATTCAATGCAACTGTCTATTTCAGTGCTGAAGTCTGGTATCCGATCATCTGTCTTGCAATCCTCTGCTCAAGTCTGGCATTCTCGCTATGGGTCAGCACGATCAAGAATCTGGGCGTTGCAAAATCAAGCATATTCTCCGCCCTCATACCCGTGGCTGCAGCACTCATTGCATGGGCATTGGGACACGAACACATGAACTCACGTCAGTGGATAGGCATAGCAGTGTCGACAGTCGGAGTGATCCTGTCGCAATACACCAATAAGAAATAACTGAAAAAGAGGCCAGCACATCACATGATGCTGGCCTCTTTTGGTCTTATCTTGTGTTTAGTGGTCATTTTTGGCCACCACTAAACACAATCAGAATCACTTCTTCCAGAGCTTGGACATATCCTCAAGGGTCTTTCCCTTGGTCTCAGGAACAAGTTTCCAGACAAAGAGGGCTGCGAGCACGCAGATTACGCCATACAGTCCATAGGTGAAAGCATGACCGAAATTCTCCATCGAACCGAGGCTCATGTTGTACATCGGCAGGAATGTAGAAGAAACGATGAAGTTGAAGATCCACTGGAATGCAACAGCAATCGCCACAGCAGCTCCACGGATTGTGTTCGGGAAGATCTCAGAGATGAGCACCCAGCAGATAGGGCCCCAGCTGAACATGAACGAAGCA
>JAFZEP010000050.1 GCA_017560625.1 Bacteroidales bacterium
CATCTGCCTCAGTGAGGATGCGCGACACCTGCTTAACCTGTCCGTACGAAGAAGGTACGCTCAAAACATTGAACGATGGAAGCGGAAGTTCCTCAGTGTCCATGTCGAATGCAGGCTTGAACTCCTTTACATTGCGCGACATGAAGAATGAGGATTTGTTGAGGGGATCTGATATCATCTTGCCTGTGTAGTCCCAGCAGAACTCAGCTACGCCGGCATCGCGCATCCTCGCCATCACTGTGCGCTCACACTCGTTCAACGCATTCAGGCCGACAAACACATAAGAAGATTTTCCATAAGCCTTTGAAAGAAGCTGCGCAACATCCTCGTTTTCAGTCAAATGAACAAGACGACGGTACACCATTCCCTCGTATGCGAGACCTTTCTGCTCCAACACCTTATTGTATTCATGATAAAGCGGCAGAAGCAGATTCCATATCTGAAGGAAGGCCAGACTTACGTCCTTGGCATCTGGATTGTCTGACTTGCGGACAGTCTTCTCTTTAAAATGCTTGACGAAGGCCTTTATCGCCTCCCTCTGAGTGTCGGTAAGATGGCTGTAATCATCCTGGATGCCCTTGAAGTCAGCCACGTTTGTGAAGAGCTGCTTCGGATCAGCCAGATATTTGTCTACATCATTGAAGTCACCCAAAAGGATGTCTCCCCAGAAGATGAACTCATCAAGGGACTCCGCTTTCGGATTCAACTTGGCATAGCACTCGTACAAAGTGACAAGAAGCGTCACTCTGTCTGCCACTGATACCGGAGTCACATTCTGGAAAAACTCACTCACAGTCATAAGCTTCGGCATGAGCATAGGCTTGCCGGCAGCAGATACGACCGCCTCAGTTATGTATTTCTTGAAAAAGACCAACGAACGTCTGTTCGGAAAGATGAAGCATCTGTCCTGGATGCCTTCAAGGTTATAGTAGTGATCTGCAACTTGTTTAAGAAAAGGTGTCATATTAGATCTCGCTGTTTATTCCATAAAGATACGAAAAAAATGGGCAACTGTTACCAGTTACCCATTATTCTAATCTTCGTCCATTCCGAAATCCGTCGCAAACTGTTCTGCGATATCGTCGGGAACGTCAAAACTGAGATTTCCCCACAGTTCTTCCATCTGTCGGCGATCCTTTTTGGTCGGACGTCCAGCTCCTCTGTCACGTTTGAGGAAGAATGTCTCGACAGGTGCGCGAAGCTTTGCGATCTCCTCCTCAGGAGTAAGATTCTCAGCATACTGAGAGACCAGTTTTGCACCCTGCCTCTTGTCTATGAGCTGCAGCACCTTATATGTATAGGTCACAGCTCCTTTACGGGCAACTATCGTGTCGCCCACCTTGACAGGCTTGGAAGGCTTGGTGTCCGCTCCATTTACACGGATCTTTCCTCCCTTGCACGCGTCCGTAGCCTCACTGCGGGTCTTATAGACACGGATAGACCAAAGGTATTTGTCTATTCTTACCTCGTCCATGACTTAGTTGAAGAAGTTCAGCGGTGATGCACCTGCAGGACCTGTCGGCTCATCGTCGTCATCGTCGTCGAATGCACCGTCCTCAAGACCCTCGTAGTCCTCATTTTCAGGGAAAGCCTCAGTCTCAGGATCGATATACTCGTCAAGTTCCTCTACAGGGCGTGTCACAGCCTCAAGAAGTCTTGTTTCTGGGTCGCGCGGAACAAGATAGAAGTCAGGCATGTCTGCAGGGACAAGGATTGTCTCGCCCTTCGCAAACTCGTAGTTCTCCATGTAAGCCTCGCCGTTCTCCTTGGTTGCAGGCACCTGTATCGAAGCCGCACCCTCAAGACAGATATACACGATGAAGCTGTTGAACTTGTCTGTGTAGATATGAAGCGGATCAGTCAAGGCAATCTGAGCAACGCTGAACTGAGGGCACTCCACGAGGTCCTGGATCATCTGACCCTCCTGGCTAGCCTCATGGCAGTGGCACTCGTGTCCCTCTTCCTCACAGTGGCACTCGTCACCGCAATGGCACTCGTCACCGCAGCAGCACTCATGCGCCTGGCAAGGCACATATGAAGCCTCCTCGCCCCAAAGCGGACCCTTGCGGTACAGGCCGAAGTCGAACGGACGATAGTCGATCACGTCGATAGCCTCCTCAAGGTGAGTCTTGCGGGCTGTAGCTGGGTTAAACTCACGACCCCAGTCATAGAGACGGAAAGTCATGTCTGATGACTCCTGGATCTCAGCGATGAGAAGACCTCCGTCAGCTGCGTGCACAGTACCTGGAGTGATGAAGATCACGTCACCATTCTTAGGCTCGATCACGTTGAGGATCTCATGCACAGTACCGGCGTGGCATCTGTCGTAGAACTCCTGAGCCGATGTCTCACGTGTAAAACCGCAATACATCTTTGCGCCTGGCTGAGCATCCATCACATACCAGATCTCCGCCTTTCCAAGAGAATCGTACCTTTCAGCCGCAACCTCGTCATCAGGATGTACCTGCACAGAAAGCTTGTCATTGATGTCAAGGAACTTGATGAGAAGCGGGAACTGACGTCCGTAGAAGTTGTGGACATCTTCACCCACAATCCTCTCCATGTATGTCTCCATCAAATCACTGATGGTATTTCCTGCAAGCCAGCCGTTTGCAACCACTGAATCCTCAGTGCCCATGTCGGCAAGCTCCCAGCTCTCACCGATCAGTTCATCTGTTCCGATGACCTTCTCGTTTCCCTCCTCGTCACACTCAACGAAGTTCTTTCCCAAAACCTTCACAAGTGCGCTGCCACCCCAAGGTCTTCTTGAAGCAACCGGCACAAATTTAAAAGGGTACAATTTCTTTTCCATATTCAAGTTACTTATACTGTTTGGATTAAAGTCTAGCGCGGAGAGCCTCTGCCTGGGCCTCGTAGCCTGGCTTGCCGAGGAGGGCGAACATGTTCTTCTTGTATGCCTCAACGCCTGGCTGGTCGAATGGGTTCACGCCGAGAACGTAACCGCTGATACCGCAAGCCTTCTCGAAGAAATAGAAGAGGGCACCGAGGTTGTACTCGTTGATGCGCTCGATGCTGAGTGAGATCTGTGGAACGCCACCGTCGATGTGAGCGAGCTTGGTTCCGAGCTCTGCCATTGCGTTGCACTCCTCAACATGCTTTCCTGTAAGGAAGTTAAGACCGTCAAGGTTCTGAGGATCGCTCTCGATAAGCATTGAGCGGTTGCTGTTCTCTACTGTAACGACAGTCTCCATGAGAGTGCGCTCACCGTCCTGGATGTACTGACCCATTGAGTGGAGGTCTGTTGTGAAGTTTACAGATGCTGGGAAGATTCCGAGGCCATCCTTACCCTCTGACTCACCGTAAAGCTGCTTCCACCACTCTCCGAGGTATGTGAGCTTAGGGTTGTAAGCCACGAGAATCTCGATCTTCTTGCCCTGAGCGTAGAGAGCGTTACGCATTGCTGCGTACTGGATTGCAGGGTTGCACTCGCACTTCTTTGCGCAAGCCTCTTCCATTGCAAGAGCGCCCTCGAGCATAGCCTTCATGTCGAAGCCTGCGAGAACGATAGGAAGAATACCTACCGGAGTAAGAACAGAGAAACGGCCACCAACGTTGTCCTCGATAACGAAAGTCTTGTAGCCCTCCTGAGTAGAGAGTGACTTGAGAGCACCACGAGCCTTGTCTGTAACTGCAACAATGCGCTCTGCTGCCTCAGCCTTGCCGTACTTGTCCTCAAGATATTTCTTTACGAGACGGAATGCAACTGCAGGCTCTGTTGTTGTACCTGACTTAGAGATCACAACGCAAGCTGCGTTTCTCTCCTGAACGAGGTCCATGAGCTCGCACATGTACTCCTCTGAAAGGTTCTGACCTGCGAACACGATTTCAGGAGCCTCAGTCTTGGTCTTGAGCTGCTTTGCAAACTGGTGTGAGAGAGCCTCGAGAGCGCACTTTGCGCCGAGGTATGAACCACCGATACCGATAACTACAACCAGGTCGATGTTCTTAGCCTTCCAAGCATCTCTTACAGCCTCGCACTCAGCAAGAAGATTGCTGTTGAGAGTCTCAGAAGGAAGGTGCTTCCAACCGAGGAAGTCGTTGCCCTTGCCAGTCTCGTTCTCAAGAACCTCGAGAGCTGCAAGAGACTTCTCTACATATGACTTGTAATCTGCTTCATTTACAAAGGAGCTGCATCCTCCCAAATTTACCTTTACCATAATTTTATCGTTTTATATATTTATTTCAATCAAACAGGTTTGTCGCAGTCACGACAACTTGGCAAAGTTAACATTTTTTGGTTTAAAGGAAGCAAATTATTTATATTTGTATCCTTAACTGAAATGAATAAAATCTGAATATATGAAGAAGATCGTACTATTGTCGGCAATGATTGCCGCTCTATTCCTTTCACAGTCAGCATTCGCTCAGAAGCAGTGCGGCATCGTGGCACACCGCGGATTCTGGAACTGCGAAGAGGCAGGATATGCCAAGAACTCCATTGCAGCACTCCGATGCGCTCAGGAAGCAGGATTCTGGGGATCGGAATTCGACGTGAACATGACATCAGACGGTGTACTCATCGTCTACCATGACAGCGATGTCAAAGGCAAGAAGATCGAGAAGCATCCGTATTCCGAATTCGCAGACTTCGAAATCAAGAACGGAGAAAAGATCCCGACAATCGACCAGTACCTGGAGCAGGGAAAGAAGTATCCTGAAACAATGCTTGTGTACGAGCTGAAGCCTCATTCAAGTAAAGAGGTTGAAGACAGGTTCATCGACCTTTCGATCGCCAAGCTCGAAGAGCACGGCCTGCTGGATCCGCAGCGCGTGATGTTCATTTCATTCAGCATCCACATCTGCGAGGTGCTTGCTCAGAGACTTCCAGACTTCACAGTGCAGTTCCTCGGTTCGAGCCACAGCCCTAACTCCCTTGCAGACAAGGGAATCAACGGAGTAGACTACAACCATGCAGTCTTCAAGCTCCACAAGAAATGGTACAGACAGGCACGCAAGAGAGGCATGAGCGTCAACGCATGGACAGTAAACAACAAGAAGGATATGAAGAAGATGTTCAGACTTGGAGTCGACATGCTCACAACAGACAACCCTCTACAGGCCAGAGAGTTGCTGGAAAAAATCAGAAGATCCGAGGAGATACAGTAACAACAAAAAATCCAGACCTCAGAGGGAGGGCACTGAAAAAGTCCTCATAGAGGTCTGACAAAATTATCGAGGAAATGTTCACTAATTTGGATATTTCCTCGATTTTTTGTAACTTAACCTTTGTAAATCAAAGGGTTATGTTACCAAGTCAAGGCACAATACAGTTCAGTGATCATTCAGTATTATATGATTTACTCATCCCGAAGGATCATCTTCTTCGTAAAATAAACGACCTTATAGACTTCAATTTCGTTTACAAAGAGCTGAAAGACAAGTATTGTCCTGACAATGGTCGTACAGCAGAAGATCCTGTACGAATGTTCAAGTATCTTCTGCTGAAAACCATCTACACGCTCTCGGATGTTGATGTTGTTGAACATTCACGATATGACCTGTCCTATAAGTACTTCCTTGGTATGATGCCTGAGGATGATGTGATAAATCCGAGTTCTCTGTGCAAGTTCAGAAGAATGCGCCTGAAGGATCTGGACCTGCTTGATATGCTTATAAACAAGACTGTAACCCTTGCTGTAGAGAAGGGACTTATAAAGAGCGGCACAATCATCGTCGATGCAACTCATACGGCCTCACGCTCCAATCCATATTCTCCGGTAGATATACTGAAGCAGCGCTCCAAGCTACTCAGGAAGGCCATATACTTGATTGATGAAGATCAGAAAGACAAACTGCCTCAGAAGAACGAGGATGATATCCTGGAGAATGAACTGTCATATACAGAGTCGCTGATCAAATATCTTACAGATGCACCCGTTCTCAGTGAGATACCAGCAGTAAAAGAGAAGATGAACCTTCTGTCGGAGGCAGTCGATGACATCCGCGACCATTATAATACCTCAAAGGATAGAGATGCCAGAGTCGGTCATAAGAGTGCAGACGACGCCTTCTTTGGATATAAGACACATATAGCAATGACTCCTGAGCGTATAATAACTGCTGCTACTATTACATCCGGAGAAAAAGGCGATGGTCCAGAGTTGGCTAATCTTGTACAGAAAAGCCGTTGCAATGGAGTAGATGTAGATGTGATTGTCGGTGATGCGGCTTACTCAGGAAAAGAGAATCTAAAAATGGCGACTGAAGAGGAGATAGAGTTGGTATCACGTCTGAACCCAAACATCAGTCATGGCAACAGAAAAGACGAAGACAGGTTTGACTACAACAAAGATGCAGGTATGTTTGTCTGCCCGGCCGGACATATGGCAATCAGAAAAGCGCGCCAAGGAAGGAAAGGACAGGGAACAAATCAAGTTATGGTCTATTTCTTTGATGTCGAGAA
>JAFZEP010000051.1 GCA_017560625.1 Bacteroidales bacterium
CTGCGAAAGCGGCTCAAACATGATCACCTCGTCGATACGGTTGAGGAACTCCGGACGGACTGTGCGCTTGAGCACCTCAACAACCTCGTTGCGGCAGTCGGCAAGCATCTTGGTGCGGTCCTCACCCTCAACAGGAAGGTGTTCCATGAATGCTTGGATGATGTCGGCACCGACATTGGAAGTCATGATGAGAATCGTGTTCTTGAAGTCGACTGTGCGACCCTTGTTGTCGGTCAGGCGGCCGTCGTCAAGCACCTGAAGCAGGATGTTGAACACATCCGGATGCGCCTTCTCGATCTCGTCGAGAAGCACCACTGAGTATGGCTTGCGTCTTACTGCTTCAGTAAGCTGACCACCTTCATCGTATCCCACATAGCCCGGAGGCGCTCCCACGAGACGGCTTACTGAGTGACGCTCCTGGTACTCGCTCATGTCGATGCGGGTCATCATGTTCTCATCATTGAAGAGGAACTCTGCAAGGGCCTTGGCAAGCTCTGTCTTACCCACTCCGGTTGTACCCATGAAAAGGAACGAGCCGATAGGGCGCTTCTCATTCTGAAGACCTGCACGCGAGCGGCGCACAGCGTCAGCGACAGCCTCGATGGCTACATTCTGGCCCACTACTCTCTTGTGAAGTTCGTTCTCCATTCTGAGGAGTTTCTCCCTCTCACTCTCAAGCATTCTCTTTACAGGAATGCCTGTCCACTTAGCAACTACCTCTGCAATGTCTTCCGGAGTCACCGCCTCAGTGATGATCGGATTATTGACCGCAGCCTGCTGGGCTGTCAGTTCGTCGATTCTCTTCTGAGTCTCGGCCATCTTGCCGTAACGTATCTCGGCTACCTTGCCATAGTCACCCATTCTCTCTGCATTATGCGCCTGAATCTTGTAGTCCTCCATCTTCTGACGTGCAGACTGAAGCTCAGAAAGCACCTTCTTCTCCTCTTCCCAACGCTTCTTCAAGGCATTTCTCTGCGCCTCAAGCTCTTTTAACTCTGACTTGATCTTGTCCATCTTGAGAGATACACCTTCACGCTTGATCGCCTCGCGCTCGATCTCCAGCTGGCGGATGCGGCTGTCGAGCTCTGCAATCGGCTCTGGCACAGAATTCATCTCCAGACGGAGTTTTGATGCAGCCTCGTCAACAAGGTCGATGGCCTTGTCCGGAAGGAAACGTGTTGTGATATATCGGTGCGAAAGCTCCACTGCTGCAATGAGGGCATCGTCTTCGATGCGCACCTTATGGTGGTTCTCATAACGCTCCTTCAATCCGCGCATGATGGAAATGGATGCTGCTGGAGACGGCTCGTCCACCATTACCATCTGGAAACGGCGCTCAAGAGCCTTGTCCGCCTCGAAATATTTCTGGTACTCGTCCAAGGTTGTCGATCCGATCGTCCTGAGCTCACCTCTAGCCAATGCCGGCTTGAGGATATTCGAAGCATCCATTGCACCGGACGTGCGGCCCGCACCCACAAGAGTGTGGATCTCATCGATGAAGAGGATCACCTCCCCCTCGCTGTCGACAACTTCCTTCACAACTCCCTTGAGTCTTTCCTCAAACTCTCCCTGATACTTCGCACCTGCGATGAGGGCTCCAAGATCCAAGGAATATATCTTTCTGCTCTTGAGATTCTCCGGAACATCTCCATCCACAATCTTCTGCGCGATTCCCTCTGAAATCGCGGTCTTGCCCACGCCTGGTTCACCTACCAGAATCGGATTGTTCTTTGTCCTCCTGCTGAGGATCTGCAAAACCCTTCTTATCTCCTCGTCCCTTCCGATTACAGGGTCGAGTTTACCCTGTGCTGCCCTCTCATTGAGGTTGACAGCGAATCTGCTGAGATTCTCAAACTTATTTTCTGCCATATTATTATTTGTTATGTCATACTACGCAGTAATAGCCGTCTGCTCTACTGAACAAACGGCTATAAGTCAAATAATATTCCAAACGCTCTAGACTGACAAAATGTCAGTGGCGGAATGTATTAGTTCTCCTCTACTGCGTCTACTGACTCAGACGGTGCGTCGATCTCGATTGCCTCAACTTCCTCAGTTGGCTCAGCTGCAACCTCTACCGGCTGGAGATCCTGGTTAGCTCTATCTGTAAGGCTGCTAGACTTCTTACCATATGAGAATGAAGCAGCGATAGATACTACGAGGATGAAGATTGCAAGACCCCAAGTGATCTTCTCGAGAAGGTCTGTTGTCTGGCGAACACCAAAAGTCTGGTTTCCTGCTGCAAAGTTGCTAGCGAGTCCACCGCCCTTGCCGTTCTGAAGCAATACAATAAGAGTGATCAATACGCTGCCTACAAGAGCAAGAACAGCCAAAATTGTAAATAATGCGCTCATATCTGTTTATTACTGATTAAATTCGTTCAATTTTTGAATAAGGGTTGCAAAGTAAGCACTTTTTTCCGGATATGCCAAAATTAGTTTTGAATAAATGCGCTTAGCCTGCTCAAAATAACCCTGTTCCGCGTAAATCTGGGCCAAAGTCTCGGTATAGAAACCCAGATCGTCAGCAGCTTCAGCAGCAGGCTCGGTCTTCTCGGAACGGACCTTGGCTGCGTAGCGTGAAAAGACGTTGTCATCAGACTTGCGCACCTTGTCATAGTCCTCCTGGGTGAAATAGTCGCCCACTCCGGCATATGTCTTTCTCTTGTCCGTCTCCTGAACCTCCTCCTGGACAGGTACAGACTCGGAAATATATGCCTTGATGAGTTCCTCGACGTCAGAGTCTGTCCACTTCTCCGGATTTGCAGCACGCATCAGAGCCGCCAGTTTTCCTCGTGCACCCACATACAGTGCCGCATCGGCATACTGCTCCTTGTCCCAACCTGCACCCATACGTGTCATCCTTGCACACAACTCCTTGCGCGCACCTCCGAACCAGGGATAAAGATTGACCACTCCGGCCAGCTCGTCGATTGTAAGTTTCTTTATGTCAATGTACGATCCCATATTACCACCTTGCCACTGTCGCATTAAACATGTCGTCACAAAGTTTCTCCACGATCTCCTCACACAATGATGCCTCTACAGCGTCAAGCGACTGCATCGCATCAAAATCCGCATAAGCCGAGAATGACTTGTCCGGGAAATCGTCCTCAGGAAACTTCCTGTTGGTGAAACTGATCTTGACAGTCACTGTCAGGCGGCTGGTTGCAGCCTGCTCGTTGGCAGTCACCGCCGCTGCTTTCACGTCATATCCTGTCACTGCACCCACAATCTCCAGGTCTCCATCCATATCCACGAGCTCCAGACGGGTCAGCTTGAGGAACTTTTCCTGAAGTGCCTCCGTAAGCTGGTTGCTCAAAGAAGGATTTACCTTCATTGCTGTGTACTCGAAATAGTTGATGGTGACAGTCTTGACTTCCGGTTGAATGGATGTTCCTGTGAATGAATAGATTCCGCACGACTGCACCCACAAGGCAACAGCAGACAGGACAAGCGTCATCACGACCTTTTTAAATATATTTCCCGAAGATGTCATATCTTAATTCATTTGCTTCAATTTACGATAGAGGGTGCGCTCAGAGATGCCAAGTTCCTCAGCCGCAGCCTTTCTGTTTCCCGCATGCTTACGCAGCACCTTTTCGATCAGCTCCAGATTGGCCGACTTGAGAGACGTTGTCTCCGGCTGCTCCTCATATTCCTGCTCCTCCGGATCCTCCACATACTCGACAGGCTCCTGCACTGGTGGCTCGATCGGCGCCGGTGCAGGCAGAACTGGCGCTGTTGGCATAGTTCCAAGTCCGGCATTTGCAATCACGCTCTTGAGATAGTCCACATCCTGCTTAAGCTGGAAGAGAGTCCTGATTATGGCCTCCCTTTCGCTTGCCGCCTCTGGAGAATCATGGTATGAAGAACTCAACGCAGGAAGCATCTCGGGCTCTTCCCTAGGGATGTATCTGGAAAGGACCTCCACATCGATCACCCTCTTGTCCATTCCTGCCGAAACCCTCTCTGACTCGAGGGCAGATACCTTCTCCGCAACATTCTTCAGCTGCCTGATGTTGCCCGGCCATCTATACTTTCGGAGCATGATCGAAGCCTCTTCCGTGAGAGTAATCTTTGCCATGCCGTATCTTTCAGAGAAATCAGAAGCAAATTTGCGGAACAGAAGATTGATGTCAGTAGGACGTTCGCGAAGCGAAGGCATCATGATGGAGATGGCGTCCAATCTGTAGTACAGATCTTCACGGAACTTACCCTTTGCAACCGCGTGGCGCAGGTTGACATTCGTCGCAGCGATCACGCGCACATTGGTAGTAAGCACCTTGGACGAACCGACTCTGATGAACTCTCCCGACTGAAGGACACGAAGCAGCTTGGCCTGCGAAGAAAGCGGAAGCTCTCCGATCTCATCAAGGAAAAGAGTTCCTCCGTCCGCCTCCTCAAAATAGCCTCTGCGCATCTCGTTGGCTCCTGTAAACGAGCCTTTTTCATGTCCGAAAAGTTCCGAATCTATAGTTCCCTCCGGAATGGCTCCGCAGTTGATGGCGAAATACTTGCCTCTCTTGCGGGGGCTGTTCTGATGGATGATGCGGGGGATGTTTTCCTTTCCGACTCCACTCTCTCCCGTTACAAGGACGGTCATGTCTGTCGGAGCGACAGCAACAGCAATCTCCAACGCTCTGTTGAGCGCCGGGTCGTTGCCGATTATATCGAATTTATTTTTTAAGGCCTGTAATTCCTGATTTGTCATAGCGGCGCAAAGTTACGAAAAGAGAAGAAAATAAGTATCCGTTAACTTAAAAAATATAAAAATATGATTATCTTTGCGCCGATTGTGCCCACCAGGCCCAATTCAGACCTAGCTAACTTATTAAACCATTTATAATTAGATCTAAAAAAATGAGAAAAAACATCAATTTCATCTTTGCCGCCCTCTTCGGCCTTGCTGCAGCAGCATGTAGCTCTCCAGAGAAGATGGCAGAAATGGCAGAAAATGTAACAGTTAAGTGCGAGCCAGCAGTTCTTGAAGTAGTTGCAGGCACTATCGACGCGACAGTTGCAGTAACTTATCCTGAGGACTATTTCCATCCAAAGGCTATCCTCGAGGTAACTCCGGTTATCGTTTACGAAGGTGGCGAGGTGGCTATGGAGCCTTTCTATTTCCAGGGTGAGAAGGTAAAGGACAACTACGAGGTTGTTCCTTCTGCCGGCACAACAGTAACTAAGAAGGTACACTTCGCTTACGCTCCAGGTATGGAAAACTGCTACCTCGAGCTCCGCGGTGTTGTATCACACAAGTCTGACAAGGTAGACATGCCTTCAAAGAAGGTTGCTGACGGTGCTAACACAACTTACATGCTCGTTGACAGAAAGGGCGCTCTCGACCTCAAGGCAGACAACTACCAGGAGGTTATCAAGCAGACTGCTGAGGGTCAGATCCTTTACCAGATCAACAACGCAACAGTTCGCAACAGCCAGCTCAAGTCTCAGTCAATCAAGGACTACCAGGCTGCTCTCCAGGAGATCCTCGCTAACGAGCGCAAGACTATCGTAAGCACTGACGTTGTAGCATACGCTTCACCAGACGGAAAGGAGGATCTTAACGCTAAGCTTTCTGACAACCGTTCTAAGTCTGCTGAGAAGGCTTACGGCAAGGTTACAAAGAAGATCGCTGTTGACGCTCCAGTAAACGTTACAAGCATCGCCGAGGACTGGGAAGGCTTCCAGGAGCTCGTAGCTGCTTCTGACCTCGCTGACAAGGAGCTCATCATCCGAGTTCTCTCTATGTACAGCGATCCAGCTGTTCGCGAGAAGGAGATCAAGAACATGTCTGCAGTTTACTCTACACTTGCTAAGGAGGTTCTCCCTGAGCTTCGTCGTGCAAGATTCATCGCTAACGTAGAGTACAAGAACTACACTAACGAGGAACTTCTCTCTCTTATCGAGGAGAACATCGATGTTCTCGATGAGACTGCTATCCTCCGCGCTGCAACACTCGTTAAGAACAACGACCAGAAGGTTAACCTCTACAAGAAGGCTATCGAGAAGTTCAACAGCGCTGCTGCTCAGTACAACCTCGCTGTAACTTACATCAACATGAACGAGCTCGAGAAGGCTGAGGCTGCTCTTGAGGCTTGCGCTAAGGATGCAGACTACAACAACGCTAAGGGTGTTATCGCTCTCCGCAAGGACAACCTCGAGGAGGCTGCTAAGCTCTTCGCTCTCGCTGGCAACGCTACTTCAGTTAAGAACGCAGCTGTTATCGACATCCTTAAGGGTAACTACCAGGCTGCTGCTGCTAAGCTCGCAGGTTCAACAGAGTGCAACGGCGCTCTCGCTCAGATCCTCGTAGGCAACTACGCTGCTGCTGAGAAGATGACTTGCCAGTGCGCTAAGTCTTACTACGTACGCGCTGTAGCTGCTGCTCGCCAGGGCAACGCTGAGGCTGTGAAGGCAAACCTCGAGAAGGCTTGCAAGAACGAGAAGCTCGCTGCTAGAGCTGCTAAGGACGTAGAGTTCGCACAGTATCGCTAAGCGAGAGAACTTTTATAAAAGTTCTCGAAGCCGGCCCGGGTAGGGCCGAAAAATACAATAAACGAACAGGCTGACATCGCTTGATGTCAGCCTGTTTTTTAATCTTCGCCCTTATACTCTTTGAGCAGAACAACCACTCGGCATGTGGCCCAGATGAACATAAGTCCGTATCCGATCATCAGCAGAGTGCCGTATTGGGTGTCAAGAGCAGTCATTGCATGGAATATCGCAAAGAATACCACTGCGGCCAATGCGACACACATGGCAATGAGATGCAGGAGTTTTTTGATCTTTTCTTTCATGTGTACTGTGTTTATGGCGATAAAGGTAAGAAATTTTGAGTTATTGCTTAACAATTTCTAATTTAGTGAGTACGTATA
>JAFZEP010000006.1 GCA_017560625.1 Bacteroidales bacterium
ATGTATCGGCTCAGGGGCAGACTCTGGTCAGAGAGGAACCTCAGCTTTATTTCGAGCATCTTGTGGCTCCGGAACTGACAAAAGTCGTCAACCTTCCTGAAGGATTCAGGTTCTTCGGATCAGACATCACATATGAAGGTTACATCGAGGCTCCTGAATCGGGAGAGTATCAGTTCATTCTGTATTATGCCGGCTATACGACAGTCACTGTCGGCGGTGAGGTTGTGGTTCCTGAGCGCTGGAGAACAGCATGGAATCCGAACAGTTATAAGTTTACAGTAGATCTTAAGGCGGGGGAAAAGACCCCGATAAAAGTGGAGTGGCAGCCGGATGGCGATGTTTCATATTGCGGACTTCGTGCATATGATCTTGTTGACGCTCAGCAGCAGGGCAAGCATCAGTGGTGGAGCGAAATGACCAGGCAGATGGACTGGTATTTCATCGCCGGTCAGACTATGGACGAAGTGATCGGCGGCTACCGCACCATCACAGGAAAGGCTCCTATCATGCCTAAATGGGCCATGGGCTATTGGCAGAGCCGAGAAAGATACAAGACCTCGACTGAGATGATCGAGGCTCTGGAAGGATTCCGACAGAGAAATATTCCTATCGATAACATCGTGATGGACTGGAGCCATTGGGAAGAGGATGCATGGGGTAGCCATGAGTTCGATCCGGCACGTTTCCCTGACCCTAAGGCTATGGTGGATTCTATCCACGCACTCGGCGGACGAATGATGATTTCGGTGTGGCCTAAGTTCTACATCGACACAGAGCATTATAAGGAGTTCAACGAGAAAGGCTGGATGTACAACAAGGCAAATGAGGACGGCATCCGCGACTGGATAGGACCGGGCTATCTGTACGGCTTCTATGACGCCTATGCAGACGGTGCGCGAGACCTGTTCTGGCAGCAGATGTATGAGCACTATTATCCTCTCGGCATCGATGCATGGTGGATGGATGCTTCAGAGCCAAATGTGCGCGACTGTACTGACATGGACTACAGAAAGGCCCTTTGCGGACCTACTGCCTTAGGCTCTTCAACCGAATATTTCAACGCATACTCTCTGGTCAATGCTGACGCAATCTATAACGGTCAGCGTGATGTGGAACCTGACAAGCGCGTGTTCCTGCTTACAAGAAGCGGTTTCCCTGGACTTCAGAGATATTCTACCGCTACATGGAGCGGCGACATTGCGACAAGATGGGAGGATATGAAGGCGCAGATCTCAGCCGGCCTGAACTTCGCGATCAGCGGCATTCCGTACTGGACTATGGATATCGGAGGCTTCTGCGTGGAGAACAGATATGTGGCCGGACAGTACATTTGGAATGCCACCGGAAAGGAAAACGATGACTGGAAGGAGTGGCGCGAACTGAATACAAGATGGTTCCAGTTCGGAGCCTTCTGTCCTTTGTTCAGAGCGCATGGACAGTTCCCGTTCCGCGAGCCTTGGGAAATCGCACCGGAAGGACATCCTGCCTATGAGTCGATCGTGTACTACACAAAACTTCGCTATAGCCTCATGCCGTACATCTACTCTCTGGCCGGCATGACATATTTCAATGACTACACCATCATGCGACCATTGGTGATGGATTTCATGGCTGATGCCAACGTCCTGAACATCGGTGATGCATATATGTTCGGACCTGCATTCATGGCTGCTCCTGTATATGAATATGGTGCGCGCGTACGTGAGGTCTATTTCCCAGAGTGCGAAGGCTGGTATGATTTCTACACCGGTGAGTTCCAGGAAGCAGGCGTGAGCGCGAAAGTAGAGGCTCCATACGAAAGAATTCCGCTTTATGTCCGTGCCGGATCGATCGTTCCTATGGGACCGGAAATCCAGTGGTCGGATGAGAAGCCTGCGGACGTTATTGACCTTTATATATATGCGGGTGCGGACGGAAAGTTCACTCTCTATGAGGATGAGAACGTCAACTATAACTATGAAAAGGGTGCATACGCAATGATCGACTTTGTCTACTCTGAGTCAGACCGGACCCTGACAATAGGTGAGCGCAAAGGATCATTCCCTGGCATGTTGACAGAGAGGACATTCAATGTCATGAAAATATCAAAGGCCGGCATAAGCCAGCCTCTGACAATCAGATATGTGGGTGAACCTGTTGAGGTCAGTCTCTAACGTTTCCAGCCGCAGTGCTGAAGGAACCATTCTGCATCAGCCTCGTTCACGCGAGGCTGATTTTTTATTGTCTCCTCAAGCTGCTTATAGCCTTCCATGAATCCGAGGACAATCTCTTTGGCCTTTTCAGGGTTGTACTCTACTGCCTCATTGACAGTTCCAAGCTTTGCCAAAGCATCGTAAGGATCTGCTCCTGTGCGGTATTTGAGAGCCTCGATGCTGCGAGCCGCTCTTCTGGAGAATCCTTTGATGCCGCATGCAAGAGATGTCTCTGCGTCAGGGTAGGTGATGACAACTTCCTTTGCTGCCGAGCAGTCTGTGACAGGAATGTCTACGGTAAACGAGAAGTCCGTGCCGTCGTAGGTGTAGCCGCATGGCTGTCCGTTGACGGTGACCTGCTGTGGAGCAACGCTTGCCACAACCTTTACCTTATAGTTCCTTTCCGCCTGCATTCCTTCGTATGATCCCTCGCGAGGGGCGATTGTTATCGTCTGGGTGTTGCCCTCAAGCATGTTTGTCAGCATGGTAGTGGCAAAGGCTGTTTCGTAGTCCTTGCTGTTGCCTCCGTCTTCGTACATGAGAAATTCACCTTTTGCGCCAGGGAAAACTGTCACATGGATGTCTTCATTGTTGCCGTTGAGGTTCTGCACGTCATCTCCATAGAACGGAAGCACAGAGCCTGCCTTCACATACACTCCATACTCGTCAAGAGCAAAGTGTCTTGTCATTGTCTGTCCGCCTTTGAGCATTGTTCCTGTGTGGAGTTCATACCAGTCTCCCTCTGGAAGCCACACATTGACAGCAGCAAATCCGTTTTCTGCAGGTGCAGTGATAGGGGCGATGAGTATGTCGTCTCCGAACATATACTGGCTTCGGAAATCATATGCCTCCTGGTTCTCAGGGTAGTCATAGTACATCGGGCGGCAGAGTGCTAAACCTTCGTCGTAGCCCTTGCGCGCCATTGCATATATATAAGGAACCATCTCATAGCGCAGGCGCACTGTCTGACGGATCACGTCTGTATACTCTTCAGAGAATACCCAAGGCTCTTTGTTGAGCGATCCGCTCTTTGAACTGTGCGTACGCATTACAGGGCTGAATCCTCCGAACTGCAGCCATCTTGTGTACATCTCAGGATCGATGCTGTCGCCGAGGTGACCTCCGATGTCGTGGCTCCAATATCCATAAAGGACATTTGATGCTGTGGATGTGAAATATGGCTGGAATTCGAGTGACTTCCATGTGATGGTAGCGTCGCCCGAGAATCCTACCTGGTAGCGGTGGTTTCCGAGGCCTCCCCAGCGGTGGTAGAGGAGCGGACGGTCGTCTCCATGACGCTGCATGTCGCTGAAGTAGCAGTAGTTGATCCACCATGTGTTGTGCAGTTTCGGCATGTTTTCGTCGTAGACATGCTGCTGCCAGTCAAGCCACCAGAAATCCACGCCCTGCTCCTGCATAGGATGCATGACCTGTTCGAACATGTTGGACATGAATGTCTTGTCTGAGTTCATCCAGCCGATCCTCTTCTTTCCGTCCGGATCTTTCCCCATGCTTTCTGCCAATGCCGGATAGCACCACTCATATGGGTCGAATCCGTCTGCCGGATGCAGGTTGAGAGTAATCTTCAATCCCTTCTCCTTCATTTGCTTCATGAACTTTTCAGGATCAGGGAATATGCTTCTGTTCCATGTCCAGCCTGTCCATCCTCCTCGTCCCGGATCGGTGTAGTGCCAGTCCATATCGACAACGAGTACGTCAAGAGGGATGTCGTATGCGTCGAATTTGTCCACCAGAGTACGCAGCTCCTTGTCGGAATATGCCCAATAGCGTGACCACCAGTAACCGAAAGTGAAGCGTGGCGGAAGAGGCATCTTTCCTGCAAAGACCGTGAAGTCTTTCAATGCTGCCTTGTAGTCGTTGCCGTATGCCATGAAGTACCAGTCCTGACATTCCTTTTCTTCGCGCTCTGCAACCCACGCCCAGTCTGAGTCATCGAAAAGATAACTGTCGGACTCGTCGATGAGAGTCCAGCCATCGCGGGCGAGGATGCCGTCTTCGAATTCTCTGATCTGGCCTTTCTTCATGTCCGCCACCCAAGTCTGGGTCTGGACGTCTCCGTCCAGTCCGTCAAGTGTGCGGAAT
>JAFZEP010000052.1 GCA_017560625.1 Bacteroidales bacterium
AATGACGTGAAGAAAGTCGTAATGACGTGAAGAAAGTCGTAATGACGTGAAGAAAGTCGTAATGACGTGAAGAAAGTCGCAATGACGTGAAGAAAGTTTATCTAAGGAAACCTTCCGGGAACTGCATTGTGATGCAGTGGAGTGAGCCATGGCCCGAAAGAAGGGCACGGCAGTCGATTACGATCACATCCCTGTCTGGGAATGCGGCCTGCAGTCTTTCGCGTGCAACCTCATCGAGCGGTGAGCCGGCACCTGGAAGGAGCACAGCACCGTTGATGATAAGGAAGTTTGCGTACGATGCAGGAAGTCTGTAGTCATCGAGATAGAGCGGCTCTGGAAGCGGAAGCGGAATGAGGTTGTATGGCTTGCCGTCAAGAGTCTTGAAGCCGCGAAGCTGCTTCTCCATTGCTGCGAGAGGCTCATAGTGAGGATCCTCCGGATCTGTGCACTGCATATATGCGATTGTGTCTGGCGAGCAGAAGCGGGCGAGGATGTCCACGTGGCTGTCAGTGTCGTCACCGATGATTGTTCCATGGTCAAGCCAGAGGATTCTCTCGAGGCCGAATGCGCCGCAGAGTTCGTCGTTGATTTCCTCCTGGCTGAGGTATTCATTGCGGTTTACAGAACAGAGGCACTCTGTTGTTGTAAGCATAGTGCCGCATCCGTCGCTGTCGATGCTGCCTCCCTCAAGCACGTAAGGACGCATGTCCACGCAAAGGACGTCATCCTGGAATGCATTCTGGAAGAATATGTTCTTTGTTATCTGATTGTCGAGGTCGGAGCCGAACTTGAGTCCCCAACCGTTGAATACGAAGTCGTAAAGATATTTCTGGCCGTCCTCGCCGTATACGCTGATTCCGCCATGGTCACGTGCCCATGTGTCATTGAGAGGGCACTCATAGAACCTGATAGCCTCCACATCGATCTCTATGCCCTTTCTTGCCGAAATCTCAGCAATGTCTCTCTTGCACTCCTCGATGTCTCTGGTCACAATCATCAACGGCTCATAGCGGAGGATTGTAGATGCGATCTCGACATAGCACTCAAGAACCTGATCAAGCGCTTCCCACGCTGTGTCAGGATGCGGCCATGTAAGCTGGACACCACTCTGGTGTTCCCATTCTGCAGGCAGTCTGCTCATAATAAGTCAAATTTAAAAATTGCAAACGCAAATATAATAATAAAAAGAAGACGCCCCACTATGAGACGTCCTCAAATATGTCAAATGAGTGTGCTTATCAGAACTTTATCACCACAGATCTTGCCATTGCCGGATCAGCAGGATGAGGAATCACCTCCGACTGCATCACGAGTCTGCCAGGAGTGATGCCGTACTTGCCGGTGAGAAGGTTGTAGATATACTCCCCTCTTGCCTTGCTCAGATGCTCGTTGCGCTGCATCGAGCCTGTTGTGCTGTCGGCTGTTCCTAGAATTGTTATGTAGATCTTGGTATCCTTGTCGACCTTTGTCAAAAGGTTGGTTGCGATGAAGTCAAGATGCTGGAGTTCCTTGGCGCAGAGTTCAGACTCGCCGATGTTGAAGTACAATGTGGCAGGGCCCATGTCATTGAAGAGGGCATCTGTGCTGACTACCTGAGTCTTGAGGGTTGCATTCTCCTTCTTGAGTTTCTTGTTGGCTGCAGCAAGGTCTGCATTCTGCTCTTCAAGCGCAATATTGGCCATTTCAAGGGCCAGAGCTGCAGTTTCCATCACGGCCATGTTCTCAGCTGCTGCAGCTTCCACCGCACCGACGATTGTCGATGTTCTCAGGAAATTAGGCCAGCCAAGGTCTACAGCAAGTCCCATTGTCACTGTAGGGAGCACTGCAAGGCCAGTGGAGTTGACAACGCGTCCGTTGACGAGAGTAGCTCTCATGTCGATCACAAGGTCGAGTCTGTCTACAAGTCTGAGATTGTGCACAAGACCGGCTCCCGCTGCGATTTCATTTCCGGTGAAATCGGAATTGTCAAAATCGAATGAGCGGAAATAACCCGCATGCAGATAAGGCACGAAATTCCAGAATCGTGTTTCCTTGTAGCCGCTGAATGCGTTGGAAATGTTCCAAAGGAAATCACCGTGAATATACATATAGCCGAATTTATCCTGATTCATCTCAGCTCCGATGCCCTGATAGCCCGCTCTCATTCCTACAGAAGGAGTGAACCACTTGCCGAAGTAGGCGTCAACACTTGGGGCAATCTTCATGTTCTCCGCATCCATGCCCTCGATCCAGAATGAATTGATTCCACCACCAGCACCGATGAACCAGTTGTCACCAAAGCGATTGGTTTCATAGGGACCGCGAACGACCTTGCCGTTCTCATCCCTGTTTCCATTCTCCTGAGCCATCAGGGATGGAGATGCTGTCATTGAGACAGCTATTAGAGCCGCAGCTCCAAAAAGTAAATTCAGACGTTTCATAACCACTAAAATTTAATGTGTGATGACAGCGCCTATACAAATTTGGTGGAAAACACGTTTTTTCTAAGTTTTTTTTCTAATTTTACCAAGTTATGGATAATTCATATATCGACATCCCAAGCGCAATATCTCAATGCGCAGACGACCTTGCCGGCCTTCAGGTCATAACCCTTGAGGCGCAGGTCAGGGCATATAGACTGCTGGACTCGCTTCTGGCAGACGAAGCGCAGTCCTACAAGGCCTCTCCAGAGTTCGCCAAGGCTGCGGAAGAATTCATCAATGCCATAAACACACATCATCCCGAATATGACGAAGATGCTCTCAAAAAAGAGCTTTCCTCAATCCTCGCTCCGATCGATGCGCAGGCAAACGACGCCCGATTCAGGGCTGCATCTGCCGAGTCGCTGCACGAATTCGCAAAGGAGGTGTGGAACATCTGGCAGACATCCGGAGTCTTTGCACGCAGAAGAGCGATCAAGGAACTTCGCCAGAGAGCCGGTTTCCGTCTTGAGACCCACAGGATCGGCAACTATGTCGCCAAGACATACGACCTGATGAACGAGGCTCACGCCCAATATGCAAAAGCCCAGCAGGCAAGATTCGCGGCAGACGTATCATATATGATCCAGCCTGGAATCTATGACAAGATAAAGGAACAGTTGAATTGAAATCAATCTAAAATATGAAAGGTACATATATTTTCCTTGCCGACGGATTCGAGATTTCCGAGGCATTGACTACAGTGAACATGCTTCGCAGAGGCGGCATCAACGTAAAGACCGTGTCGATCTACGACGACAGGATCGTGACAAGCTCCAACCGCATTCCGGTGGTGGCAGACATGGCTTTCGGAGAGTTCAGAGCATCGACTTCATTCGGCCCATGCCTCCCTTCTGACGTGATGATCTTCCCGGGCGGCATGCCGGGCTCATCAAACCTTGCTGCTTTCAAGAAACTCATGGACATCATGGTGCAGCACTACGAGGAAGGCGGCACTGTGGCAGCGATCTGCGCAGCGCCAAGCGTAGTCCTCACACTCCTTCCTGACATCGAGGGCAAGAAGATGACTTGCTACGACGGCTTCGAGCAGACTCTCGCCGACAAGGGTGCAGAGTACGTGAAGGAAGGCGTCGTTGTAGACGGCAACATGATCACAGGACGCGGACCGGGCTGGGCACAGGAGTTTGGACTCACCATCCTGGCACACGTGAAGGGCCAGGAGATAGCCGACAAGGTGAAAGCCGGCCTTATGCTGTAGCAGAAATCCGCCATCGTCTTGAATAAAATAAGGGGGTTATAACTCACTGATAATCAGTAACTTCATGATTTTACGTGCCGCATTTTTTAAAAAATGCGGCACGTAAAAATGTCAATCTAGGATTGCTGCGAATCCGACTTCATAAACAGAATCGCCATGAGCGGGAGGGCGATGATGGCCATTGTGGCACTGATCGGGAGGTATATGCCGAAGTTGACATATTCTGTGACAAGGTAGGTTATCAGCAGGAGGCCAACTCCCATCGCGCTTGAAATCCAATAGTGCTTGCGGATGTCAGCGCTCTTGCACAGGATGCGGCTGAGATTAGGCACACCGAGTGAGATGAAGCCTATCGGACCGCAGATCGACACTGCACTTGTGACCAGGAACATGATGGCCAGCAGAAGCAGGGCTTTGTTCATGGCTGAAATCTCGATCTCGCCAGCATTGTGACGGGTAAGTACTTTGGCCGACTTTAGAGCCGCAAAAAGACCAATCGCAAAAAGCGACATCGAGAAGAGCACGTCAAACGTTGTGACACCTTCAAGCCTGAAGTTGGCGGCACCCCAGAGATAGTACTGCTTGAGCAGATCCGGATTTGGAGCATTGGTCACCACGATCGTTCCGAGCGAACCGATGAAGGTTCCGAAAAGGATACCGAATGTGATGAGGTTGCGCGTACTCACCTTCAGGGTCACAAAGAAGCACACTATCGTACAGATGAGCGTGCATATGAAACTTCCCACAGTGAGCGAGCACCAGCCCGACATCGTAGCGGCAGCCGCGCCTAGGCAGGCGGCGCTGCCCAGGCCGAGACTGTACACGTCACCCAGCTGGTTTCTCCACAGGTACTGCATCTGCACTCCTCCAACCGGAAGCGCAATGCCGGATAGAATTACAAATAGTAGATTCAACATATTCACATATTAAAGATGTCTCGACTCACTTCGTTCGCTCGACATGACAGAATGAAGGACCCGCATGACATAATGCACCGTTTGGTAGCGGAACACAATATCCTGAAACTCAAGCAGTTAACGATATAGCCTGCCGCCCCGGGGATGCAGGCTCATCGGGTATTTCACTGATTACCAGCAACTTGCATTCCGTGGGATATGTACTCCAGGCACACCTGCGTTAAAATTTATATTCAAGGCCGCCGATTATGCTGCGACCTGGCATCGGATAGCCGCTTGAGACTTCATAGCGATGATCAAACAGATTGCGGACAGAAAGTTTCAGCGAAAGAGGACCGGTCTTTGGCAGTTTGACGTCCTTAGCAAGAGTCAGGTCGACTGTATTCCAATCATCGAGATCTCCAGATCCGTCTGTTCGTCCTGAGCGGAGCTGCCACACCGGCACAAGGCTCCAGCCTTTCCATTGAGCAGCAGCATTGAGAACCACTGTGTGCTTGGCAATATATGGAATCTGCTGACCGAAAGAATAGCTGTCCGGTGTCCTGTCTGTAGCCGAAAGCAATGTGTATTTGGCATCAAACGAGCATTTCCAGGCATCATTCTCCCACACAAAACCGGCAGCGAGATCCAGACCGAGCGAGCGCACCTTTCCGATGTTGTACGGAGCCCAGATGTTCGGATCTTCCGGAGACGGAGCCGAAGTGATCTTGTCTGTAAGGAAGTTCGCAAATCCGTCAAGTTTGGCCTTGATCATCCAACCGCCTCCAACATTACGGCTGAAATCCACTCCTACATCAGTCAGCCACGCATCCTCAGGACGAAGTTCGGGGTTGCCATAGCCGACATAATACAATTCATTGAAGGTAGGCACTCTGTAGGCTCTGCGTCCGAAAGCAAGCACATCAAATCCCTCGAAGACTCTGTACCTGATGTCAGCAGAAGGTGAGAACGCTATGCGAGACAGGGCACCCTTGTCAAATGCTCCGTTGAACTCCAAAGCCACATTCGCCAGCAGACGGTCAGTGTGGAACGAGGTTGCAAGAGCGGAGAACACAGTGGTACGAGACGCCTCATACGCAGTCGAAGCGAGTTTGTCCCACTGCAGGTCCACAGCCAACGTCACCTTCCACCAATCTGTAAGACGGAAATCATGGGACGAGTTGAGCTGAAGTTCTGTCTGGCCATACTGGCTGTCTCCCCATGAGCTTGTATAATATATGTCGTCATATGCTCCCTTCGCACTCAGGTGCAAAGTGTACAGTCTGCCGAAGGATTGATTGAGATAGGCCTGAACGAATGCGTTCATATCAGCCTGTCTGTCATCCGAAGGCCAGGAAGTCGAGCCGGGAGTTCCACGCTCAGACGAATTGTAATATGCCTTTACATGATAGTCACCTCCGAGTGTCAAGCCGAACAGATCCACACCGCCACGGAACTGTTTGAGGTCATTATTAGTGCGCACAAGTCCGTCGTCATAGGTAAAATTGCCCTTTGACATCAGTCCGGAAGCATTAGCAGAGAGGCTGAGCTTATCGGAAAGACGAAAATCCAGTCTTGCCGAAGGCAGATAAGTGCCGAATGATCCGGAATAGAAACGCACCTTTCCCGCTACAGGGAGATCTCCGAACTCAGGACGGACAGTCTTGAATGAAACGCTGTTCTGGGCATAGTCAACAGATGCAGAAGCCAAGTCCTCAAGCGGAAGCATGCCGAGGTCGTTCTGACCCGACTGCACATTGCCCATACGCACACCATCCACATAAATGGCAGTGTGGGCGCTGCCCAATCCACGAAGGCTGACAGTCTTGAGACCTGAAAGTCCGCCATTGTCGCCTACATGAAGACCTGAACTGAGATTGAGAACGTCAGAGATTGAGAATGCCTGACCGGTGGATATGAGATCCACCCTTGAAACGATTACACCCTTGTCGGCCGTTACTGTGGCAGCAGCAAGAGAATCGGCCGGAGCACACATCGGCTCAGCCGACAGGCCCAATGAGATCAGGCCCGCAGATAAAACTGAAAATAACATTAATAAAACGCCTTAACGGAAACCTGCCCCCGGGCTTCACTTGTTTGACTTGATCGTGGCAGGTCTTCGGACTCATCCCCATCCCCGTCCTGGTCCATTGAACCATCGGGGAAACTTCCGCGCCTTCTCACAGCACATGGCTGCAATGACATTATGCAGAAGCAGTTCGGGATTTACCGCTGCGGGCACAGTTCTGGATTTTCACCGGATTCCCTTACTCCACAACCCTAATATATTTTATCGTCGGCCACAAAAACGGCTTCATTTCTGGCCAAGACCAACTTTTTCAGTCAGTCGGCCATAAAAACGGCCTTATTTCTGGCCAACATCAACTTTTTCAACTAGTCGGCCACAAAAATGGCCTCATTTCTGGCCAACATCAGCTTTTTCAGCCAGTCGGCCATAAAAACGGCCTTATTTCTGGCCAAAACCAACTTTTTCAACTAGTCGGCCACAAAAACGGCCTCATTTCTGGCCAATACCAACTTTTTCAGTCAGTCGGCCATAAAAACGGCCTTATTTCTGACCAAAACCAACTTTTTCAGTCAGTCGGCCATAAAAACGGCCTTATTTCTGGCCAAGACCAACTTTTTCAGCCAGTCGGCCATAAAAACGGCCTTATTTCTGGCCAAAACCAACTTTTTCAGTCAGTCGGCCATAAAAACGAGAAGATCCCACCTTCAACGTGGGTACCTTCCACGCTTTCACAGGAAAACCGTGGAAGGTACAGCCAACGAATAGGATACAAGGTCCGCAGCCGCTTCAAACGACAAGACGACTGCCGTATCCATGGCCAAGATGACTATAGCGATTAGAATTCAGCTTTTACGATGGCATCAAACAGATTCTGGCAACCGTCTTCAAGAAGGTCCAGAACAAGTGCGAAGCCCTCGACACCCATGTAATATGGATCAGGAATATAAGGCATCTTCCTACGCTGAAGGAAGTCTGCCATCCTTCTGATCTTGTGAGTCGCCTCAACAGAAGGAGCAAGATGCATCAGGTCTTCATAGTTCTGATCATCCATTGCGACGATCAGATCGAAATCCAGGAAATCAAGTCCTGACACCTGACGCGACTGATGAGTCAGAGCAAATCCGCGATACATCGCTGCAGTACGCATGCGGCGGTCAGGCATCTCTCCCCTATGTCCGCCATAGGTTCCTGCCGAATCCGCAACTATCTTATCCTGCATTCCATTCTCTCGCACGACATGCTCGAAAATGCCCTGGGCTGCCGGTGAACGGCAGATATTTCCCAGGCACACAAAAAGAACTTTATATTTCTTGGTTGACTCGTTGTTCGTATTCATTGCCACTGCTTTTAGTAACCGAATATTTCTTCAAGAGTCAGGGTCTGAACCGGACCGAGAGTCTCAAGGAACTTGGTGTCAAGGTCTTTGATGTCACCAAGGATTCCATACTCATAAGTCCTGCCCTTCACCCATTTCTGCTGAGCAGCCTTGATATCCTCAAGAGTAAGAGTCTGAGCCACCTCGAAGATCTTCTTCTCACGAGGCTCTGTCAGACCGAACTCACGGCTGGTGATGTAGCTGCTGATGATCATGTCGTTTGTGACTCTGTCTGTTCTGATGCTGCTGATAAGCGCCTCCTTGGCGATGTCGAATGCAGCCTCTGACTCAGGCATGTCGTTGATGATCTCGTCGAATGCCTCGATTGCAGTCTTCATCTTATCGTTCTGAGTAGCGATGAACGCATAGTACATATATGTGTCATCCTTGTATGAAGGCATATAAAGTCTTGCGCTTGAAGAATATGCAAGACCACGTGCCTCACGCATCTCCTGGAACACAATCGCATTCATTCCACCACCGAAGTAGTCGTTGTAGAGAGTAATATGTGCATCTGATTCAAGATCAAGCTTCTCGCCTCTGTTCGAGAACTGGAAATAATAGATCTGCTTAGCATCATACTGAGCCATATAGACCTTGTCCTGATCCACCATTCTGTATGGAACGTTCTGCTTCACAAGCGGCTTCGGATTTTCATCGATCTTGTGGTGTGCAAGGATGAAGTCAGTCACCTCAGCCTCTGTCTTAGGACCATAGTAGCGGATCTCGTGCTGGCATGAAAGAATATCCTTGACCTTTGCAAGAAGCTCCTCTGAAGTGAGGGCCTTGATCTGAGCATCTGTCAGTGTTGTATTCTTGATATATTCAGGACCATACATGATATAGCTCTGAAGCGCGCTGAAGCAAAGGGACTGATTGAGTTTTGCATCCGCACGCGACTTCAGCATGTCATTCTTGAGATTCTCAAGGATTGCCTCATTTGGAATTGCATTGTAAGCAAGATCCTCAACGATCTCAAGCGCCTCAGCAATGTTCTCATCAAGACCGCTGACCATCACAAGTGACTGTGAGTTTACAGAAAGGAGGCCATAGCTGCATGCAAGCTGATACATCTGCTGAGCGATCTCCTCTGCGCTTCTTGTCGGAGTGCCGAGATAGTTCAGGTAGCTGAACGCAATGTCAAGAGCAGGATCTGACAAAGAGCCCTTGTCATATGTAAATGAAAGGCTTGTGATGTCATTGAGGTCATTGTGAGCGTAGAGAACATTCTGTCCCTTAACGTCAAAGATGCTCATGTTCTTTTCATAGTCAACATATACAGGCTCGATAGGAGCGACCTCAGTAGCCTGGATCTCTGCAAGGAATGCACTCTGAGCATCTCTGTTGGACTTGATTGGAGTGATCTTAGGAGCAGACACCTTCTGCACAGTCTTGTCCTCGCCCTGACGCTTGTACACCACAGCGTAGTTGTTCTCACCAAGATACTTTGCAGTCCAGTCGATAACGTCCTGCTTTGTCACCTTGCTGAGGTTGTCGATCCATGCGACCTCGTCAGCCCAGTCTGTGCCGTTGATGAATGACTGAACATACTTGTCAGCTCTTTCAGAGTTTGACTCAAGAGCTCTCATCTGATTCAGTTTCAAGTTGTTGATTGTTCCTGAAAGGAGTGCCTCATCAAACTCGCCATTGCGCAGACGGGTGAGTTCGGCAAAGATGAGATCTTTGACCTCATCAAGAGACTGGCCCTGCTTAGGATCTGCCATGATGATGAACTCACCGGCATCAGGACGTGTGTATGACATCGCCTCTGCGCCAAGCACCTTCTGCTGCTGGTTGAGATTGAGGTCAATAAGACCAGCTGAACCGTTTGAGAGGATATATGCCACGACGTCAGCCACCATTGCGTCATGAGTTCCTGCGCCTGGGTACTTCCAACCAATCATGATGTTCTCTGCATCAAGGCCGTAGACCTCTGCCGACATAGGAGACTCGATAACCGATGTTGTCTGGAAGTCAACCTCAGGAAGATCCTTGTTAGGCTCCATCTTGCCGAAATACTTCTCGATGATGGCAAGCATCTCGTCCGGATTGAAATCACCGCTCACGCAGATGGCCATGTTGTTAGGAACATAATAGGTCTTCTGATAGTTCTTGATGTTTGTGATAGAAGGGTTCTTCAGATGCTCCTGTGTTCCGAGAACTGTCTGAGTTCCATATGGATGATCAGGGAAAAGCATCTTGTCCATAGCCTCGAGAGCCTTTCTGAAATCACGTGTGAGAGACATGTTCTTCTCCTCATACACAGTCTCGAGCTCAGTGTGGAAACCGCGGATGACAGGATTCATGAATCTGTCTGCCTCGATGCGTGCCCAGTTCTCGATCTGGTTTGAAGGGATATCCTCCACGTATACAGTCATGTCAGTAGAAGTGTAGGCATTTGTGCCCTGCGCTCCGATGACAGACATAAGCTTGTCATACTCATTTGGAATGAAATAGTCAGAAGCAAGGTAGCTCACAGAGTCGATCTTCTGATAGAGTCTTGCGCGCTCCTGCTCGTCTTCAGTGTTACGATACACCTCGAAGAGTGCCTCGATCTCGTCGAGCAGAGGCTTCTCGGCAGCATAGTCTGCTGTTCCGAACTGCTCTGAACCCTTGAACATGAGGTGCTCGAAATAGTGGGCAAGTCCTGTAGTCTCGGAAGGGTCGTTCTTACCTCCCACCTTCACAGCGATATATGTCTGGATACGAGGAGTTTCCTTATTTACGCTCATATACACCTTGAGACCGTTGTCCAAAGTGTACATCTTTGTCTCGAGCGGGTCATTTGCCACAGTCTCATACTTGTACTGTGAGCATCCTGCCAACAGCGCTACTGCTGCGACAATCCAAATCAATAGTCTTTTCATTTATAACGTTTTTGAATTTGATTAATCTCTGCTTCTTGCGATACCGATGTAATAGAAAAGAGTGGCCAGCGAACCTATTGCAGCAATGACATAGGTATAAGCCGCCCATTTGAGGGCATCGATTGCCATCGGACGGGTCTGATAGTCAGTGATTCCGGCATTTGTCAGCCATGAAACTGCTCTTGAACTTGCATTGATCTCCACAGGAAGAGTGACAAGGCTGAAAAGGGTTGTCACTGCAAACAGTGCGATGCCGATCCAAAGAAGGCTAGGCATGCTGTTGATGAATATCACTCCTGCAAGCAGGATCCACTGCACATAACGCGATGCGAAATTCACTGCAGGGACGAGAGCGGAACGCATCTGAATGAAAGCATATCCGGTCGCATGCTGCACGGCATGGCCACACTCATGCGCAGCAACAGCTGCAGCTGCTACGCTTCTGCTTGCATATACTGCCTCGCTCAAAGCGACGGTCTTGGTCTGCGGATTGTAGTGATCGGTGAGGGTTCCCTGTGTAGGAACAACCTTGACGTCATAGATGCCATTGTCATTGAGCATCTTGCGCGCAACATCAGCACCTGTCATGCCGCAAGGAAGACCAACTTTTGAATATTTGTCGAAACGGCTCTGCAGCATGCTCTGCACGATCATGCTGAAAACCATTACAAGAATCATAATGATCCAGATGTTCATAGTTCTGTTAGATTTATTTTAACGTAATTATCAGCGGCGCATTATTCTGCAAAAAACACACCATTTACAAAAATACGACATTATCTCAGATAATTTCTTACTTTTGCACGAAATCTCGCAATTAAAGATATGTTCAGAGAAGAAGATTTTTCAAGATTGGAAATCAATCTGGGCGGATGCCTGGAAAACTATAAATACTTCAGAGCCAAGCTGGAAGCCACCACGAAGCTTCTCGTGCTTGTCAAGGCAAATGCCTACGGTCATGGCGCAGTAGAGTTCGCGTCAGTGATGGAGGAGGCAGGAGCAGACTATCTGGCAGTAGCCTACCCTGTAGAAGGAATAGAGCTTCGCCAGGCCGGCATCAAGTCACGCATCATGGTGCTCACAGCCGGCACGGACTCTTTCGAGCAGATCATCAACTATGGTCTCGAGCCCGGAATCCCAAACATCTACTCTCTTAAAGTGCTGTGTAAAGTGCTGGAAAAGAGAGGAATGACAAACTTCCCTATCCACTTGAAGCTCGACACGGGAATGCATCGTCTGGGCTTCATGACAGAGGAGATGGACGAGTTGCTGGATTTTCTCCGCAGCTGTCCTCAGGTGAAAGTCAAGTCTGTATATTCTCATCTTGCAGCAGCGGACGACCCGGCATGCGACGGATTCACACTCGGTCAGATCGAACTTTTCAAGAAGAATGCTGACAGATTGACAGAGGCAGTCGGATACAAGCCGCTCTATCACATCCTCAATTCAGCCGGCATCGAGAGATTCTCGCAGTACCAGTTCGATATGGTCCGTCTGGGCATCGGAATCTATGGTGTAAGCGCAATCCCAGGCAACAGACTCCACCCTGTCGCATCATTCAAGTGCAAGGTCCTTCAGGTCAAGAATCTTCAGCCTTCGGACGGCACCATAGGATACGGCAGACACGGAAAGATAGCACCGGAAGGAACAACTATTGCCACCATCCCTGTAGGATACGCAGATGGAGTAGACCGTCACCTGAGCCGAGGAGTCGGCCACTTCACGATCAATGGCCACAAGGTCCCTACCATAGGAAACATCTGCATGGATATGTGTATGCTGGATGTAACAGGAATTGACGTCAAGGTCGGAGACACCGTGACAATCTTCGGAGAAAACCCGACCATCAGCGAACTGGCGGAACTCCTGGGCACAATCCCATATGAGATCCTCACATCAGTGCCACGACGCATCGAACGAAAGATCATCAAATAAAAAAACGGCATGTTAAACATGCCGTTTTTCTTTATTTCTTTTCTCTCATCATGTAGAGATCCGCCATCGGAATCAGCATCATGAGGTCTATTGCAGCGATCATCATCACCGCTCCGAACGCTCCGATTGTAAGCGCCATCGAGAGAGCGAACAGGAATGAGAATGCATGCAGAAGCGTAGCGACAATTCCTGCAAACAGCCAGAATCTCAATGAAGTGAGTCTATAAAGGATAATTGCAGCAACTGCAAATGTGAACGGTACCATGAACATGAGGTTCTCGCCGATAGCAAGAAGAAGAGCCGCGCTGAGAACAAACATGAGAGCAAGGGTGCCATACAGTCTGGTTGCCGCAAAATTTGTAGCTGCAGTCTTCATTGCGCTTGAACGCATTGAATTCATTGACGCACGTATAGCCTTGTTTCTGCCTACGATGTAGATTAGCACGAGTACTGCTGCAAGAACAGCAGTGAAGACAACCATAGCAATGTTATCGAACTGCACTCCGTGGATCACACCGAAAGGTTTGAACTTAGCGCCTGCGATCAGGCAGCATACATATGTAACAATAAGGCCGGCAACAAGAGATACAACAGCTGTAAGAAGCGTCATGCCAGAAGACTTGAAGACCTTTGCAGCCTTGACCCTGCCACGCACGCCTTCCAGTCCAAAGAGACAGAAGAAAAGCAGGAACACAACAACGTTGATCACAGCATATACGGTCTTGCTGAAGTTGAAGAGTCCCATCGCAGGAACAGTAAAGTTGACAGTGTCATCCTCAGACTTGAAATAGTTCTTGTCTGCATATGCAGGATTTGTCACATACTCCATTGCAATTGGAAGTACCTGGGCACCATAGTGCTGGATAGACGACTCAGTGACGTTGCTGAAGTTGTCCTTGTCAGTGTGATAGTGGTTGACGTCGGTGATTGTAGAGAAGTTCAGTCCAGGGATCTCATCCTTCACGATTGTGAAGTCTGTGAAGTTAGGCATGAATCTATACACAACTGTAGTCAATGAATAAGTGAACTTATAGTCTGCAAACTGTGAATACAGATCCATAAGTTTCTCATTACCAGGACAAGTCTCAAAAAGAAGACATGGCCCGAACGGTCCGCGGGCCTCAAGATTGATCATCAGTCCGACATTGTCAAAGACCTCTCTGTTGTTTGCCCACTGAGCCTTCATTCCCACCATTCCGACTTCCTCTGCATCGGTGAAGAGCACCTTCACACCCTGCTTCCAGTCTGCTCTGTTCTTGAGCAGATTAGCCAAAGTCTCGAGTGTCACACCAATACCGTATCCGTCATCAGCTGCACCGTATGACCATACAAGACCTTCAGGCATCGGCTGAGAATAACGTGAATCGAAATGAGCGACAAACATGAGATATGTTGTGTCCTCCGACTCTGTCAACGGATGGAACTCCGCAAGGAGGTTTTCAATGTCGAATGTATACACGACATGCTTGTTTTCCGGGCCCTGGAGAGAGTCATAACGGAAACGCATAAGCGTGTCTGCACCAAGCTCCTGAAGTCTTCCCGCGAGATATTCTCTGACTCTGGAACGTGCTTCAGTGTGCTCAGGAGCGACAGAATGATGCTCCTTCGAAATTACCTTGATGTCCTCTACCACGCGGGCAGAAGAGAAGCCTTCTGCATCTGCAGGCTGAGCTGACGGTCTTGTCCAAAGGCCGAATGCCAGAAGGGCAGCAGCCACAACGCCTACCAGAAGGTAAAGCGGTCTGAGTTGTTTCAATACACTCATATCTTCTACTTTTTAATGTTATTCAATGTTTCGTTTGTCTCCTTGATGAGCTTGACGGTCGTCTCGTCCGAAGCATATACGGAGAAGAGGCCCTGTGGCTCCTGTGCAGGGTCGCCGCAGTAGTCGTCACCCGGACGCCAGAACTCGTTGACAGCAGACTGTGTCGCAAATCCGCCCCATCCCCAGAAGTTCACACCCTTGAAAGGCTCGCCGGCCTTCTGCGCTTCGATCAGACGGCCGAACACATACGAATAGTACTCGTCACGGGCAGCTGTAGAAGAATCCTTAGACAGACATACACCATCCCAGAATTTTTCAGCTTCGCCCTCGAACTCGCTGTTTCCGTCACGTGGATAGCCGAACTCTTCCAGCACTATCGGCTTGTTAAGGCGCTCAGCGACAGGGAAATGCAAAGTGAGATACTTCTCTGTGTTGCGTGCTGCCACACAAACGCTGTCTGCAAACGTATCCTTGTCCACCCAACGCCATACCAAAGGCCATATGTGCACATTGAGATAGTCAAAATCCTTGTGGGCATGGATCTTCTCAAAAAGTTCAAGGTCAGACTCATTGCCATAGAGACCCTCGCTGCCTGTAGACACCATGTGGTTAGGGTCAAGCGACTTGATCAGACTTGCTGAAGTGCACATCCAGTCTGCGAATGCAGCCTTGGTCACGCTGTCGCGGGCAAAAGGTCTCGGCTCATTTCCGATCTGCCATGAGAAGATAGTAGGGTCTTCCACATATGGCTTGCCTGTGACTGTGTTTGTACGGGTCACGATGTTCCTCACATGATTATAGTAGAGTTCTTTAGCCTTTTCGTTCTTTACAAAACGGCTTACATGAGCCACATAGTTATCATATCCGTCAACAGATGGAAGGAGCGCCTTGCCGTCTCCTGCCCACTCAAGATACTGGCCATATCCGCCGGACCACTCCCATGAGTTGTTGAAATACAGCACCGCATGCATGTCGCGGCGTGCCATCTGATCGAGAAGGTAGTCAAGACCGCGAAGAAGCGTGTCGTTGTATACGCCCGGCTCCTTCTGAAGCACCGGTTCCACCTTGTATGCAACACCCTCCGGTCCGTCCGAACCTACCAGGATGCGAAGGTTTGTAACTCCTATTGCCTTAAGTGTATCAAGTTCCTTATGAAGTCTCTCACGGTTGCCGCCACGGCCCTCTGAGGCGATCATCGGACCATACCAGAAGTTCGTTCCGACAAAGGTCATGGTCTTGCCGTCTCTTACGAATTCACCGTTCTCCACTGCCACAAAACCTCTCTCTTCCTTCGAGCATCCTGTCAGCGAAGCAGCCGCCACAGCAAGTGAAAATAAAATGTTTCTGAGTTTCATAGTGTTATACTGGTGTTTTCAAACAATCCGTCAAAAGTAGTCATTTTTACCGAATTTCATGACTATCTTTGTGTCCGATATGGAAGAAAACGAAAAATATATGAGGGAAGCTCTGCGCGAAGCAGGGTTTGCAGCTGCCGAGGACGAGGTACCTATCGGGGCTGTCATCGTATGCCGTGGCAGGATCATAGGCAAGGGGCACAACATGACTGAAAAACTTTGCGACCCCACTGCCCATGCGGAAATGATCGCCATTACGGCGGCTACAGAAGCGCTCGGCGGCAAATATCTTAACGACTGCGCGCTTTATGTGACTGTGGAGCCGTGTCCAATGTGTGCAGGAGCTCTTGCCTGGTCGCAGATCGGCAAGGTCGTGTACGGAGCATCCGATCCCAAACGCGGTTTCTCACAATTCTCTCCTTCCCTGATGCACCCTAAGACAACAGTAGTTTCCGGAGTGTTGGCTCAGGAATGCGGAGAGATCGTGACTGAATTCTTCAGAAACAAGAGATCATAGCATGGAGTGGCTTGAAGGACTTGGATATCTTGGACTTTTTGTCGGCACATTTCTGGCTGCGACGATTTTCCCGTTCAGTTCCGACGCACTGTACCTTGCCATCCTGGCAGCGACGAAAGACCCGATGGGATGTCTGATCGCAGGCACGCTCGGCAACTGGCTTGGCAGTGTAGCCAGCTACTGGATCGGATGGATAGCCAAATGGGAATGGATCGAGAAGTGGTTCAAGGTCAAGCACGAAACACTCCAAAAACAGAAAGTGCGCATTGACAAATACGGAGCGTGGCTGGCCCTTCTGGCATGGGTGCCGCTCATCGGAGACCTTTTGGCCATTGCTCTCGGATTCTACCGGACACGTCCGGCACTGACAATGGTCCTCCTTCTTGTAGGCAAATTTGTCAGATTCCTCGCATGGAACATGATTTACGGATTATTTTAACTATCAGATTGCAGATACATAAAAATATTGTATCTTTGCACCCCTATTGGTACTGAACTATGGTGTAACGGTAGCACTACAGATTTTGGTTCTGTCTGTCCAGGTTCGAATCCTGGTAGTTCAACCAGAGCAACGAGGCGGTCTTTTGACCGCCTTTTTTAATGAATACAGGTCGGTGGAAAGTTCAGAACTTTCCAACCGGCCTGTATTCATTAAAAAACAAGGTGTTCTCAGAACACCGGTCGTTGCTCTGTCGTGCCCCGCGGCAGCGGCACCAGGATGTAGGAGCGCAGCGACTAAATCCTGAACGTACAGATGAGGCGTTGTCCTACTTTAAAAGCACAAAAACGCCTGGTTTTGTGCTTTTAAGGCTAATTTTTCTCATCAAAAGAACAAAACACGGCCATTTTGTGCTTTTGAAAATAAAAAAATGGGTTTGACAATCATCAAACCCATTTTCTGTTATCTATAAACCTTAGAGTCCAAGCTTCTTGAAGAAGTCGTTGCCCTTGTCATCCACGAGGATGAATGCTGGGAAGTCCTCAACCTTGATCTTCCAGATTGCCTCCATGCCGAGCTCTGGGTACTCTACGCACTCGATGCTCTTGATGTTGTTCTGAGCGAGGATCGCTGCAGGACCACCGATAGAACCGAGGTAGAATCCGCCGTACTTCTGGCAAGCGTCAGTCACGCACTGTGCACGGTTACCCTTTGCGAGCATGATCATGCTGCCGCCGTGGCTCTGGAAGAGGTCAACATATGAGTCCATACGACCTGCTGTTGTAGGTCCCATTGAACCACATGCCATTCCTGCAGGAGTCTTAGCTGGACCAGCATAGTAGATTGGATGATCCTTGAGATACTGTGGCATCTCCTCACCTCTGTCGAGACGCTCCTTGATCTTAGCGTGAGCGATGTCACGGCCTACGATGATAGTACCGTTGAGGCTGAGACGAGTTGAAACCGGATACTTGCTGAGCTCCTTGAGGATCTCTGACATTGGCTGATCGAGGTTGATCTTTACTGCCTCGCCCTCACCTGCCTGGCGGAGCTCCTCTGGGATGAGACGTGCCGGATTGTCATCGAGCTTCTCGATCCAGATACCGTCCTTGTTGATCTTAGCCTTGATGTTACGGTCTGCAGAGCAGCTTACTCCGAGTCCTACAGGGCAGCTTGCGCCGTGGCGTGGGAGACGGATGATGCGTACGTCGTGAGCGAAGTACTTACCGCCGAACTGAGCGCCGAGACCGATCTTGTGTGCCTCTTCGAGAACGAGCTTCTCAAGCTCTACATCACGGAATGCGCGTCCTGTCTCGTCGCCTGTTGTAGGAAGCTCGTCGTAAAACTTGGTGGAAGCAAGTTTTACTGTAAGGAGGTTCTTCTCTGCTGAAGTACCACCGATTACGAATGCTACGTGATATGGAGGACATGCAGCTGTTCCGAGGGTCTTCATCTTTGCAACGAGGAAAGGAACGAGAGTCTGCGGGTTAAGGATAGCCTTAGTCTCCTGGTAGAGGTAAGTCTTGTTTGCAGAACCACCACCCTTAGTCACGCAAAGAAAGTGATACTCAGCACCATGAGTTGCCTCGATATCGATCTGCGCAGGGAGGTTGCACTTTGTGTTTACCTCATCGTACATGTTGAGAGGAGCGTTCTGAGAGTAACGGAGATTCTCCTCTGTGTAAGTCTTGTATACTCCGAGTGAAAGAGCCTCTTCGTCGCAGTAGCCTGTCCATACCTGCTGACCCTTCTCACCGTGGATGATAGCTGTACCAGTGTCCTGGCAGAAAGGAAGCTTACCCTTGCAAGCAACCTCAGCATTGCGGAGGAATGTGAGAGCTACGTACTTATCGTTCTCAGAAGCCTCAGGATCGTGCAAGATCTTTGCAACCATCTCATTGTGCTCTGGACGAAGCATGAATGAAACATCACGGAAAGCTGTGTTAGCCATCACTGTAAGACCCTCTTTAGCGATCTTGAGCATCTCGTGACCCTCAAACTCGCCAGTGCTTACATACTGCTCCGAACCCGGAATCTTGTAGTATTCAGTCTTGTCCTCGCCAAGCTGAAACATTGGTGCATACTTAAATTCAGCCATTTTGTAT
>JAFZEP010000007.1 GCA_017560625.1 Bacteroidales bacterium
TAAATCATCATTTTCAGACACACCTCGGTCAAAAATTGCCTCAAAAACGTCCAAGGTGTTGGATTGCCACGGCTTCTATCGAAGCCTCGCAATGACGTGTTAACTTATACACCTCGGTCGAAAATCACCATAAAAACGTCCAAGGTGTCCCTATTTTAACCCTAAATCATCATTTTCAGACACACCTCGGTCAAAAATTGCCTCAAAAACGTCCAAGGTGTTGGATTGCCACGGCTTCTATCGAAGCCTCGCAATGACGTGTCAACTTATGGACTTCAACGCCTCTGACGGCAGCTGATAAACGAATTAATCGTGAGACACCTGTTTCAACTGCTCTCGATAAGCCGAGAATATCTTCGACTTGGAAACAAAACCGACATATGTACGATCCTGCTCGATTACAGGCAGGTTCCAGGCCTCAGTCTGTTCGAATTTCTTCATAACGCTGTCCATCTTCTCATCGACATAGACATACGCCGGCGCTGATCTCATGAAATTATACACATGCAGCGTCTTGTACTGCTCTGTCTTGAACATGTCCCTGCGGATGTCCTCCAGGGAAACAAAACCCTGGAAATGTCCGCGCGAATCTATCACCGGGAATATATTTCTTGTCGAACGTGACACCACCTCAACCAGTTCACCCAATGTTGCATCGATCTTCACAGTCAGGAAGTCCTTCTCGATCAGGTCACCGGTCTTGAGAAGCGTAAGCACAGCCTGGTCGCTGTCATGAGTAAGAAGTTCTCCCTTCTTGGCGATACGCTTGGTATAGATCGAATACGGCTCGACCGCCCTGGTCACCGCATATGAAATCGTAGCTGTCATGATGAGCGGAATGAGCAGTTCATATCCTCCGGTCATGTCTGCGATAAGGAAGATCGCAGTCATCGGAGCCTGCATCACACCAGCCATAAGACCTGCCATGCCCACAAGCACGAAATTCTGCTCAGGCACAGTCATGTCTCCACCGATGAGATTGATGGTCCTAGACACAACAAATCCTGCAATCGCACCCATGAAGAGCGTAGGACCGAATGTTCCTCCGACACCGCCACCGGCATTGGTGAACGACATTGAGAACACCTTCAGGATCAACACGAGAAGGAAGAATATCGGCACCAGCCATGCTGTGTCGAACATGAACGAAAGCACAGTCTTTCCTTCCATATTGACGCTTCCGTCATTAAGAAGACCACGGATGCATGTGTACCCCTCACCGAAAAGTGGAGGCAGCAGGAAGATCAGAAGGCCTAGGCTGATAGCAGAAAGCGCCCACCTTACATATGGCTTTTCGATGCTCTTGATCTTGTCCTCAAGCCAGAGCGTCATACGTGTAAAGTAGACCGAACATGCCGAACAGAAGAGTCCAAGAAGGATATAGTACGGAATGTTTCCCATCGCAAACGGCGAGATCGTGCACTCGAACGGAGGTGCAGATCCTGTTTCTGAACACAGACAGGCCACCACAGTTGCTGAAATTGTCGAAAGCAGCAGTGGAAGGATGGAACTCATTGAAATATTGAAGAGAAGAATCTCCAACGTGAAAAGCACACCGGCAAGCGGCGCCTTGAAAATGCCGGCAACGGCACCTGCAGCACCGCAACCCAGCAGAATTGTCATGTTCTTGTAGGACAGGCCCATGTATCTGGCCACATTCGATCCGATCGCCGCACCCGTATACACGATAGGCGCCTCGGCTCCGACAGATCCTCCGAATCCGATCGTCACAGAAGAAGCCGCCATCGACGTCCACATGTTATGCGGGCGTATCTTGGACTCGTTCTTCGAGACAGCCAGAAGGACCTTGGTCACGCCATGACCGATGTTGTCCTTGACAATATATCTCACGAAAAGCATCGCAATCAACATACCGAGACCCGGGAAAAGGATATAGATGTAGGTATGCTCTCCGCTTGAATTGACCGAGGAGATCGCGTGCTGGAAGAAATGGATCGCCTCAGTAAGAAGAACAGCGGCAAAGCCGCATGCAATGCCGACAAAAAGCGACAATACAATCATGACGTCACGCTCCGACAGGCGCTTGAGGAGGCGTCTGACAGGGGCAAGTATGTCAACTGCTATTTTTCGTCGGCTCATAATTGAAAAAAGACCGGTCGTTTTGCGGCCGGTCTGGGGTATTTAGAGTTTATTATTCTCCGTCTGCTGCATCATCCTCACTTGAGTACTGTGAGATATTGTCGTCTGGAAGACCGTCTGAATCGTTGTCTGCATCGTCTCCATCCTCACCGTCAAGCCAACGCTCGATGTCCTCTGCGTCGTCAGTCTTGACCTTGATCTTCACAAGGTAGATCGCATCAGTGATTTCAACTGTAACTGCATAGAAGCTGTCACCGTTTGGCTTGTCATACTTTACAAGATCGGGGAAATAGTCTGCGTATCCCTTAGGATACTTCTCTGCAAATGCAGCAGCAAGTTCCTCTGACATATTCTCGTAGCTGCAAACTGCTCTTCTCTTATTTTCTGTTGCCATATCGTTTTATATTTATTTCAGGTTAGTCGTACAAATTCGGGTGCAATTGTAGGACATTTTTTTGAATTGAGCAACACTGAATGCACTTTTTTTCTACTTTCCCCTGCGGAAGAAAAACGTTTTCTGTTCTTTCTTTCTCTCAAGGTCTCTCTCGACAAATACCTTCTGCATGTTTTTCGGATCAAGACCCGTATAATACATGACAGAAGAGGTCGTCATAGGAGTTGGCGTAAAGTCCTGAACCTGATCCATATAGAGACCCTGCAGGGCTGGTGTGCGTGCAAGGCGCTGCATCTCTCGCATGCCGCATCCCGGATGCGCTGAAATGAAATAAGGCACGAGCTCACACTTCTTGCGGCTGCTGCGTACAATCGCATCGAACTCCATGCGCAGACGCTCGAAAAGCTTGAATGAAGGCTTTGCCATAAGCTTCAGCACTGCGTCATCCGTATGCTCCGGAGCGACCTTCAGACGGCCTGAGGTGTGCTCGAGGATAAGTTCCTTGAGATATGGATATGAAGTCTCATCCACAAATCCCTTCTCGTCAAGGAAAAGGTCATATCTGATGCCGCTGCCGATGTAGGCATGGCGTATACCCTTGACATCTGCGATTCTCGCATACAGCTTAAGAAGACGCTCATGCGAGCGGTCCATATTCTTGCATGGCGCAGGGAAAAGGCACGACTTGCGGCGGCACTTTGCACAAAGTTCAGGGTTCTTTCCTTTCATGCCGTACATATTGGCTGTAGGAGCTCCTACGTCCGAGATATTGCCGGCAAAACCGGGAAGGCCGTTCAAGGCAGTGATTTCCTTGATGATGCTCTCCTCGCTACGCGACTGGATGAACTTGCCCTGATGGGCTGCGATTGTGCAGAAGTTACATCCGCCGAAGCATCCTCTGTGAGTGTTTACAGAAAACTTGATCATCTCGAAGGCTGGAATGTGCTTGCCCTTATAGCGCGGATGCGGAAGTTTCGTGAACGGAAGGTCCCAGAACGAGTCCATCTCTTCCTGGGTTGCAGGCGGCCATGTAGGGTTGATCTGGACATATCCATTGCCCACAGGCTCGATCAGCACCGGAGGCGTCAGCATGTTTGCATAAGTCTCGATCACATGGAAGTTCTCCGCGAACGCTATCTTGTCCTTTGTGCATCGCTCATAGGAATTCAGTATCACCGCATCCTTGAGCTTTGTGCGGCCGTCCATGTAGAAGGCCAGCTGAGGGATCTTTCTGATGTCGCTGATGTTGCGTCCGGCTTCGATCGCCTTGGTGAACTCGATCATCGTGCGCTCACCCATTCCGTAGCACAGCCAGTCTGCACCGCTGTCCACAAGAATGGACGGCTTGAGTGCATCTTGCCAATAGTCGTAGTGGGTCACTCGTCTGAGTGAAGCCTCGATGCCTCCGATTACCACCGGAATATCTGGATATATCTCCTTGAGGATACGGGTGTAGACAGTCACCGCATAGTCCGGCCTCTGTCCCGCCTTTCCCTCAGGTGTGTAGGCATCGTCGCTGCGAAGGCGCTTTGCAGCCGTATAATGATTGACCATCGAGTCCATCGCACCGGCATTCACTCCGAAATACAGTCTTGGAGCACCCAGTTTGCGGAAGTCGCGAAGGTCGTCGCGCCAGTTAGGCTGAGGCACGACAGCAACGCGATAGCCATGCTTCTGAAGCCATCGCGCAATCACTGCTGTACCGAAAGAAGGGTGGTCTATAAACGCATCCCCCGTAAAGAGGATGACGTCTATATAGTCCCACCCAAGAGCTTTGACCTCCTTGATGGAGGTCGGAAACATATAATTCATATCCGGCTGTTACATTCTCTCCGGAAGGTTGATTCCGAGGATAGACATTGCCTTGCTGAGCACCTTTGCGATTGTCTCCACGAGTACAAGACGGTACTCCAGGAGAGCCTGATTCTCCTCGCGGAGGATAGGTGTGTCGTGGTAGTACTGGTTGAACTCCTTGGCAAGCTCGTATGCATAGTTTGCGATCACTGCTGGAGAGTGTGCTGCACCTGCCTCAGCCACCTTCGCAGGGAATGTGTTGAGGATCTTGATGATGCGGATCTCCTTAGGAGTGAGTTCAGACTCCGGCTTCACTGCCGCAGGTACGTGTGCAACACCCTTCTCGTCTGCCTTTCTGAGGATAGACTTGATACGTGCGTGAGTGTACTGGATGAATGGACCTGTGTTTCCGTTGAAGTCGATAGACTCCTTAGGATCGAAGAGCATTGTCTTGCGTGGATCCACCTTGAGGATGAAGTACTTGAGCGCACCGAGGCTGATCATCTTGAAGAGAGCGTCCTGCTCTTCCTCTGAGAAATCGTTGATCTTGCCGAGTTCAAGAGATGTCTCCTTTGCAGTGTTGTACATTGCTGCGATGAGGTCGTCAGCATCAACCACTGTTCCCTCACGTGACTTCATCTTACCCTCTGGGAGCTCCACCATACCGTATGAAAGGTGGTAGATGTCGTCTGCCCAAGCGAAGCCGAGCTTGCCGAGGATGAGCTTGAGCACCTGGAAGTGGTAGTTCTGCTCGTTACCTACTACGTAGATGTGCTCGTCAAGGCTGTACTCAGCGAAACGCTGCTCAGCTGTACCGAGGTCCTGAGTCATGTATACTGATGTACCGTCGCCACGGAGAAGGAGCTTGCGGTCGAGACCGTCTGCTGTGAGGTCGCACCAAACTGAACCGTCCTCCTGAGTCTCGAAGATGCCTGCCTCGAGTCCCTTCTGAACGAGGGCCTTGCCGAAGAGGTATGTCTGTGACTCGTAATATGTTCTGTCGAAGCTGATGCCGAGGTCTGCATATGTCTTGTCAAAGCCCTCGTACACCCAGCCGTTCATAGTCTTCCAGAGTTCAACTATCTCCTGATCGCCGTTCTCCCACTTGAAGAGCATCTCCTGTGCCGCCTTGAGTGACGGTGCATTCTTCTCTGCATCCTCCTTAGGCATACCTGCTGCTACGAGCTCGTCAACTTCCTTCTTGTAGAGGTTGTTGAATGCCACATAGTAGTCACCTACGAGGTGGTCACCCTTCTTGCCGCTTGAAGCTGGAGTCTCGCCATTGCCGAGAACCTTCCAAGCATACATGGACTTGCAGATGTGGATACCACGGTCGTTTACAAGATTCACCTTCATCACGTTGTGACCGCATACCTCGAGGAGCTTTGCAACTGACCAGCCGAGGAGGTTGTTGCGGATGTGACCGAGGTGGAGAGGCTTGTTAGTGTTAGGTGAAGAGTACTCCACCATGATTGTTCTGCCTGTAGGAGCAAGCTGACCGTAATCCTCAGCCGCTGCGATCTCAGCGAATACATTGTTCCAGTACACCTCAGAGAATGAGATGTTGAGGAAGCCCTTCACTGTGTTGTATGCAGCAACCTCAGGAGTGTTTGCCTTGAGCCACTCTCCGATCGCGTTACCTGTGTTCTCAGGAGTAGTCTTAGAGACTTTGAGGAGCGGGAAGACAACGAGTGTGTAGTCGCCCTCGAACTCCTTGCGTGTCACCTGCACCTGAAGCTGCGCCTCAGGGATTTCCACGCCGTAAAGCGCCTGAATTGCTTCAGACGCCTTGCTTATAATGAATTGTTCTGGTGTCATTTCGAATAATTTTATTAACCGAGATAGCTCTTGAGGAGCTTGCTACGTGAGTTGTTCTTGAGTTTGCGGATCGCCTTCTCCTTGATCTGGCGTACACGCTCTCTTGTAAGACCGAATCTCTCGCCGATCTCCTCGAGTGTCATCTCCTGGCAGCCGATGCCGAAGAATGACTTGATGATCTCTCTTTCACGCTGAGCGAGAGTTGAAAGGGCACGCTCGATCTCCTTGTTGAGCGACTCGTTCACGAGACCTCTGTCGGCGCTTGGTGAGTCGTTGTTCACGAGCACGTCGAGAAGGCTGTTGTCCTCGCCCTCAACGAACGGAGCGTCCACTGACACATGACGGCCTGAAACTCGGAGAGTATCTGCGATCTTGTCCTTTGGAACGTCGATCATCTCAGAAAGTTCCTCGCTTGAAGGCATACGCTCATTCTCCTGCTCGAACTTCGAGAGAGCCTTGTTGATCTTGTTGAGCGAACCTACCTGGTTGAGAGGGAGACGCACGATACGCGACTGCTCTGCTAGAGCCTGAAGAATCGACTGACGGATCCACCACACAGCATATGAAATGAACTTGAAACCACGTGTCTCATCGAACTTCTCCGCAGCCTTGATAAGTCCGAGGTTACCCTCGTTGATGAGGTCAGGAAGGCTGAGACCCTGGTTCTGATACTGCTTTGCCACTGACACCACGAAGCGGAGGTTTGCTCTTGTCAACTTCTCCAAAGCCTGCTGGTCACCCTTGCGGATGCGCTGAGCGAGTTCCACTTCCTCTTCCACTGTGATGAGCTCCTCTCTACCGATCTCCTGCAGGTACTTGTCAAGCGAGGCACTCTCACGGTTTGTAATTGATTTAGTAATCTTTAACTGTCTCATTGTATATTGAATGGATATATATTTGCATGCTATGACGCGGGAGTTGAAGAACTCCACAATAATATACGCGGTTTTCTAAAGAAAGTTTCATCGGATAAGAAATATTACTTATATTTGTTGACTGATTAACACGACAAATTATGAAACTTATCATTTCCAGTGCAGAGTTGCTCAAAGGGCTGATGGCAGTGTCAAAAGCCATCCCTGCAAAGTCATCACTTCCGATCCTTGAGAACTTCCTTTTCGACCTCAAGGGAAACATGCTGGAGATCACAGCATCGGATTCAGAGCTTACTCTCAGAACACAGATCGAAGTAGAGAGCACAGCGGAGGAAGGAAGGATCGCCGTTCCGGCAAAGCACATGATGGATCTCCTCAAGGAGCTTCCAGACCAGCCGCTCACAATCAACACGACAAACGACAGCTCATTCGTATGCAGCTGGGCAAGCGGAGAGTCTACTCTTCCATACTTCCCTGCTGAAGACTATCCTGAAATCGTAGGCACAGACGAGACTGCAACTGTAATCCAGTTCCCGGCTCAGAGCCTCGTAGAAGGTATCTCGAGCACAATATATGCCACAGCCGACGACGAGATCCGTCCTGCAATGAACGGTATCCTCTTCGACATCGACACAGCATCGACAACTCTCGTAGCATCAGACTCTCATAAGCTCATCTGCTACACTACTGCAGATGTCAGCACAGCAGAGAAAGCGTCATTCATCCTCCACAAGAAGCCAGCGGGCATCCTCAAGGCCATCATCGGAAAAGACGCCGAGACTGTAGAGATCGCATTCGACGCAAAGAACGCATCGTTCAAGTTCGGCAACACCCTCGTGATCTGCCGCCTTGTGATCGGTAAATATCCTAAATACCGTGATGTAATCCCACAGAACAACTCAAACATCCTCAGGATCAACAGAGCACAGCTTCTGAACACAGTACGCCGTGTGTCTGTCTGCTCAAACAAGGCATCGAACCACATCAAGTTCGACCTCAAGGAAGGCAACCTCATGATTTCAGCACAGGACCTCGGATTCTCGATTGCAGCACACGAAAACGTTGCATGTCAGTACGACGGAGCTGAGCTCACAATCGGATTCAAGTCACCGTTCATCATCGAGATCCTCTCGAACATGAGCTGCGGCGAGATCGTGATGAAGTTCCTCGACAGCAAGAGAGCAGCCCTCATCCTTCCAGCAGAAGACGAGGCTGAGAGCGAGAAGATCTGCGGCATCATCATGCCTATTATGATATCGTAGATTTCGGGAAAATCTTTATTAAGTTTATGGAATTAAATCTTGAAAGACCATTAGTCTTTTTTGACATAGAAAGCACAGGGCTCAATATCGCGTCAGACTCGATCATTGAGCTCTGCTTTGTCAAGATCATGCCTGGCGGCGAACAGAGAGTCAAGACATGGAGAGTGAAGCCATGGGACTACGAGGCAGGCTGCCAGAGAGCCATCAATCCTGCAGCACAGGCCGTCCATGGAATTTCTGCTGCCGACCTTGCGGAATGCCCTACATTCTGCGAGATCTGCGACGAAGTTGCATCATGGCTTGAAGGTTCAGACCTGGCAGGTTTCAATTCGGCCAAATTCGACCTCCCTATGCTTGCCGAGGAGTTTGAAAGAGTAATCCGCCACACTGAGAAGAAGCCAGCGGTAGATCTTCACAAGATGAAGATGGTGGATGTGCAGAACATCTTCCACATGATGGAGCCGCGTACACTCAAGGCTGCGTTCATGTTCTACTGCGGACGTGACCTGGTGGACGCTCATGCAGCTGAGGCCGACACATTGGCGACTTATGAAGTGCTCAAGGGCCAGCTTGACAGATATGCCGGAGACCCACGTATCGAAAACAACGTCGACAAGCTTGCCAAGTTCTCCACAAAGCAGAGGACTGTGGACTATGCCGGAAGACTTATCCTCAACGACAAGGACGAGCCTGTGATCAGTTTCGGAAAGCACAAGGGCAAGACTGCACGCGAGATCTACAACACAGAGCCGTCATACTTCGCATGGATCGAGAACGGCGACTTCACCCTCGACACCAAGAGTCAGTTCGCCAAGCTGAAGGCTCAGTACGACCAGGAGAAGAAGGCAGGCCAGAAACAGGGACATCATAATTCAGGTCCGAAGCCGGCGTCAGCTCCACGCACAAAGGGCTACACCCCTTTTGAAGGTCTCGGCGACCTCTTTGCTCAGCAGGAAGACTAGCAAGCGAGAAAACTTTGTAACAAAGTTTTCGAAGCCGGCCCGGGTAGGGCCGAAATATATATATATCTATGAACATCATTGTAAAACCATACGGCAGTGACATGTGTTACTGCCGACCTGACACAACTTGGGAGAGAGAGAACAGAGACCTCTACTCTCCCGAGTGCGTTAATGCATGGGAGTGGGCGCCAGTAATCTTTGCACGAATCAGCAAAGCAGGCAAATGCATCAGCCATAAATTCGTATCACGTTACTACGACTCTCTCAACTTCGGTGCGCTTCTGTATGTAGGCGGAGTCGAAAAAGCATACGGTTCATGCGCAGATCACACATCCATCCTCCCGCTGCCGCTCTACAATCCGGCAGTATTCGAGACTGAGGGCAACAAGGCAGAGTTCATCAAGAATGACAAGGTAATCTTCTCATTGGAGACTCCAGGCACCGGCTATGTCAACATGCAGGCAGACTGCGAGGCAACAAGACTGCTCCAGCTTGCTGAGGAAGCGATCTGCAAGGCTTCTGAGCTCACATCGCTGCGCATCGGCGACTATGTCGCAATCGAGCTCTCCCCTGCCTCAATCCTGGCTGAAAAGACAGAAGGCAGCCTCTCATTCAAGGCCACCTTCTGCGAAAACGAGATCTTCAACATCAAAGTGATATTCTAGAGACGCACAATCATCAGCAAAATATTGAATAAAATCCTTGCAAACAAATCATGAGATTCTTTTGCAAGGATTTTATTTTTCAGCCAAAAATGGCACTTTTAACGTCTTTTGTGGTATTCATGCAAATAAAAGAACATTTTCTTTTGCAAGAATACCACAAACTTATTTTGCTACGATGGCAACAAACGACATCACTGCTCGCTCTGAGCCGTCTGATGGCTTGTTGAGGATGGTTGCCTCTGGTGTTGCACACATTACCGTAGAGCCGCCACCGTCAAGGTTGAGGACATTCACACATCCAAGGCCCTTCATCAGACGCGCAAGCTCGTCAAGGCTCACACCCTTACTGCCACCGGAGTCACGGCCATCCACTACCATAAGGATGATCTTGCCGTCAGCAGTATGTCCGATTGCAGTTCTTGGCGGACGAACAGACGGGCCGAAGATATCATCATCAAGAAGTTCAGGATTGCCGACATAACGTCCACCGTTACCTTTGTCCTTTGTTGTCAGATAGTCGATGCAGATGTGTCCATCATGAAGAATGATCGGACCACCGCCAATAGCTGAATAAACATCCCATGTATGTCTCCTTGATGGGTAGGAGTCTGTAGGCTTGAGCACTGGACCGCTGTTGAATGCAGGGAGCGGAGTATCATAAGCCCACTCATTAGATGAGTAAAGCCACTTCACCGAAGGCTCCTGATTCTGATTCACTCCGAATGCACCGCGAGTGATATTGAATGACTTCGATGTGCTTGTCTTGTTGGCATCAGCATAGTAGCTGCGTGTTACCGCCCTTACGCCTGCAGCCGTCTCCTTGCCCTGATCCATGACATAGCTGTAAGACTGACCGCCTCCGAAGTAGCCGCCGTTGATGATGATCTGGGCTCCCTCAAGGCTCTTCGCAGCCACTGAAGGCTTGGTTGCTGAAGCTGTTTTGAATGTCCTGAGTTCAAGATCTCCCTGGCTCATGTCTGCGATTGCATACCATGCATTCACCTTACGTCCTGTTACATCGGTTGTAGTCTTATAGAGCTTTATAGAAGCCGGCATATCATACTGTGCTGAAATGTCTGTCCAATCAGCGATGTAAGGCTGAGGCTCAGCAAGAAGTGCTGATGACACTTCAGAGAAATAGTGATATTTGCCATCAAACTTCACCCATGGACGGAAATAATAGGTCTTTTCAGGAACAAGACCCTGCGCTGATCCGTAGTATGGATCGCCAGTTCTGAGCTTTGCCGGGTATGTGTAGCAGCAGTCGTTTACTGTTGCTCCCCTGCTGCCGTCTTCCTTCCAGCAGATTCCGGCCTCGCATGGAAATCCTCCGTCATCCTGAAGATAGAACTGCACGTGTACCTGATGCCATGATGGAGTCACCTTGTCTGTCTTCACCTGAGGTGTGCCTGTGTTGTCAAACTCAAGCGTAGCGACTGCAGATCGGTCTTCGCCTGCAAACGCATACAGTTCGTATGCATATTTACCCGAGATGATATCAGAGTCTGTTACTGTCTCTGTATTTGGCGCAACAACCTTCCAGTCTTTGAAAGCTTCTCCATTTGCACTCTTGCGAAGGATAAATCCTTCCTCTCCGGTAGAGTTATCCTTCCACGTAAGAACAAGACCGTCTTCTCCAAGCTCTGCCTTGAACTGCGTAGGAACAGGGAGCTTGCTGTAGCGGAAGTTCACGATCTTCTCCTCGCTCTTCTGCTCGCCTCGATATGTAGTGAGACGGTACTGATAGTAGTCGTCTCCACTATGATTCTTGTCGTTGTAGATAAGGATACCAGCTCCTGTGCGGGCGATTTCAGCGAACTGAAGGCCACCTTTCTGCGAAGCGCGCTCGATGATCACTCCGTCATAGGCTGTGCTTGTATTTGTCCATGTGAGTCGCACTGTCTCAAGACCAGTCTGCTCCACATTCACATCAGAAGGAGCATTCAAAGTCACTTTGTCGCCGAGTGGATTGCATGCCATCAGAAGCAGAGCCAGCGACGCAAAAATTGTTGACATCTTCATTATATTATACATTTTTAGAATTCAGGGAAGGCCGCCTTAGATGGATAGAACTTGCGGAACACCTCCTGTACATAATCTGTGTAAAGTCCGTCAAACCAGAACTGAGCCTCTCCGTTTGTACCCTGCTTGCGGTTGAACTGAAGCTGCTCGATGAGGACATCCTTGTCGAGGATCTTGCTTCCGTTCTTGAGGATCATGGCAGGATTGAGAAGGTTCTTATCTGAATTAGCCTTCACATAACCCATTGCATCTGTCACGTCTTTCTCATATGTAGGAAGGACATAGAACTGAACAGTGAGAAGATCTACGACACCGTCCTTGATCCAAGCAGGCCACTCCTGCATGAGCACACCCTCGCACCATGGATACTTGTTAGGAGCGAAGCATACGCAGAGGTCGGACTTCTTTGCCTTGAGACGACCATACATTGTACGGGCGAAGGCATTGAGGTTGTCAAGTCTCCAGCGAACCCACTGTGCATCGTCATAGTCTGTAGGAGGTTCTACGCCCATCTCGGCCTTGTAAGCAGCAGCTGTCTTTGCGTCATAACCCGAGTTGCGCGGCATAGCAGGAAGACGGTCGTCGCCCTGGATACCATCCACTTCCGGATACTTCGCAACCGCCTCTTCCATAAGGCTGAGCATGAACTCTTGTACCTCAGGATCATATGAATTGAGATAGAAGTCGTTGTTGTTGTAGTTAGATGGCTTGCCGTCATTGCCGATGCCAATCCACTCCGGATGCTTGGCAAGGATAGGATCGTTGAAGTCAGCACCTCCGATCTTATGCATGAATCCATACTCGAACCAGAGGATTACCTTGATGTCTTGAGCATGCGCAAGCTCGATGATGTCCTTGAGAGCATCGCCAGAACCGCCTGTGTAGTTTGCATACATGTTGGCAGCAGAGGCATCTGCATATGTAGAGTTGGCCATCAGAACTTCGCTGTCCCATGCTATCTTTGAGTTTGCCCATACGCATACGAAGAGACAGTTGAAGTTGAGGTCAGCCATGAGATCGATAGACTTCCTGGCATTCTCATAGCTGCTGAATGATGTGCTATGATGAGGAGCTGGGAGATATACGCCTCTTACAGCGACCTCCTGTGCTGCGATTTCAGCCTTGAGAGTATACTCCTTTGTACTCACGCCGTCAGCCGCTGTGACAACTACAGTCTTAGGCTCAGTAAGATCCATAGGCTGAGAGAAATCTACAGATGCTGTCGCATCTGCAGAAAGCTCTGCTGTAAATGTAAGCTTAGATGCATCTGCGCCGAATGGAAGGCTGAAAAGGATGTCAGTTCCTGAGATCTTGCCTGCAGCGTAATACTCGTTGTTGGAGATGCTGCGGATGTTGGCGCTGCTTGACTTTCCTACTGTAACTGTAAGAATATATTTGCAGGCGTTGCCTTCGGCATCCTTGAGGAAGATCTGTACAGGTGCTGTGATGTCAACCTGAGATCCGCTTTCCGGAGAGCCTGTCACGCCTTCGTTTGTTTCATAAATGAGAGTGGCCCTACCAGGCTTTGCGCCATATGGCAAGGTCATATATATAGACTTTGATGGATTGTCGATTTCAGTTTCAACCCCTGGGAATTCCTTCAGCGAAAGTGAAGTGATGTAAAGTTCTGGCTTAGACTGTTCCGGTTGTGGAGTCGGGGTCGGAGTCTTGGAACAGCTAAGGTGGCAGGACACTGCCATGAAAAGCATTGCTGCTATTGTTAATATTCTATGCATTGTGTAAAAAATAAAGAACCTGGGGGCTTGAAAGCCCCCGGGTTCATATAGGTAGTAAATGATTACTTAAGTCTGAACATTGACATACCAGCACCTGGAGCGTAACCAAGTACGTAAACAGTACCGTCAGCAGCTACGTAAACGTCGCAAGCACCGCAACCGTTACCGTTCTTGAGAGCTGTAACGTACTCCTTCTCAGGGTCACCAAGAGCGACCTGCTTGTCAGTTGTTACGTCAGCTGTCTCTACAGATGCCTTGAGAGTCTCAGCGTTGAGCTCCATGAAGCGTACAGCAGCATCCTGGTATCCGTTGAGGAGACGGCAGTAGATTGCATACTTCTGCTCGTTGTAAGTGATGAAGTGTACGTCGTGCATTGGGTGTGAGTAGCTACCGCCATCTGTACATACATAGCTCTGAGTGAATGTGTTGCCAGAAACGTTGTATGTAGCGAAGAGTGCACCTGTACCAGCCCACATGTACTCAGTGTCGCTGTACTTGTAGAGACCGCTGATAGAGTTACCCTTGTTACCTACCTCACCGATCTTAACGATAGTAGGCTCAGCATTTACAACACCGTTCTTAACGTCGAAGATAGCAACTGGGCGGTCAGCAGCACCAGCGTAGCTTACGAACACAAGACGGCCCTCTGCCCAAGTACCCTCGAACTGGAACTTGTCACCGAAACGGTAAGCCTCAGGAAGAACATAGTCGAGAGCAACTGCTGGAGCAGCGTCGAGGTCTGACCAAGCGTAAACCTTGAGGTGTGAATCCTTAGCGTTAACGAGGTTAGCAACGAGAACAACTGAAGAACCGTTGTTGTCAGCAACCTGAACTGATGAAGTCTTGTGAACACCACCGTCGATGCCTGTTACGTCGAGCTGCTTAACGAACTCACCTGTCATAGCGTCGATTACGTTAACCTCTGGACCACCAGCCTTTGGAAGGTATACATACTTGCCGTCCATAGCAGCATATCTGTATGTGCTGCCGTTCTCAGCTGCCATAGGCTCACCGAACCAGTTAGCATCTGTTGTCTCTGGCTTGATGTATCTACCCCAAACGCGCTCGATTGAAGAGAAACCAGTTGTAACAACCTTAACGTTTGCAGTCTCCTGAACACCGTCGCACTCGAGAGTGAAGTTTACACCGTTAACCTTGTCAGAGAAGTCGAGGATAGCACCTGAAGCGATCTCCTGACCGTCAACGAGTACCTTAACGTCAGCTGGAGAAACAGTGTAGTTGAAAGCAACAACCTTAAGGTTTGCAGAACCCTTAAGCTTAGCGACACCACCTGCAACAGCAGCCTCCGCACCAGCAGCTACGTAAACCTCCTCACCGTTCTCGTCAGTAGTCTTCTTTGAAGGAACGAGTGACATAGTCACGAACTTAGGCTGTGGAGCAGCGTAAGAAGCAGAGAATACATATGTGTCAGTTGCACCGTTCTGTGAAACAGCAACCTCCTTAGTTGCACCAGTCGAGAAGTCGAAAGTGAAGTTCTCTACTGTTACATCTGAAGGAACACCTACGAAGTTAACCTGGAGGGCCTGGAGCTGAGCCTTGTCAGCGTAAGCAACCTCGATAGCAGCAGTCTTAGCAGCTGCATCAACTACAACGAGAGCAGAAGCTGTAAGACCAGCAACCTCAACGTTGTCGCTTGTAAGAGCGAAAGAAACTGTAGGAGTTTCCTTCTGACAAGCTGAGAAAAGAACAAGAGCTGCAGAAAGCGCAGCGAAAATCTTTTTCATAATGTGTTTAAAAAATTTGGGTTAATAAAAATGGTTTATTTGTTGAATTGAAATTGTGCCTGGAATTTCTTCTCAGTACCGTCTGCCGCGATGACCTTGAAGTATATAGTGGTCTTGGCAGCAGAGAAGTCACGCATGCCACCGATGCCGTCAGCAATGACATTACCCTTTGCATCGGTTTCCACGAGGCGTGCTGTCGAAGGGATTGTCGCCTCAAGACGGCAGCGCTTGAGAGTCTCTGCGGTATATCTCTCACCCTGAGGGAATGTGTATGTGATGGCACCCATCTGCTGATTGAATGTACCCGAGTTGAGGACATCTATCTGATCATACAGTCTGAGGTTGTCAGCATCGTAATATACCATACACTTCAAAGAGCTGAGATGGTTGGCTGTGTCCAGCTCAGGAGTGTCAAGCTTCTGGCATGAAACTGCAGCCAGAAGAGCGAGGAACAGTATCTTGATGTATTTCATATCTTCTTGTTTTTACCAGCCTGGGTTCTGGATAGCTTTTGTATTGTTGCTGATTTCGTTCTGCGGGATTGGGAAAGAATCGAACTTTGAAGGATACTTTCTTGCTCCCATGTCGCATGACACTGCTGTTGGAGTGAAACTGCCGTCAGTGTTCTTCTTCCAGAGAACGCCGTTGTACTTCTTACCATTGAGCACCTGTGCTGCACGTCCTGTACGGCGGAGATCCCAGAAACGGTGACCCTCGAAGCAGAGCTCTGTAGCCCTCTCCTTGAGGATAAGGTCAAGTGCACCTTCAAGGTCAGCTGCATCCTGAGTATATACGTCCTCACGGGCAAAACGTTTCTTGCGGAGCTCGACGATCACATTACGCGCATCTGCATATTTGCCTTCGCGAGCAAGACACTCTGCATAGATGAACATCATCTCTGCATAGCGGAACTCGATCCAAGGTCTGTATGAGCCATTCACAAGGAAGTCAAGGTTGGTCTCGTCCAGCATCTTGCGCATGTAATAGCCTGTCACAGTGTTACCAGGAGTGTTTACCGAGCCGTATGGCATATACTTCTGGTCAACTCCACCTTCGTAGCACTCAAGAGCACGGCCCTTCCAGACCGAACCGTTCCACATGATCGAAGCTGCAAGACGTGGGTCACGTACTGAAGCGTTCTCGTTAGTCACATAACGGTTTGCTGCATCGTTCACGTCAAAAGGCTTACCGTCTGCATAGTCATATGAATCCACAAACTCCTGAGTAGGACCTGCATAGCCGCTACCCTTACCGTCGTTGGTACAGATGTCGCCTGGCTGCGAGTACTTCTGGTCGAATGAGTGAGTGAGCACACCGGCAGCATAGCCGAATCCCCAGATCACTTCCTTGTTGTTGAGATCCTTGAAGATCGCAGAGTAGTCATCGATGTAGCCATAAAGACCGGAATCCATGATAGCCTCAACTGAAGACTTGGCAGCATCATAACGCTCAGCATAAAGCATCGCTCTTGCATTGAGGGCGTGTGCTGCATAGCAGTTGAGACGTCCACGTGCAGCTGCTGGAGCAGGAAGATTCTCATAAGCGAACTTTAGGTCAGAAGCGATCTGATCCCATGTCTGGGCTACAGTCGCACGAGCCTGGTTCTTGTTCGCAGCGTTCTGAGTGTTGATATCAAGGTGGAGGATAGCACCGAGGTCATGTCCTTCACCAACCTTCGACGGCATGATACCATGCGAACGCATGATGAGGAAATATGCATAACCTCTGTAATATTTAGCCTCAGCCTCGAAACGGGCTGCCTGCTCTGCAGTGAAGTTCCCCTTGTTCTGTGCAAGACCGTCAAGGAACTCGTTGATGCGGCGGATCCATCCGTAGCATGTAGTCCATGCATCGAAATAGTTGTTGTTGATGCTCTGCTGGCCGTCTACTGTCATGATGAGGTTGCAGTCGCCTGCACCTGCCACCATCGCACCGTACTTGAGAATGTCTGTAAGTCCGTCAGACATGCTTGAGTTGCTTCCTCCAAGGGCATTCGAGCCGAACTGTCCGAAGTTGCCTGTCATAGGATAGAACGAATTGAGGTAAAGCTCCACATTCGCCTGATCCTTGAATCCGAATGATGCGTCATACTTGTTGTTCGGATCCAGGTCTGTCACATTGCAAGCCGTAAATCCTCCAAGAAGGATGACCGAAATGATTGTATATAATGTCTTTTTCATCTTTCCAAAGTTTTAGAATGTGAGGCTGAGTCCGAAGCTGTACATACGCTGCTGCGGATAGTAACCGTTGTTTACACTTGGCGCCTCCGGGTCGATACCGATCTTGGAGAGCGCTGAAACTGTGAACAGATTGTTTGCGCTGAAGTAAACTCTGAGGTTCTGGACCTTGAGTCTGTCAGTGACCTTTGAAGGGAGAGTGTATCCCAACTGAAGGTTCTTCAGACGTACATATGAAGCATCACGCTTCCAGAAGTCACTTGGAAGGACGTTGTTGTTTGATGACTGTGTACTCAGACGTGGATACTGTGCACCAGTGTTGTCTGGTCTCCAGCTGCCTTCCACGAGATATTTAGGAGGGTTGCTGCCCCACTTGAAGGCCTGAGTGTAATAAGTACCGTCCGAGAATCCGAGGGCGCTGTATGTACCGCAGAGCATGATCTCTGTGTTAGTCGCACCCTGGAAGAACATCGAGAAGTCGAATCCCTTCCACTCGAAGTCAAAGTTGAGACCGAACATCACCTCAGGGAGCTGGCTGCCGGCGATCCATGTGCGGTCCTCTGCAGTGATCTTACCGTCACCGTTGAGGTCCTTGTACTTGATGTCACCAACGCGCACACCGCTGTTGTAGAGTGGCGAAGCAGCGATCTCCTCCTCGCTCTGGAAGAGTCCGTCAGAGACATAACCGAGTACGCCGCCGAGAGGCTGGCCGATCTTGCTCTGATATGAAGGGATGTTGTCGCTGTCGTTTGTGCTGATGTAACGGTTACGTGCGAATGAAGCGTTTGCAGACACGTTGTAGCTGAACTCACCTACCTTGTTTGAGTGGCCGAGAACGACCTCGAATCCGCGTACGTCGATCACACCGCCGTTGATGATTGACGAGTAGTTACCTCCGATTGAAGGCGGCATCTGGCCAGCCTGGCTCTGGAGGATGTCTGTAGTAACCTTGTAGAACGCATCAGCCTCGATGCTGAGGAGACGGTTCCAGAATGATGCGTCAACTCCGATGTTGTATGTCGTAGTAGTCTCCCATGTGATGTCTCTGTTAGGAACAGATGAAGTTGAGAGGCTCTGAGTTGGCACGCCGTTGATCACAGCAGTAGGCTTAGAGCTGAGGGCGATACCCTGGAGGTAAAGGAAATCCGAAATGGCGTCGTTACCAAGGATACCGTATGAAGCACGGAGCTTGAGGTTGTCAAGCACTCCCCTTGTGCTTGCCATGAAATCCTCCTCAGAGATCTTCCAACCCGCAGATACTGCCGGGAAGATACCGAGACGGTTGTTCTTTGCAAACTTTGCAGACCAGTCACCACGGATAGAAGCCTGGACCATGTACTTATTGTCGTATGTGTAGTTTCCTCTGAAAAGAAGACCCTGACGTCCTGTGTCTGTGTGGCTACCTGTCACAGAGTTCGGAGTAACCTCGGTACTGAAGTTAAGGTCAGGAATCTCTGTAATGGCAAAGTTCTGCTTTGAAGCGCTGAATGAGCGTGAGTTTGTACCGCTCTGCTCCCACACGAGGTCAGCTCCTACATCATGCTTGCCGAAGTTGTTGGCATAGTTGAGCTGAAGAGTGTATGTGAAGCGACTGAAGAGGTTGTGGCTCTCGGTAAGCTGGTTGATACCGCTCGCAGAGTGAGGGGAGTTACCTGGAGTCATGGCCAGGAATCCGTCCTCTCCACGTGTGCCATACTGCGGAGTAATCTGCAGATATGGAGTTGTGAGCTTCTTCTGGAGAGTGTTCTGGAAGTCGTAGCTGAAGAGGCCCTTTGCAGTAAGGCCCTCGATGCCAGGAATCTTGTAAGAGATTGTAGCAGAGGTCTGTACGTAGCTGTTGTTCTTCTTATTGAAACCAGAATGATCGCGTGCGATAAGCGGGTTCTGATATCCGATATATGTACCGTCAGGCATCTGTGGGTTGATGGTTGGACGAGCTGAGATGGCGTAGAAGATGATGTTCTTGTAGCCATACTCCGCACCACCGTTGTCAAGTGACGCTGTAGGGTCGCTCGCACCTGCAGACACACCTGGCTGGTGACGGTTCTCGATACGGCCAGAAACGTCGAGCTTCACGCTGAGACGGTCAGTGAGTTCGATGTCGATGTTTGAACGGAGGTTGTATCTGCGGAACCATACGTCACTGATGATACCGTCCTGGTTAAGGGCGCTACCTCCAACGAAGTAACGTACCTTGTCTGTACCTCCTGTGATGCTTACATTGTGGTTGTGGCCTACGGCAACATCCTTGAAGATGAGGTCGAGCCAATCTGTGTTGCCCATTACGCCCTGAGGGTCGTTACCGTTCTTGATGTAGCCGATCTCAAGATCAGAATACTGTCTTGCGATGCCGTCGAGGTCAGAAGCGAGGTTATGCCAGTAAGCATAGCTAGGACCGTCGAGGAGTTCGATCATGTCGGCATTCTGTGAGAATGTCATCGCACCGTTGTATGTGATGGTAGTCTGTGCAGCGTCTCCACGCTTAGTTGTAACGAGGATAACACCGTTTGCACCCTTCACACCGTATACAGCAGCTGAAGCCGCATCCTTAAGGATAGTGATGTTTGCGATCTCTGATGGGTCGAGGTTCGAGAAGTCACGCTCTACACCGTCAACAAGCACGAGCGGTGAAGACGAACCTGTGGTAGAGACTCCACGGATGTATATATCTGCCTGGTTCTCACCCGGAAGACCTGATGTCTGTCTTGAAACGAGACCTGGGAGTTTACCTCCGAGCATGTTGGATACGTTATCTGTAGGTGCCTTTGTGAGGGCCTCTGTGCTCACAGAAGCCACCGAACCTGTCATGGTGCCCTTCTTCTGCACACCATAACCTACGACTACTACCTCGTCAAGAGTCTGGGTGTCGTCCTGGAGTGTGACATTGATGACAGCTCTTCCGGCAACATTCTCTACATGCTCAAGATAGCCCATGCTTGAGAAGGCGATCTTCGCATCGTCTGAAGACACTGTCAAAGTATAATTTCCGTCTATGTCAGTCATGGAACCGTTTGAAGTTCCTGGCTCATAGACCATTACACCGATGAGTGGATATCCTGACGCATCATTTACCACTCCCTTTACAGGCACGCCCGCGAAGGCTGCTGCAGGAAGAAGTACTGCCAGGAAAGCCACAACGGCTTTGATAATGGAATGATTCTTCATTGATTTATATAAAGTTTAGTATTTGATTTCTTCTGCAAACGGACGGTCCTCCCTTGCCGAGCCGAACTCTGACGGCTGAGGTCCCATCTCAAACACGATCTCGCCACCCTTCATGATATCCTCGTGAGATATCCATGACTTGGTGTATGGCTGACCGTTAAGTTTCACTGACTGTATGTACTTGTTTTCGGCGCTGTTGTTATTTGCAACGACCTTGAAATCAGTTCCGTCCACCGTGTGGATCACTGCCTCATGACAGAGAGGAGTACCGAACACATATACGCCTGCCGTAGGATGTACAGGATAGAATCCCATAGCAGAGAATACATACCATGCAGACATCTGGCCGCAGTCTTCGTTTCCGATAAGGCCGTCCGGCTGAGTTGTGTAGAAGTCTTCGCACACATGACGGATCTTTTCGGCTGTCTTATGCTGCTGACCTGCGTAGGCATAGAGATATAGTGTGTGATGGCTAGGCTCATTTCCATGAGCATACTGGCCGATCATGCCTGTGATGTCGATCGATGCACCTTCATTGAGGTTCTCGTCAGCAAGGAAGAGAGCGTCAAGCTGGCTGAGGAACTGCTCCTCGCCTCCGAAGAGTGCGATGAGTCCATGCGGATCGTGAGGTACGAGCCATGTGTACTGCCATGCGTTACCCTCTACGTAGTCTGCCTCCTCATGAAGCGAGAAAGAAGGATCGAACGGCTCGCGGAACTTGCCGTCAGAGAGGCGGCCACGCATATAGCCAGTCACGGGATCAAAGTAATGTCTGTAGTTCTTTGCGCGTTCAGCATAGTATGCAGCTGTTTCCTCGTCACCGCAAGCCACAGCAAGGCGAGCGACAGCATCATCGTCGATACAATACTCGAGAGCCCTTGAGACCGACCAGTTGACCTTGTCTGCAGGAAGATATCCGAACACATCTATATACTCGAGTCCTCCATCAGGAACAAACTGCTGTGCGAACTTCCTGACCTCTGCAAGTGCCAATTCTTTATCAACACCCTCAATGCCCTTAAGCGCAGCATCTGCAATGATAGGAACTGAATGCACACCCACCATGCAGTCTGTCTCAAAGCCGGCAAGCGGCCATACAGGGAGACGTCCTGTTGTCTTGGAGATGTTGATCATCGAATTGACATAATCTCCTGCATTCGGATCGATGATGGTATAGAGCGGATGGACAGCCCTGTATGTATCCCAAGTAGAGAAGATTGTATATTCATCTTGCTGATCCACGTCTGAGAAGAGCTGTGGAGCGAATGCAGTGTGATAAAGCGATGTATAGAAGATCTTGTCGATTGTAGGGTTGAGACCTTTGAAATCGATAGTTGAAAGCTGGCTGTTCCACTTTCCTTCAGCCGATGCGAGAGCATCCTGGAATGTCATGCCGCCCTCAGCTTCGAGGTTTGACAAAGCAGCCTCGACAGAATTGTACGAGAGAGCAACTCTTGCCTCGACCTCGTTCACATCACCGAATGTGAATGCCACCTTAGGGTTCTCACCGATAGTCTGAGCGATCGGACGGCTGAAACGTACGGCATAGTATACCATATGGTCCCTTGCCCACTCGCTTGATTTTCTGTAACCCGCTACAGTGTACTCGTCGACAGTTACGATCTCTGACTCCTGACGGCCATCTCTGAACATGAGTGACTTTACAGCAGTCTCGAGATCAAGGGAAACAGCGAGTTTCAAGTCTGCTTTCTTTGAATACTTATGATATGCAACCCTTTCAGTAGCAGTAAGTTCCACAGACACTGCACCATCCATGAGGTCAACCGAATAATGGCCCGGCTTTACCTTTTGTGCTTTCTTGTCAAATACCACTGCCTCGAATGACGGCTCGCCGAGATATGGCATAAGGAGGATCTCTCCAAGGTCAGCCACACCTGTTCCGCTGAGGTGGTTCTGTGCAAAACCGGCAATAGTGGAATCGCTGTCATGATAGCCCGAGCACCAGTCCCAGCCGAGTGTTTCGTTGTTAGGACCGACCGAGATCATGCCGTGAGGCACATTTGCACCAACAAAGACATGACCATGGCCTCCTGTTCCGATGAGCGGGTCTACCGGATAGACCTTTTCAGCAGGAGCAGCCTGTGGCTTTGAAGTACACAACCCTACCAGCAGAGCCAGCAGGGTCAGTGCAGATATGATGATGTATTTCTTCATTATCTGAGGATGTTTCCTTCGTAATCTACTCTGAAATTCATGAATGGGTTGAAGAGGGCATCGATAAGCACTGCAGCCTCAAGACGTGTAGCCGTGCGTTTTGCATCATAGTTTTCAAGACCGAACTTTGCCCACCATGATGCCTCTGCATCTCTTGGCACTGAAATGCCGAGACGGCGGAATGTCTCCACGAGCTTGCCTACTGTCACAGGGCCGTTGCCAAGGCCAAGGTCGCCACCGTAGAACTCCTTTATGAAAAGTTCCTCAGCGAAGAGAGGATCATCTGTACGGAACCATGTCTGGTTAGCCCAACCTACGTTACGGCCCTCTCCTCTGAGGATACCTGTTGCACCGATTCTCTGGACAGCCTTGAAGTGCTGATGGTCTTTTGGAAGATCAAGGTATGGCATGATGTAGCTTCCTGCATCAAGAAGAGCTGCCTGCACCTGACGTACGCTTACCTTGTCTACAGACTTGCCCTGCATGATTGAGAGGGCTGCGATTGCACCGGCTGCCTGACCGAGCTGCATAACTACAGGCTGAAGTCTTGTCGCACCGTTGATGAGGTTTGAAACAGAAACAGACTTCTCTGCAACAAGGAGATCCTTCACGTCATCCTGCTTAGGGACGAGGACTCCCATCGGAACGTTGTAAGAAGGGATAGGATAGAAGTGGAGGTCTGGAAGTGTTCTCCACTCTGGATGACGGAAGTGGTGGTGATCCACTGCATAGTCACCTACTGCGATACCTGTTCTATAGTATGGGTGCTTGTAATCATATGGAGCAGCAGCGGCATCGATTGTGAAGAAAGCCTCACCCACGATACGTCTTGACTCTCTGTGGTACGGGATGAATGCGAGCTTGTCCTCTGTCGGGAACTCATCGTCTGCGAGTCCGAGGTGCTTCATGCCAAGCTCTGTCTGGATGAAGTAGATGAAGCAGAGGGTGAAGTTCTTTGCCTTCTTGTAGGCCTCTTTTCTCTCTGCAGGAGTCATCTCGATAGAGTTGATATAATAGTCGTTACCGTAGATCGGCCAGTTGATCATATACTTTCCGTTAGGAGTCTTTCCGTATGTGATCATCATGCCAGGGCTCCATATTGTCTGGCCTGTCTCTGTCTTGCCTGTCTCAGGATCAGCCACGTTCATTGCGTGTGTCGCACTGTTGTAGAATGGAGCTGGATCATATCCCTCCGGTTTCGCGATGGTCATGTCAGCATCTTTGCCGTAATCCTTGAGGATAGTCACGAATGTAAGGTCCTGGATCACGTCGTTTGCCTGCTCAGGAGCGATTGACTCGCCTGTGTCAGAAGCAGCCTCCATACCGATCTTATACTCTACACCGCAAGCCTTGGCTATGTCACCGAGCTCAGTGCCGTCGATAAGTACGCCGGCATTCACAGCGAACTTCTTGCCGTCATTGCCTTCAAACACTACTGTCCAGTCACCGTCAAGACCCTCTACTGAAACCATAGCCGCCTCACGGATCACAGTGAGTTTGTCACCGCATCCGTCTGCGATATTTGTAAGAATCTCCTGACCGACATGCGGCTCGAAGTTGATGTGGCTTACCCAACCTGTTTTGAGAGCCTCCCATCCGCCATAGCGTACAGCGAGAGAGTCGGCGAACTCGCCGAAAAGACCGCTCTGAAGCTTGTAGTTGCCGTCAACGCAGCTTACACCTGCTGCAGTGAGCATACCTCCCACCCATGGAGTCTCCTCTACGATCATTGTCTGTACTCCCATTCTTGCTGACTGGACACCTGCAGAGATTCCGCTGGCGCCACCGCCTACAACAAGTACGTCTACATTATAAGTTTCAGCCACCTTCTCAGTGCATGAAACAAGGCCAAAAAGGGCAATCACGACAGCCAGTGCCGCATTATTGAACGTGCGCATAATATGTTGTTATTCTATATTTTAATAAAATCTTGCAAAGATATTAAAATTTTTACAAAATCCAGCCATAAATCAGATGAATAGTGCTTTAAATTACGTAACTTTGCACCTGCCAAGTCAGACCTATAATTATATAACATAAGATGACACAAATTCAGAACAAGAGAATAGGCACGATAGACATGCTCCGTGGACTTGCGATCTTCGGCATGGTCCTTTGCGGAAACATAGGATTCGGATCCGGACTTCCAGGATTCATGTTCCACTGCCAGACTCCCCCACCGACACACGCATTCGACCCGACCAACGTAGGAATCACGTGGGTGGACCTCGTCTTTCCGTTCTTCCTCTTCACAATGGGTGCAGCATTCCCGCTTGCGATGCGCAAAAGGCTTGAGAGCGGAGTAAGCCAATGGACAATCTCAGCAGGCCTTTTCAGAAGGTGGCTCACATTGGCGATCTTTGCACTGGTTCTCGGCAACGGCTACAAGACCGGCTCAAGCGCAAGGCCGGAATATCTTGAATGTCTGTTCAACATCTGTCTATGGGGAGTGATGTTCATGTCACTTGTAAGACTTGACGGCAAGCCATGGGGCAAGCACCTGAACAACGCAGGTCTTTTCCTTCTCATTGTGATGGCTTTCATCAGGGTAGATTACTTCCAGGTGCCGCTCAGCAGATGGAATTCCAACATCATCATCATGATCATGGCATACATCGCACTGTTCGGAGGCCTGATCTGGATGTTTACAAGGAACAATCTCAAGCTCAGATGGATTGTCCTCTTTGCGATCGGAGGCATAAAGTTCCTAAGCACCCATGTTCCTCAGAGTCTCGAATGGGCACCTCAGTTCGCTTCTGTAGCATGGATCTTCAGATGGAAGTTCCTGCAGTACCTCTTCGTTGCAGTAGCGGGTTCCATCGTAGGCGACCTGCTTCTTTCGCACTCGAAGTCCGGAAAGTCACTTGATATTGACGGAAAACATGTCGCCGCAGGCTTCATAGCGTTTGCTGCCATGGTGACACAACTCTGGGGTCTTTACACACGCAATGTACTCGCAGACTTCATCATTTCTGCAGTACTCGGCATAGCATTCATCATGCTCACCATCAAGGAACTCAAAATCATGGGAAAGGTCGGAGTGATCGGATTCATCCTCATGCTCATCGGTATAGCTCTCGACCCAATTGACGGGGGCATCACCAAAGACCACTGCAACCTGTCATATCTCTTCACAACAAGCGGAATGGCAGCCCTCACAGCAGCATTCTTCCTTATGCTCGAATTCAAGTGGAACGTCAAGGACACCGGTCTCACCGGCTGTGGCCAGAACCCCATGATGGCCTACACAGTGACCAACTTCCTCACTACCCCGCTGCTCACACTCATCGGCATCGGCCCATGGCTCAACACCATCAGCGCCGGCTCACCATTCTGGGGTATCATGCGTGGCCTGGTCTACACCATCCTGATGGTACTGATCACATCCTTCTTCACCAAGAAGAAGCTCTTCTGGCGCAGCTAGTTCACTTGCCCTCAACGATAAGGTCGTAAGCTGACTTCGGGTGGCTTTGGCTTTGGCTTTAGCTTTGGCTTTGGCCGGCATAACAACTTTATCGCTAGTGAGAAAACATCACGTGCCGTCCAGTCAGGTCAAGCGATGCCTGGCAATAGTATAGAAAAAAATCCTTGCAAACGGATCATGCGATTCTTTTGCAAGGATTGCTGTTTTTGGCTCAAAACGGCCATATTTGATGGCTTTTCTGAATTGTCGCAAACAAATCAGCAATTTCTTTTGCGAGAGGGTCCAGCAGAGCAGAACCGAGCAGAGCGAAACCGAGCAGCTCAGAGCCGAGCAGATTATCGGTTCTTCCACTTGTTTTCGATGCCGAAGTGCTCGCAGTAGCGGTCGTAAAGATGGCCGGCCTGCTGGTATTCGGAGTTTGGAGACATGAAGTGTGAGAACTCGAATGTGATCGCACCTTCCATTCCGGCTTTACGTGCCATCTCCATCTTGAGGAGAAGCTTTTCCCATTTGATCGGGAGGAAGCGGATCGGCATATCGCGGTCGAACGACTCGAAGTTGGTCCAGCATTTCATTCCGTACTTATCTGCAAGCTTCTTGTTTACCACCAGGTAGTCATAGAGTTCGTGGTAGTCTACCTGGCCGTCCTGGAATGCAAGGATATCCACAACGCCCTGGAGGTTGCTGAGGATCTCGTTCCACTCGAACTCATGCTCGGAAACTGTAGTGGCCTTATCGCCCCACATCACCTGGTCTGTCTTCACACCATGGATGTACGGAGAAACCATTGTAGGAAGGTTTCCGGATACTTCTTTCGCATGCTTTCCGACTTCAGCATAGATCTTGGTCATATTCTTGGTTCTGCGGCTCACCTCCTGCGAGAGATACCAGCCCTGGAACGACTTATGATGACCATACTTAGCCCACACCTCATCGATCAGTTTGATATTGAGATCAATCTCCTTGAGGTAGTCACCCTCATGCCAGTACTTGCCCGAGTCATACATTCCGAAATAGAATGCCATCTCATACTTGTCAGCAAGGCAGAGAAACATCTCCACAAGGTCAACCGGCGGATAGTATACGTCCTCGGTAGCAAGAATTGAATCGAACGGAGCTGCGATCCATTTACCGAGACCGGCACGGATAAGGACCACTGTATTGATGCCCATGTCGCGCATTGCACGGAAGTCTGCGTCCCACTCCTCTACTCCCCAGTTCTGATGGGGAATATCCCAGCTGATCTCATCCAAGAAAGTTGCATTAATAGGCATTCCGGTCGGGCAGCCTGCGGTCTTGAACTGATCGTTTGTAAACTCACATCTATTGCCGCATGAAGCAGTAACAGCAACAAGAAGGACCATTGATAATATTCTATTCATACTATATAATTTAAAAGATTGCCACGTCACTTCATTCCTCGCAATGACGTATGTATTTCTGAATGAAGATATGTTTTAATTAATTTATCTGTGATATTCCGGCCTTCACCGCGTCCCATTTGCGCGGCTCAAGCTTGAGGTGCACCAAATCGAACATGAAGTAGCCGTCACACTCATTGGCGCACGCTGCAATCGATTGAGTCACAGCTGCGACCTCCTGGTCAACCGTCGCATTTCCGTCAAAATTCCAGTTGCCCACATCAGGCCCTCCGATAAGCAGACCCGGAGCACCTTTGGTCTTTTCCTTGGCCAGACGGCAGAATCCCTGCATGGTCCACTCGGTAGCACCGAACACTGAATTATACGCAGCATATGCACCGATGATCTGCACGTCAAGCTGATCGGCGAACCCATAGCTTTCATACTTCTTGGTCGCCCAATCCGGGTAATGATAGCTTGCCGGATAGTCTGGGCTGGCCCAATTCGGTCCGGTAGCATAATACTGCTCATACCAACCACCTACATATGCACCGAAATCCATGTCAGGATTGATAGCCTTGACTGTACCACGCGCCCTTGTCATGAAGTCATGGATGACCTTGGCCCTGAACTCCACCCACTGCATGAAATGAACCGGCTTCGGATCTGGGACATAATGTTCATGACCGGCAGGGAGCACATCAGACGGCCAATAGTCAACGGCACGTCCGATATACTTCTCGAACTCATTGCGAGTATACTCCGAAAAGTCGCTTTGGAAGCTGTGGAAACGTCCGCGGTCCAGGATGATGCCATCAAGGTCCTTATACGCAGCAAGGTCCTCAAGAAGACCGATCACATAATTCTGCACCACAGGATGAACCGGATTGAAGAACTTCTCGTCAGCCCACACATCCATGATGGACTTGAGGCCCGACTCAGTGTTCATCACAGTGGCATACTGGCGCATCTCCGTGCTTCTGAAAAGCACTCCGTTGGTGCCCAGGCCAGACTGATGGCCACCGCAGAACGTATTGAAGCCGGCATATACACGCAGACCTGCAGCATGACCGGCATCGATGAACGCCTGCAGATAGTCCCAATCGGACGAACGCTCAATACGGGTGTATACACCATTTACATATGCACCCATGAAATGCACCTGGTCGCACTTATCAGTCCTGAAGAGCACGTCTCCGCCCGCTCCGGCAGGACGCACGTCCACGATGACATCGGTAAAGCCGCAGTCCGCTATCTTCGCCATGTCACGGGCAATGTTTTCCTTGCTGTCACCGTAGTCAGGGAAATTTGCGTTACCCTCCACCCAAATGAAGCAGCGCTTCGGCTCCTTAGGCTTGCCGCTTCCGTCAGACGGAAATTCATAAGCCGGTTTCTGCTCCTCGCAAGAGCAGAAACCGGCCATGATAGCCAAGACCGCAATGAGTCTTGTAAACCTATATAGCATAGACTATTTCTTAGGATTGACCTGACTGATGCCCTCCTCAACGCAGCTCCACTGGTCGATGCCCTTGTCAGCTGCCTTCTTGAGGTGGATCATATCGAAGAGGAAATAACCATCACACTCATCAGCACAAGCCTTTACTGACTTGGTGATAGCCTCGTTCTCCTGCTCCTGAGTGTACTTGTTGCTTGAATCCCAGTTTCCTACATCCGGACCACCCACGAGGAGACCTGGGGCACCCATAGTCTTCTCCTTGGCAAGCTTGCAGAATCCCTGCATAGTCCACTCGTTGCTTCCGTAAACGCTACCTGGGCTAGCGTATGCACCGATGATCATGACATCAACATGATCTGCATAGCCATACTTGCTGTAGTCTGACGTAGCCCACTGTGAGTAGTAGTTGCCGGTCATATAATTAGGGCTTGCCCAGTTTACACCCACCTCATAGTAAGAAGCATACCAACCTCCTACATAAACACCGAAGTCGATGTCTGGATTGACAGCCTTCACAGCATAACGTGTCTTCTCTACGAAATCATGGATGACCTTAGCACGGAACTCATGCCACTTCTTTGTATACTTCTGATAGTAAGTACCGTAAGCCGCACCTACAGGAAGCACGTCCTCTGGCCAGTTCTCAAGAGTTGCACCGATATACTTCTCGAACTCACGGCGAGTGTAGTCTGAGAAATCGCTCTCGAATCCATCGAAACGGCAACGGTCAAGGATGATACCGTCAAGGTCCTCATAAGCTGCGAGGTCCTCGAGCAGGCCGATGATGTAGTTCTGCACTGTAGGGTGTACAGGGTTGAAGAACTTGGCGCTGTTGCTGGCATCCATGATGCTCACGATACCGTTTGAAGTATTGAGCATTGTCGCATGCTGCTTGAGAGTGTTGTCACGGAAGAGGACTCCCTGGCTTCCCTTTGAAGTGGTGTTTCCACCTACCATTGTGTTGAAGCCGGCATATACACGGAGACCAAGCTTGTGTCCCTCGTCGATGAATGCCTGGAGATAATCCCAGTCAGCATTGCGGTAAACCTTTGAATATCCGCTTGAAAGCCAAGCTCCGAGCCACTCTACCTGCTGGCACTTGTCGGTCTTGAAGAGAACGTCACCAGTTGTAGGACGCACATCCACAACGATGTCAGTGAATCCTACCTCAGCAGCCTTGGTCAAGTCGCGTACGATCTTGTCGCGGTCATCTGCAAAATCAGGGAAGTTTGCTGCTGCATCGATCCAGATGAAGCATCTCTTCGCATTTACGTCTGGAGTTGGAGTATCCGGTGTCTCCGGAGTGTCTGGATTCTCGGGAGTGTCTGGATTCTCCGGCTCCTGCGGCTGCTCCGGCTCTGGCTTCTGAGGAGCAGAAGGGAATGTGTACTCTGGCTTTTCTTCAGGTGTGCATCCGCATGCTGAGAAAGTGAAAACGATGGCAAGAGCCATCAGAAGTGTGTTGATTGATTTCATAATGTTGTATTTGATATTTTGGAATCCATATCCCCGGTCAGGGGGATATGGACTTAGAGTATGATTACATATCGAGACAGTCGAACTGTACACCGACTACATAACCGTTGCAGAACATGAAGTAGAGATACATGTAGTATCCGTCTGCTGAAGGAGCGAGGCAGACATCAGAGTTACCGTTTGCATTGATTGGAGCGCCCGGAATAGCTCTTGGACCATATGTATGGTATGACTGCCAGAGAACAGCGTTGCTCTTAGGCTTGCTGTCGCCGTTGTAATCAGCATCGAGACCACCTGAGTAGTTGTCAGTTGTTGACACGTCAAGGAGCCAGATGAAGTCTGCACCACCCCAGCTGAAGCTGTTAGCCTGGTTAGTTGCAAGGTAAGTACCTCCATTGAACTTAAGGATATCAACTGCATTAGGGATGTAGTTCACTGACATTACGTTCAGACCCGCTTTCTTAGTGTTAGTCGCACCTGTGATCCAGCTGAGGCTGTTTCCTGAATAGTAGTGAGCAAAATAGTCTGAAGTCTCTGAAGGATCAACGTAGCAGATGTCGCAGTTTGTTGTCCAACCTGTAGCAAGACCCTGGATCACGATAGTCTCAGGCTCTGCAGAAACGAGCTGACCACCCTTGACAACCCATCTGAGGAACTGAGTGTTGTTAGGACCATAGAATGGAGCTGTGATGATCGCATCCGAGTTGAGTGAACCCTGGATAGAGATCTTGCGGCCGTGTGAGTTGCCCTGAGTAGCACCCTGGTCATCTACATAAGATGCATCGTGCTCGATGTACAGTGATGGAGTCTCGTTGATGCCTGTAGCAGTCCAGATCTTGAATGTTGTACCGTCGTTTGGAGTGAGGTTACAGAAGAGGATGTTGCCATCATCATCTGAAGTCATGTAGAAGTTGGTTGTGCTACCCTTGATTGCATCGAGAGCCATTGAACCAACCTGCTCACCAGTGAAACGATTGAGAACCATAGCGTCCTCAGCACGTGTGTTGATGATGAGGTAGTCGCCGCTTACTGCAAGACCTGTAGTCATGTCAGCAGTAGTGAGGCCGAGGTCAGCAACGAACTGCTTCTCGAAGATGATCTTCTCACTGCCGATACGCATACCGTTCTCACGCTTAGGCGGAATCTCCTTATTAACCTTGTAAGTCTTCTTTGTCTTGCCGTCATGAGCAGTCACTGTGAACTCAAGCTCCTTGTTGTAGTCAAGCTCCTCGACACGTGGGTCTGGGCTGATTGAAGCATGTGGAGAGAGAGTTACAGCAGCGAGAGTCAATGGAAGCTCGTCAACTGCAAGGACAGAAACTGTCTGCTGAGCCGGCTTCACGATACCTGCAAGATTGAGTGCAGGGATAGAGAAGTCGAGGATCTCACAGTCAGTAAGCTTCGAGATCTTACCTGTGATGATGTATCTGTGCTCCTTCTTTGCCTGGTCTACAACAGTGATAGGATTCTCCTGAGTGAGGTCCATTCTGAGAAGAGGCTCCTTGATGACTACGTTGTTTGCGAGAACAGCTGTCATCTTGGCATCTGTAAGTACGCTGAGAGGCATCAGGTTGTCAGATTCCACCGGATAGTACCAAGGAAGCTCGACAGTGATATACTCTGATCCTTCAACAGGATATGCAGTGAAATCTACCGCATTGCCGTTGATCATCACAGTTGCAGTGACGCTTGTGATAGGCGCAGCAGAAGTTTCCGGTGTCAGATCCTCAGGCTGACATGAAGCCACGCCAAGGAGCAGAACTGCAGAGATTATGCTGTAAAATACTTTTTTCATATCTGTACGAATTATTTCCATTCATTGAACTGCTCAACAGCAGAGTTGTTGTTGATTTCACCGACAGGGATAGGAAGAATGTATACCTTCTCAAGGAACTTTCTGTCCTTTGTATCACACTCCACATACTCATATTTGAACTTGCCCTCGAAGTCAGGACCAGTCACCTTTAGGCCATGACAACGGTAGTTGTTGTACTCAGTGTGAGCGAGCTCCCATCTTCTCATATCCCAGTAGAGGTGTCCCTCGTAAGCGAGCTCGATGAGTCTCTCGTGACGGAGAGCCTCGAATGTGTCATCGATCTTGCTTGCTGGAAGGTTTACACGTGCACGCACTGTGTTGATGTCAGCTCTGGCACCTGCGTCGTTGCCGCCGATACGATAGATTGCCTCTGCTCTGTTGAGGTAAACCTCAGCAAGACGAAGCTCTACCCAAGTGTGCGAACCGCCTACAGTGATGAGGTCCATAGCGTGTGACTCATCAACGAGCTTGCGGAGGTAGTAACCTGTAGTTGTACGTCCATTGGCATAGTTCTCAGCACCGAACTGCATGAATCGACCGTTTGTACCCATCTCTGTAGGAACGATCTTGTTGCCCTTCCAAGTTGAACCGTTGTAAAGTATTGTAGCGTGGAAACGAGGCTCGAGGTTCTCGTAAGGAGGGTTGTTCTTAGTCTCAGAATGCCACTCAGACCAGTCAACCATCTTACCGTCCTTAGTCTCATAGTACTCTACCATCTCCTGAGTCGGAGTACCCTTTCCACCGTACTCGTCAGAACCTGCCATGATGTAGTCACCGTAAGGAACATAGTTCTTGTCGAAGTTGTGGTATGGACCTGAAACGCCGTTGTAAGCGAACTGGATGATAGACTCTGAGTTGCTTCCCTTGTAAGCGTCTGAATATTCGGCTGTAAGAGCGTACTTGCCGCTGTTGATTACAGCGTCAGCTGCATTCTTGGCATCCTCCCAACGCTCAGCATAAAGCATTGCACGTGACATGAACGCATATGCTCCATAGCTTGTGATGCGACCGAAGTTTGCAGAATCCCAAGCCTCAGGAAGGTGCTTTGCAGCAAAGTCGAGGTCATCGTAGATCAGCTGCCATACCTCTGCAGCAGAAGAGAGAGGAGTGTTCTTTTCCATGTTGAGGGTTGTATGGAGAACGAGTCCGCCATAGTCATTGCCCCTTGTATGTCTCTTAGCGAGCTGGAAATAGAGATATGCGCGGAAGAAACGTGCCTGAGCCTCATAGCGGAGGTTCACCTCCTCAGAGAAAGTCGAATACTTCTTCTGTGAGTCAAGGAACTCGTTGATTCTGCGGATACGCGTGTATGTGCTTGACCAGATGTCAAGAAGGCTACCTGATGGCTGGAGCTTCTCAGGATAGTATACATAGTCGTTTGCGTCACCGGCTGCTGAACCTGGAGACACTGAACCATACTTGAAGGTGTTTGTAAGACCCTCAGTGATGCTTCCGTTGAACTGCTGCGATCCGAACTGTCCGTATACCGAAAGGTACTCGTAGAAATTATTGACATAGAGGTCGACATACTCAGTCTTTGTCCATGTCATCTTGTCCGAGATACGGTCAGATGGAGTGGTGTCAAGGAAAGCGTTACAGCCTGACAGCGTGAATGCGGCCACGGCCATTGATAATATTCCTTTGTATATCTTATTCATAGCTGTCTGTATTAGAATTGTACTTCAAGACCTACACCCATAAGACGCTGCTGAGGATAGTATCCGTTTGATACACCTGGAGTCTCAGGGTCGATGTTGTACTTCATGAGCTTACTGATAGTAAGGAGGTTAGTTCCCTCAAAGTATACTCTCACACCACCGAAACCGATCTTCTGCATCCATGTCTTAGGAAGAGAATAACCGAGCTGGAGAGACTTGAGTCTGAGGTAAGAACCGTCCTCATACCACCATGTAGATGAGAAGGCATTGTTGTTTGAAGGGCTGACAGAAAGACGTGGGAAACGTGCATCTCTGTTGTCCTCTCTCCAAGACTCCTCAACGAGGTATACAGGTGAGTTACCGCCATGGTAGAATGGACGAGTCATTGCTGTGTGGTCCATGATACCGCCTGAATAAACACCGGTGAGAGCTACTGTTCTACCGAGACCTGCTACCCAGTTCATAGAGAAGTCGATACCCTTCCAGCTTGCGCCGAATGTGAGACCTGCTGTGAACTTAGGATAAGCTGAACCTGCCACGTAACCGCGGTCCTGGTCGTATGTGATCTTACCGTCACCGTTGATATCCTTATACTTGATGTCACCTGGCTTGGCGATTGTTCCAGGGATTGTAGCAGAGTTGTCGATTTCCTCCTGGCTCTGGAAGAGGCCGAGAGCGATGAAACCTACCTGTGAACCCCACTCAGAACCTGTCTGCTTCTGCCAATCAGGAAGAGTAGCCGACTCTACTACATAGAGCCACTGGCTGCTCCAGTGTGAACCTACGAGTGAAACGTTGTATGAGAAGTCACCTACTCTGTTTCTGTGCTCGAGGAGAATCTCGAATCCCTTTGCATCACGCTTGTTTCTGTTCTGATATGTAGGATAGTAGCCACCCATTGATGATGGATACTCGCCGCTCACAGAAGTCACGAGGTCGTAGATGTACTTGTAGAAGAAGTCAGCCTCAGCACGGAGCATACCGTTCCACATAGAGAGATCGGCACCGATGTTGGTCTGAAGAGTCTTCTGCCATGAGATCGAAGTGTCAGGAATTACGTTAGTGTAAAGGCTTGACTGGCTCTTGCCGCCGATAACAACTGAGTTTGTGCTGGTTGCCATAGAGCTCATGTATGTGTAAGCGCCTACACCAGAAGTACCGGTCTGACCTACACCGACTCTAAGCTTGAAGAGGTCTACTGTCGGAGCAACGAACCAGTCCTCTCTGTCCATACGCCATCCGAGGGATGCTGCAGGGAAGAAGTTCCAGCGTGAGTTGTTGTTACCTGCATAAAGGTAAGAACCGTCGTAACGGCCTGAGAGCTCGATGAGATACTTGTTGTCGTATGAGTAGTTCAAACGTGCAACATAACCTGCTGTTCTTGCGATAGAGCTGCCACCGCTTACTTTCTGCTGCTTGTCAGGGTTTGTCGAGAAGCTGAGCTCATCGAGGTCGAGGATGTCGAATCCTGCACCATAAGCCGAGAAGTTGTTGTAGTTTACAGACACGCTCTCCATGAGACCGATGAAGTCTACCTGGTGCTTGCCGAACTCACGTGAGTAGTTCACGCTGAGGTTGGTGAGCCACTTCTCGCTTCTTGAAAGACCCTCAGTGAGGCCAGCGACTGTTGCACCTCTTGAGTCAGTTGAAGGAACGTAAGATATCTTGCCTGCAAGTGATGTAGGAGCAGAAGCTACCATTGTAGTGAATGGAGTAGCGAAGTTCTTGCTTGAAGTGTTCCAAACGTCGAAAGCTGCCATAGCCTTGAGGGAGAGACCCTTCACGAAAGGAACATCATATCTGAGGGACGCATTTGCCTCGAAGACGTTAGACTTGCTTCTTGAGTAACCTGAATTCTTGAGGGCACCCTCTGGAGTCACGTGGTTAGAAGCTGTACGTGTAGAAACGACTGAACCGAAGTATGATGAGTAAGCGTCACCGTTGGTCTCGTCACCGCAGTAGTACTTAGGCACATATGGATGAGCACGAAGAATCTGCTGACCGATGTTGTGCCAAGCGTCAGGGTCTGTAGAGAAGCCTGTAGCATCTGTCTCTGTGAAACGGCCTGACATACCGAGGTTGAAAGTAAGGTTCTTGGCGATCTTCGCCTCGAGGTTAGTTCTGATGTTGATACGGTCGTATCCATAACCCTCTACGTTACCGTTCTGGTCGTAGTAGCTGAGTGATGCGAAGTAGTTGATCTTGTCGTTACCACCTGTTGCAGTCACATTGTGGCTCTGGTTGATACCGAGACCGAACACATCCTCATACCAATTTGTGTTGCCCCAACCGTCTGAATCGTCACCGTTGAGCATCATGTTCACGTGCTCCTGTGAGAATACAGGGTCGTTGCCGTCCATCTGGCGACCGAGGTTGTACCAGTATGCATAGCCAGGGCCGTCGAGAAGCTCAAGGCTGGTTGCATTCTGGCTGACCTGCATAGAACCCTTGTAAGTGATACGTGAAGCGTTGTTGTCACCACGCTTAGTTGTCACGATCACAACAGCCTCAGAACCGAGACCGTAGATAGCGGCTGCAGATGCGTCCTTGAGGACTGAGATGCTCTCGATTTCGTTAGGGTCGATAGATGTGAAATCACGCTCCACACCATCAACGATGTACTTAGGAGTCACACCACGCACGATGATGCTTGCACCGTCTGCACCTGGAGCACCTGAAGTCTGATAAGCCACAACTCCCGGAACCACACCGCCGAGCATGTTGCTCACGTTCTGTGTAGGAGCCTTGAGGAGCTTGTCTCCGTCAACCTTTGAAACGGCACCTGTGATACTCTGACGTTTCTGAGTACCGTAACCGACAACGACTACATCATCGAGGACTGTGTTGTCATCCTTGAGAACTACATTCAACTTCTGCTGTCCGTTGAATGCCACTGTGTAAGTCTGCTTTCCGAGGAAAGAGAATTCAAGCACATCACCCTTCTTGACGGTGATAGAATAGTTACCGTCCAGGTCAGTAGTAACATAGTTGTTCGACCCCTGGACAAAGACTGAGACGGCCATGATAGGTTCGCCGAACTCATCCTTCACTGTTCCTGACAGCTGGCTCTGTGCGAAAGCTGTAATGCTCAAGCAGAACGCTGCAAGGAAGGTCATTAATTGCTTCATAATATCGGGTATTAATTTGGGTTTGCTTATTATTCAGCCTGAGCCTCTATCTGCTCCTGTGCAGCTGCCATTGCATCTGCGAGTTCATCCCAAAGGCTGTGCTTGATGAGGTGAACGATGTCGAAGATCATCAGACCGTCAGAGCTCTTCAATGCCTGAGTCACAGCAGGACCGAATACAGAGAAATCGTTCATGTACTGCTCAACATAGATAGAACCGATTACCGGACGACCAGTAAGGCCCTTTGCGAGCTCTGCACCACCCTCTACGCTATAGCAGTAAGTGAGGTCGTTCACGTCCATACCAGCCTCGTTGCGCACACCTGTGAAACCGTTTGCATTGTCTACATCCTCCTTGCTTACGAGAGTGTAGTAGAGACCTGTCATGTAAACGTCGAGCATCTCTGCATAACCTGTGTTCTTGTAGTTCTCAGTTGCCCAGTCGTAGCGCTCAGACGGATCGTAATCCTTTGACGCCCAGTTTACACCAAGCTGGTAGTATGTCGGATACCATGCACCTGTGTAGTCACCGATGATGAGATCAGGATTAACCTCCTTGAGCATTGTGTGAGCCTTCTCCACGAAGTTGTGGATAGTCATAGCACGCCACTCCACCCACTTGTTGAAGTGTGGGCCACGACGCCATACAAGTTCGTCCTTAGAGTTCTTCTCCCAGTAAAGCACATCATCCGGATAGTTCTCTACAGTCACGCCAGCGTACTCCTCGAAGAGCTGCTTTGAAAGAGGGCTGAAGTCTGAAGTGATACCGTCGAAGCGAACGCGGTCGAAGATGATACCGTCAACCTCAGGATAGAGTTCCGCGAACTCCTTGAGGATGCTGAGCTGATACTCCTGAACCTCAGGGTTAGCAGGGTTCATCATACCGTTGTAGTGGTGCTTCATCTCTGAAATCGGAGTGAGGACGCCACGGTCGTAAACGATAGACTGCCACTCTGGGTGCTGCTTGTAGATGATACCACGGTCGAAGAAGTTGTGACCGCCGGCGAAAATGTTGAGTGAACCGAACACCTGCATGTCGAGCTCCTTACCATACTTGATGAAGTAGCCGAGCATGTCGTAGTCCTGTCTGCGGTAGTGTCCTTCCCACTCGCCCATGTAAGGTGCGATGTGGCTGTCATAAAGAACCTCACCCATGATCGACTTCACGTCAACCACAACATTGTCGAAACCAGCCTCCTTGGTCTTCTTCATGTAGAAGTAGATAGAATCCGGATCAGACAATCTCTCATAGTTGGCCTCACAGTCGAACCACATGTAGTTCGCATTGTACTCCTTGGCCTCCTGAGCAGGCGAGCAGCTGATCGCAGCCACCGCCAGCATCGCGAAAAGAAGATGTTTGATTTTCATTTTGGTTTGTATTAGTTGTTTGTTATTGTTTATTCTCTGAATGTTATTGTTTGTTCTCTGAATGTTATTGTTTGTTCTCTGAATGTTATTGTTTGTTCTCGCTTTGCTTTATTTGGTCTCGTTTGGTCTTGTTTGTTATTGCGTGGTCTTGTTTGGTCTTGTTTGTTGTTGCGTGGCCTTGTTTGTTATTGTTTCTTCTCGTTTGGTCTTGTTTGGCTTTGGCTCGTTATTGTTCTTGCGTTGTTTCGAGCCTTTGCTCAGTCTTACGTACGCGTATGCGTACGCGTGCGTATACTAACCGGCAAAGATAAACAAAAATTTACATTTCATCCTCATTTATTTTTAAAATTATTTAAAAATGCAGGATTTTCCTGATTCCCCCCTTCACTGAACCGCCATACCTTTTGAGATCACATAAAACAGCTCAATATAACATAGCAAGGTCGGCAAGCATAAGCACTTACAGCACAGCAACTTGCTGGTTTTACGTACCGCACTCATGCAGCACGTAAAACCAGCTAATCACTAACAATCAATCACTTACATCCGTCTCACGAATTAACCCTGACGTTGGCCTCTGATGTGGAATCCTGACATTGAACCCTGACATTGAACCCTGACGTTGAACGCTGACATTGGACGCTGACATTGGACGCTGACGTTAATGTCCTATCGTCATTGCATTCTAGTCTTGCAAATGAATTGTCTGTTTCTTTTGCAAGAATACCGTAAATCGGGCTTCAAAGGCCGATTTGGTGCAAAAAGTCAAACTCTCGCAAAAGAATCAGCACATTTGTGTGCAAGAACTCAATGCGCAGGAGTGCGACACGCAAAATGGCATGAAAGCAA
>JAFZEP010000053.1 GCA_017560625.1 Bacteroidales bacterium
ACTGCAGTGGTCTTGATGAACCAAGAGTTGAGCGGATAGTAAAGCACCGGCTTGTCTGTACGCCAGCAGTGTGGATAGTTGTGAGTATGCTTCTCGATTCTGAATGCCTTGTTCTGCTGCTTGAGCATCACGCAGATGTCAACGTCAAGGGTTGGAGCATCCTCAGGAAGAGTTGCGTCGTAAGCGTTCTTCACATAGCGGCCAGCCCACTCTGCGTAGTCAGGAGACATGTTTGCTGCAGCATACTCCGGATCGAGATCCTCGATGCAGAAGAAACGTCCGCGGAGGTCTACCTGAGCCTGGAGGTCGCCGTTCTTGTCAACCACCTGGAGGCCAGGAACGCCGGCAGCGCGAGCCACCTTGGCATCGTCAGCACCGAATGTAGGCGCGATGTGAACGATACCTGTACCGTCCTCTGTAGTCACATAGTCACCAGGGATCACCTTGAATGCCCCCTCGCCTGGGTTGAACCAAGGGATGAGCTGCTCGTAGCTGATGCCTGTGAGCTCGCTGCCCTTGAGTGTGCCCTCGAGGACTGTGAACTCCTGCTTCTTAGGGTTGAAGTGTGCACCGACAAGAGCCTGTGCCACGATGTAGAGGCCAGCCTCGCCAGTGTATGGGTTTGTAGAAAGTACTCTTACATAGTCGATGTTCGGACCCACACAAAGAGCTGTGTTTGAAGGAAGGGTCCAAGGAGTTGTTGTCCAAGCCAAGAAATATGGCTGAACGCCCTGCTCATAAAGGAACTCAGACTTCTCGTCACGAACCACCTTGAACTGAGCCACGGCAGTTGTGTCCTTTACATCGCGGTAGCAGCCAGGCTGGTTGAGCTCATGAGTACTGAGACCTGTACCTGCTGCAGGAGAATATGGCTGGATAGACTTTCCCTTGTAGAGAAGTCCCTTGTCGTAGATCTTCTTGAGAAGGAACCAGAGAGTCTCGATGTAGCGGTTGTCGTAAGTGATGTATGGATCGTTCATGTCCACCCAGTAACCTACGCGCTCGGTCATGTTCACCCACTCTGCAGTGTACTTCATCACCTCCTTGCGGCAGGCGTCGTTGTACTCCTCGACAGTGATCTTTGTGCCGATGTCCTCTTTAGTGATGCCGAGCATCTTCTCCACACCAAGCTCCACAGGAAGACCGTGTGTGTCCCATCCTGCACGACGGTTCACCTTATAACCGCTCTGAGTCTTGTAGCGGCAGATCGCGTCCTTGATCGAACGGGCCATCACGTGGTGGATGCCCGGCATACCGTTTGCCGAAGGCGGACCTTCGAAGAAAATGAACTCCGGAGCACCTTCTCTCAACTCAAGAGACTTTTCGAACGCATGGTTCTTCTTCCATCTGTCAAGCACATCATTGCCTGCTGCGACAAGATCAAGACCTTTATATTCCTTAAATGCCATATTGTTTGGATGCAATATTTATAAAAATTATCTATTTTTGCAGAGACTTAACCGTCCCAAAAATTTCAATCCGCAAATATACAACTTTTGATTAGAATATGAATATTTTAGATGTCATTATTATCCTCGCTCTCTGCCCCATCCTCATCAACGGATACAAAAAGGGCTTTATAAATCAGGCTCTTTCAATCGTTGCCCTGATCACGGGAGCGTGGCTGGCATCATCATTCGGAAGCAGCCTCGGAAGGTGGATGTACCCGATGTTCGAGGGCATCAGCGGATCGCCTGAAACCATAGCTTTCCTGGGCGGATTCACCATCATATTCGTGCCGGTCTGCATCGTCTTCATCCTTCTGGACAAGAAGATAGAGGAGCTGATCCTGAAAGTCGTACCGGAACGTGTCAACAGCACTCTCGGACTCACATTCGGATTTGTGAACGCACTCCTGCTGTTCTGTGTACTGTTCCTCCTCTTCCAGGTCCTCAACAGCATATTCCTGTTTGCAGACGTCAAAGGAGCGTTCTTCGCCGACTCGTTCCTGTTCCCTGTCATCGAGTCCACAGCTCAGACAGTGCTCCCTAACCTATTAAATGCAATCATCTAAGACATGTCTAAAATCATACTCATCGAGACATCCACAGCACTCTGTTCGGCAGCAATCGCCGAGGACGGAGTCGTAACAGCATACAGAGAAAGCTCAGCACCAAAGGCACACGCCTCGCTGACAGCAGTATTCATCCAGGAAATGCTTGAGGAGCGCGGCCTCACACTCGCAGACTGCGACGCAGTCTGCGTCAGCAAAGGCCCGGGGTCATACACCGGCCTGCGCGTGGGCGTATCCACAGCCAAAGGCCTGTGCTTCGGCGCAGCCAAGCCCCTCATCGCCGTAGGCACGCTCGACACGCTTGTAGCGCAGGCTGCCGAGGCTGCCGGCCAAAGCCCTGTCATCCCGAGCGCTTCCACTGCCATCCCGAGCGCTTCCACTGTCATCCCGAGCGCCTCCACTGTCATCCCGAGCGAAGTCGAGGGATCTCCCTACCGATTCATCATCCCGATGATCGACGCCCGCCGCATGGAAGTGTATTCAGCCGTGTTTGAAGTAACTGACGCAAGCAAAGCACAGAACGTCATTGAGAACGACGCACACAACGTCATTGCGAGCGAAGCGCAGAACGTCATTGCGAGGAGCGGAGCACAGAACGTCATTGCGAGGAGCGGAGCGACGTGGCAATCCCCTCGCCAGATCACCGAGACAGCCCCTGCAATCATCGACGAGACCAGCTTCGCCGAATATCTTGAGAAGGGCCCATGTCTCTTCATAGGAGACGGCGCCGGCAAATGCGCAGACGTCATCAAACACCCGAACGCACACTTCTGCCAATGCTGGCCAAAAGCCTCATCAATGCTCGCTCCAGCCATGGCCGCCCTCAATGCCGGCCAGTACGAAGACGTAGCCTACTTCGAACCATTCTACCTCAAGGAATTCGTAGCCACCGTCAGCAAGAAGAAGCTGTTCTAAAATTACAGCGCATACGACCGATACAATGTCCACCAAACTGTTTTTTTGGTGGACATTCTCGTCTTCAGACATCTCCCATCCACCAAACCGCCATTTTCGTGGACGCCACCCACATTCATGACTTCCCATCCACCGAATCGCCATTTCCGTGGACAGACTCGCCCAAAACCAATGCCCATCCACCGAATCACCATTTTCGTGGACAGACTCGCCCAAAACCATCTCCCATCCACCGAAAGAGACTTTTGGTGGACGGACTTCAGTCATACGGCACAAAGAAAGCTCGCGAGCCTTTAGGTCGAGCTCGCGCAGCTGACTTTGAGCGGCTGGCCGGCGTATTCGCCAGCCGCGTTGCCACCGCTGCACCACCCCCTCTAACCCCGGTTCCAGACCAAACAGGCAAAAACCAAATCGCTACCTCACAGGCGGAAACATCTCATCAAGCACTGCCAGTTCCAGGCCCAATATACGTCGCAGCTGTACATTTGTTGCGTTATAATCATAATGAAGCATACGAGCCAGCTGAATCTTCTGCTCTGGATTCAGGATCCGGACCTTCGTTGAAAAGTTTTCCATTGCCCATCGTGCTGCCACCGCAAACATCTCATCATCAGTCAAGACCACACGATCCTTCAGACGGGAAGCTATATGACTGAAAGCCTCAACATTCTTGCTCAACCCATGAAAGTAACTCCGAGGATCCTGAAAGACAGCCTGTCCGATTTCAACACGACAAAAAGAAGGGATATACGGAACATCACCATTGAATTTTAGTCTGACCAGTCCATGCACATCACGGCAGTGCGTCAACTCCCTCATCTTCCTTGCCCCCATATCACACAGCCCTACCACCGATATCATCTCAGCTGCCGGATTGAAATAGGCCCATCCTCCACCCCACCGATAACCGAACGGCGTATAGGCACGATTGGCCACATATGCATTCCTATGCGCATACAAGATCTCATTCCGTAGACTCGTCAGTGTTTCTATCTGCAGAATAGAAGCTTCAAAACGGCTCCAGTCCACAGCCTTGCCCAGCCTCAGGAACACACGCATCAACCGCCTCTTGTAAATCTCGAAAAACTCCAGACAAGCCTCTTTGGTCCCTCGCATCACAAGATGCACATGGTTATTCATCAGTTCAAAAGTCACCAACTCCGCCTCACCAAACAACACAGCGCAAACAGCCAGCGCTACCATGCCCTCTCGGAAATCCTCCTCACAGCAAAACATGTCAGCCATCACAGACCCATCCGTATAAACATGCCAGAAAGGCCCATTGGCCTCAAAGACCAGTTCGCACTCCCTCTCTTTTTCCACAAACTTCATCCCTTAATATTTTTAGATTTTTTCTTTTCAAACAAGGCTTTTACCCAAGAGTTAAACCACAACACGGATGAGGTGTTTCGCTAAGTAAGCGTCTCCAGAGTTACGTCTTGACGTCCGCTTTGGTCTGATCTACCTTTGTGCTTCATTAAAATCATGTAGATATGGACGCACAATCTAATCCTATTCCAGAGCCTGCCGGTGTACGCTATGCGCGCGTCTGGGC
>JAFZEP010000054.1 GCA_017560625.1 Bacteroidales bacterium
ACACCGTAACCTGTGATGTTCTTAACTGTTCCCTCAAGAACCTGACCCTTCTCAAGCTTACCGATGATCTCGCTCTTCTGCTGCTCGAGCTCAGCCTCGATAAGTGCCTTGTGTGAAACTACAACGTTACGGAACTCGTGGTTGATCTTAACGATCTTGAAGTCCATAGTTGTGTCAACATACTGATCGTAGTCGCGGATAGGCTTGATGTCGATCTGTGAACCAGGAAGGAATGCCTCGATTCCGAATACGTCCACGATCATACCACCCTTTGTACGAGTCTTCACGTAACCCTTTACGATCTCGTCTGCAGAGAATGCTGCATTTACCATATCCCAAGAACGGAGCTGGCGTGCCTTCTTGTGAGAAAGGATAAGCTGACCCTTCTTGTCCTCAGTATTCTCAACGAATACCTCAACCTTGTCACCTACCTTGAGGTCCTGGTTGTAACGGAACTCAGGAGCCATGATGACACCCTCGCTCTTGTAGCCGATGTTTACGATAACCTCTCTCTTGCTGATAGCTGAAACAACGCCCTCAACAACCTCACCCTCAACTACCTTAGAGAGTGTCTGGTTATACTGCTCAGCGATTTCCTCTACAGAAACGCCATAAACATCCTCGTTCTCAAACGCATCCCAGTCAAAGTTCTCTGGAGCGACTGAAGCGTTAAGAACGCTCTTCTTGGTTTCTTCTACTGCTGGAGCAGCTACTGCTGCCTCAACAACTGTCTTGTTTTCTTCCATTGTAAAAAAATAAAAAACAAACTAGTGGGTTAAACATTATATTGTGCCTTGCCTGAGCGAGTTACGATAAAAAAACGCGCCTTCGGTCAAAAAGCGCGCAAAAATATGGATAATTTTCGGATTTTCAAAGACTTGGGAAAAATATTTGTTGCCAAATACACACTCCCCACTGCAGAACAACAAGTATCGGCATCAGAACGCTGAACTTAGGCTTTCTGGTCTTGTGACGGAAAAGCAGCATCGACAGGTAACCGCCTGTAGCTCCGAACAATACGCCAAGCATAATCAGGAATGACTCCGGAATGCGTCTCCAGCCGCATTTTGCCAGGATCTTATCGATCATATATGTCAGAAAGGCAAAGCCATTCATCGCCAGAATGGCGATTTCAATCAATGTAAAATGCATAGCTAGAACATTCTACGTCTCTTGAACACCCAGAACACCACGATTGTGGACACCCCCATGAGAGCCAGAGCAATGATCCAAGACCACTTACATAGACCGAACCATCCGAACTGGACGTTCATTCCGAAGAAGCTGGCGATCAGAGTAGGAGGCATGAGCAGGAGCGACACGAGAGTGAACACCTTCATGATCTTGTTCTGATCGAGGTTGATGATACCGAGAACTGTGTTCTGCAGGTACTCCAGACGCTCGAAACCGAAGTCGGTGTGGTTGATAAGCGACGAGATGTCCTTGAGAAGGACGTTGAGTCTTGTGTGGTATTCCTTAGGATAGTTTGCACTCTTGAGGATGCTGGAGATAACTCGCTGCTTGTCGATGATGTTCTCGCGGATGAGCATCGTGTTGTCCTGCAGCTGGTTGATGTCGATGAGGAATTCCTCGCTGATGTCTTCTCCCAAGCTCACCTTCTTATTGTACTGGGTGATCTCCTTTGAAACGAGCTCGACCATATCGGCATCGAGGTCGATACGGTTTTCCAGAATGCTGAGGAAAGCCACATGACCTGAATGATATATCTTAGGGAATGCCATGATCCTGCGCTGCAGGTCTGTGAAGCTCTTCAGAGGGCACTCGCGCAACGTAGTGAGGATGTTGTCGCTAAGGATGAATGATACAGTCTCCTCAGAATATTCTTCCGGTCCCGGAATGAGGAAGCTTGTATTTGCAAAGATTGCCTGTTCTGTCTCAGAGAAGCGAGATGAGATCTCGATCTCTTCAGCCTGTGCGCGGTTCTGGATGGTAGTTCCAAGGAACTGCTCCACAGCTCTCTTCTCCTCACCGGAAGGAGAAAAGAGGTCGATCCAGACCACGTCATCGTATGTTATTGTTGAGAAGTCAGCCTCCGACTGGGAAACCATCATCTGTCCGTCTTTCTTGTAGAAGATCTCAATCATACCTCGTCCGTTTTTGTTCCGGCCAGTCGTCGGAACGAGTTCATATTACACGAAACAGGCTTGCATACATAAATGCAAGCTTGCAAATTTATCTTTTTTCTTTGAAAAATGCAAACGCAAAGATTGCCACGACCTGAAGGTCTCGCAATGACGTATAACCACGTCATCCTGAGGAACGAAGTGACGTGAGGATCTACGGCTTGAAGACCTGACGATTGATGATGGAGCGGCCCAGAGTCAGTTCGTCTGCATACTCAAGATCGTCACCGAAGCCAAGACCGCGGGCAAGCGATGACACTTTCACACCATACTGGGATATCTGTCGGTAGATGTAGAATGCAGTGGTCTCCCCTTCCACATCTCCGCTCAGTGCAAGGATCACCTCTGCAGGTGCACCGTCGACGCCTGGAGCATCAGCCTCGAAAAGCGCCTCAGGAGAGACGAGGTCAGCGACACGAGCCACGAGCTGACGTATCGTAAGGTCTGAAGGACCGATGCCGTTGATAGGAGAAATGATGCCGCCAAGTACATGATATACACCATGATACTGTCCCGTGTTCTCGATGCTCATCACATCGCGCACGCTCTCCACCACGCAGATGGTGCGGTGGTCGCGCGAACGGTCTGCGCAGATCAAGCACGTCTCATTGTCGGAGATCATCATGCACTGATTGCAGTACTTCACATCGTCGCGAAGGCGGTCGATCGCCATAGTGAAATGGTGTACGTTCTCAGCAGGCTGCTTCAGAAGATGAAGCGCCAGACGCAGAGCACTGCGGCGTCCCACACCCGGCAGGGTGCTTATTGCATCTACAGCCTCCTCAAGAAGCTTTGACGGGTAGTTTTCCTTATATGCCATTGCAACGATGATATGTCACCAGTTCATCCACCGGCGACTTGATGAATTTCACAAATTCGAGTCCGTAACGGCTGCCGATTTCGCGCAGCATTTCCTCGCATGCGCAACCGAATGAGCCTACGACTCCTACTTTTCTTGCCGAGACCGGATCCTGTGCCATCTGCGGATATCTCGCAAGTGCACGTCTGACAAATGACTCAAGACAGTCTGCGATCAGGGCAGCCACATAAACGTCCCCCTTATGCTTCAATATGAACGGAGCCAGCGAAGCCATGAAAGCCGATGCTGCAGGCTCCTTATAGACCTTGCGCACGATCTGAGCATAGTCAAGTCCGAACTCCTTCACGAAGTCAGCCTCCACCCCAGTCGGCAGAAGACCCTTGACAAAATCAGCAAGGAATGCGCGGCCAAGCGACACACCGCTTCCCTCGTCTCCAAGAATGTAGCCGCCTGGACGTATGTTCCTGACTATCTGACCATTCTCATATAGGCAACTGTTGGAGCCTGTACCCATGATGGCCACGACACCGCTTCCGTCAGCGAAGAGCGCACGGGCTGCAGCCAGAATGTCGGAATGGAAATGAACCTGGGCCATCGGGCACCACATATCAAGCGCCATGGCCAGAGGAGCTGACGATTCTGCAGACACGAGTCCCGCGCCGTAGAAGAACACTTCGCTCACATGCTTTCCTTCAGGATTGAGCTGAGGGACAGCCTTGCGCACGATGCTCTGCGTGTGCTCCAGGTCCAGACAAGTCGGGCTGAGCCCCTCCGTCTGCACACCGCGCACACTTCCGTCCTCGCAGAGTGCCCTCCACGATGTCTTTGTAGCCCCACTTTCAACTATCAGTTTCATTTCTTACAGATATTTTCCATTACGTTTCCAGTGCACATAGCCGATCACCGCTGAGGCTGTGTAGGCGCCATACAAGGCAGCCATCCACCACATGCCCAAAGAAAGGCACAACAGTGTGCTGAGAGTATCCGCGACTATCCACAGCCACCAGTGCTGGATATACGAGCGCACCAGCCACCATGTGGCCACCACGCTGAGCATTGTGGCAGTCGCATCAAGCAGCGACATCGGATTCTCCTTCATGCCAAATGAGCCGAGGAACTCCATGCCAAACGTCAAAGCCAGCACTCCCAGCACTGCGATCAGCGTGCTGACAAAAACAGCAGAACGCCCAAGTCGGTTGAGATGAACCGACTCCGAGCTTTCTGCCTTAAGGTTTTCCTTGTCCCTCCTCCAGTGCCAAAGGCCGATGAAGGAGGTCACAAGGTAATAGGTATTAAGTCCGAACGAAGCATACAACCCCTTGCAGAAGAACACATACATGGCTGCCAGGCTTGTAAGGATGCCGACAATCCACATGAAGTTCTTCTGACGGATCTCCAGCACGATGTAGATCACGCCGGTGACCAGGGTGAATATTTCGAACGCTTTGTCCACTAGAGAACCTCGATGAGTTCTACAACGAACTTGAGGGTTGCAAATGGAGGGATCGCACCTGGAGCGCCATGTGCACCATAAGCGAGGTCGTAAGGGATGTAGAGCTCGTACTTAGAGCCCTCTGACATAAGCTGAACGCCCTCTGTCCAACCCTTGATTACCTGGTTGAGGCCAAACACTGCAGGCTCGCCGCGCTTGTATGAGCTGTCGAATGTGGCGCCATTGAGGAATGTTCCCTCGTAGTGGCACTTAACCTGTGAAGTTGCAGATGGCTTCTTGCCTGTACCCTCTGTGAGGACCTTGTACTGGAGACCGCTAGGGAGTACCACAACACCCTCCTGCTCAGCGTTGAACTTGAGGAAAGCCTCACCTTCCTCACGCATAGCTGCGCTCATAGCCTCAGCCTCAGCCTTCTGCTCAGCCTCGATCTCAGCGAAATACTTATCGAGAAGTTCGCCAGCCTCCTGGAATGAAACTGCAGGCTCAGAACCTGTGAGGACTGCCTTTACGCCCTCTACGAAATCATTGAATTCTACAGACTTGATGCCTGATGACATCATGTTGTGGGCAATGCTCATGCCCAATGCGTAACTGTTCTTATCCATTTTCTATTTAAATTAAAAGTTCATTATCTTTATTTATGCGGGATTTATGCGGGCACAAAAATAATCATTTTCTGCGAGGATGATGCTCCAGGATCTCCTTTTGCCATGTCGAGCTGTCGATATGGGTATATATCTCAGTGGTCGAGATACTCTCATGCCCAAGCATTTCCTGCACTACACGAAGATCGGCCCCATGCTCCAGAAGATGTGTCGCGAAAGAGTGACGAAAGGTGTGAGGAGAGATTTCCTTGCGGATCGCTGCCGCCACAGCCTGCTTCTTTATCATGTTGAACATCGACACCCTGCTGAGCGGACGTCCGAACCTGTTGAGGAATAGGGTGTCCGAAGACTCAGCATCAGCCGGATCAGGGCGCACGTCGAGATATTTCCCTATAGCTTCAGCCGCCATCTCACCAAGTGGCACCAGACGTTCCTTATCGCCTTTTCCAATGACCCTGACAAAGCCTTCCTTCAGGAAGATGCACGACACCTTGAGTCCCACCGCCTCCGACACGCGCAGGCCGCATCCATACAGGACCTCCAATATCGCCTTGTCACGAAGTCCCTGCCACACGGAAAGATCGACCGAGTCAAGAAGAGATACAACCTCTTCTTCCGACAGGACATTGGGAAGATAACGTCCGATCTTTGGCCCGTCTACCCGGTCACAAGGGTTGTCCTTTATCACCTTCTCCAGCACAAGCCAGTCAAAAAACGACTTCAGCGAACTGAGTACGCGGGCCTGGGAACGCTCCGACAGCCCATCACGTGACGAAAGGTATTCCTGCACATCCGCAGCGCCGACATCTTCTATGCGGCCGCCATAGAATGACAGAAACTTCTCCACATCAGAACAATACGATGCCACAGTATTCTGTGACATCGCACGTTCCATACGGAGATAGTAGTTATAGTCTTTAAGCATTAAAGCGTTGAATATTTCTTGCCGTACTCGAGCATCTGGCCGAGGTAGCTGTCGCCGTACACGATCTTGTAGTCGACAACCTCTCCGTTCTCTACAACCGGCACGATCTCAGGATTGAGGAATCCGCCGTAAGGCTTGAGACCGAGAGCTGCATAACGCTCGAGAACCTCAGCATGAAGAGCCGGATCGATGTTCACTGCATACTTCTCCACAAGAGCCTTACCTGCCTCGAAGTCACCCTCAGACTTGATGCGCTGGATCTCTGCAAGAAGGTCACCGAAGAGTCCACGGAGGGCCTCATAGTCGTTCACCACGAAATATGTCTTGCCGTCACGCACCTTCTTCTCGATCACATTGTTCTCAAGACCTTTCTCATAGCACCAGTCTGAGATGAGCTTGCGGTTCTGCATGTGAGCCTCTGTGTTCTGCTTGCCGAGCGCTACTCTTGTAAACTGAGTGAACATACCGTTTCTGATGTAGCTTGAGTACTGTGCCTTGTATGCCTCCATATCAGGAAGGATGCCAAGCTCCACAAGCTTAGGATCTGCGAGATAGTAAAGGCCGAAAAGGTCTGCACGCGCTTCCTCGATTGTCGAGCTGTACTCTCCGAGAGCATTCGGTGATGTCTCAGGAAGGAGTTTGCCCGAACCGTGGCCGAGGCACTCGTGAAGGTCTGTGTGGAGGTCACTTGTCAAAGCACCGTACTTCTTCTCCATTTCTGTCTCCTCCTCTGACCATGCGAACTCTGAAAGCATGCCCTTAGGAGCTTCCTGGGCAGCCATTGTGTAGGCAGAAGTGAGGTTGGCGATTGTCACCGACTTCGAGCCATGCTCGCGACGGATCCAGTCTGCATTCGGAAGGTTGATGCCGATAGGGGCTGCAGGATAGCAGTCACCTGCAAGCACTGCAACGTTGATGACCTTTGCAGTCACACCCTTGACAGTCTCCTTCTTGAAGCGTGAGTCCACTGGAGAGTTGTCCTCGAACCACTGAGCGTTGTCGCTGATGAGTTCTGCTCTGCGTGAAGCCTCAACGTCCTTGAAGTTCACGAGACCTTCCCATGTAGCCTTGCGTCCGAGAGGGTCGTTGTAGTCCTCGACGAATCCGTTCACGAAATCCACCACAGCAGCTGTGTCACGAACCCACTTCACGTTATACTCATCCCAGAGCTTGAGGTCTCCTGATCTGTAGTATGCAACAAGGTCAGCTATGTATTCCTTCTGAAGTTCGCTCTCGGCAACAGCAGCAGCCTTCTCAAGCTCTGCGCAGATCTTCTCGAGAGCAGGACCATAGAGACCGCCCACCTTGTATACGTCCTCATACACAACTCCGTCAGCACCCTTTACCACACGGCTGTTCAAACCATAAGATATAGGAGTCTTGTCTGAAGGATCTGTCATATCCGCGTAGAACTTCTCCACCTCAGCCTTTGTCACTCCCTCATAGAAGTTCACAGCAGACTCAGCCACGATGTCACCTGTCTTGTCTGTAGACTTGCGCTGAGCGTAGAGGTCCTCTCTATATATAATAGGTAAGAGAGTCTCGCATTTTTCACCATCACCCACAGCTGTCATCAGCTCCTGGAAGTATGGCTCAGCACACTCAGGGAAGAACTTGTCCTCTGCATAGTGGTGATGAATGCCGTTGCTGAAGAACACACGCTTTGCATATGTCTCGAATGCAGCATACTCAGGACAGCTACGGTCGCCTGTGTAGTTCTCAAGGATATTCTCAATCACCTTGCGCACTTCAAGATTGTATTTGCAGTTCTGCATCCAGATGATGTCACGGCCATACTTTGCGGCCTCAGCGAGGTGATAGACATACTCCTTCTGCTGGAGAGTGAGGTCGTCCCATCCGTTCACCTTGTACCTCATGATCTTGAGGTCAGCGAACTCGTCTACAAGATACCTGAAAGTCTGGTCTTCCGATTTTGGCGCGCATGAAAGCATTGATGCTGCGACGCCTGCCATTGTCAACATTTTTACGATAAGTTTCATATTTCTTTAAATACTATAATTTACATTTCGATGTTACTGACCCTTCGTTCCACCCAGGATAGCAGTAAGCACATTTTACAAAGATAGGTTTTTTTTCTATATTTGCGGCCATTATGAAGTACCTGAAGAACATATTATCAACTATAGCAATCATTTGCCTTGCACTGGCATCGTGCACCAGAGAGTCCATCCACGGAGACGGTTTCATCCAGACCGCAGGACCGGGCAGAGACGAAGGTTCCAGAATCGAACTGGACGAGAAAAGAAACGTCCTTCTGCTGTATTCTGCAGGCTACAACTCGCTCAACAGCTTTCTGAAAGAGGATATCGATGAGCTTCAGCAAGGTTGGCTGCCGGGATCCGGAAGAAATGAGAATATCCTGCTGATCTATTCTCACCTCACAGCCAAGGGTGGAGACTATGCCACTCCAACCCAGCCGACCCTCACCAGAGTGTACAAGGACAATGACGGTGAGATCATCAGAGACACCTTGATGCGCTACCCTGAGGATGTGCATTCCGCTACTGCGGAGCAGCTGCACTCGGTGTTGTCATACGTCAACAGCGAGTTCCCGGCGAAGTCCTACGGAATGATATTTTCGTCACACGCGACAGGATACCTCCCTGCAGGATACTACACCAATCCCAAAGGATACGTCTACAATGGACAGCAGACCACAGCGCGCAGATCCGGCATTTGGATGGCGCCGCAGCCTGTCCCTTACATAGAGCCTGAGCACGACCCGTCGCTGCCTGCAGTCAAAAGCATAGGCCAGGACCAGGTGGGAACATACGGACACTACCTCTCATATGAGATCAACCTGGACGACTTTGCGAAGGCCGTTCCTATGATGATGGAATACATCCTCTTCGATGCATGTCTCATGGGAGGCGTGGAGGTCGCTTACGAGTTCAAGGACAAATGCCGCTTTGTAGGCTTCTCCCAGACTGAGGTGCTCGCAGACGGATTCGACTACAGATCGCTTACAAGTCATCTGCTCGGATCTCCGACACCGAATCCCCAGGCCGTCTGCGAAGACTATTTCAACCAGTATATCATACAGACAGGAACGTATCAGTCTGCCACTATTTCGTTGATAGAGTGCGCTATGATGGCGCCTCTTGCATCAACATGCCGGTATCTCTTCGAAAAATACCGCGAGGAAATCTCTGCCCTGGATCCGTCGAAAGTACAGCGTTACTACAGGAGTTCCTATCACTGGTTCTATGATCTCTATGACATCGTCGCCAAGGCGGGAGCATCCAAAGAAGAGCTCCAGCAGCTGCAGACCGCCCTTGACCAGTGCGTGGTCTACAAGGCAACGACACGAAAATTCATGAATGCGTTCACGATCGACACCTATTCAGGTTTAAGCATGTACCTGCCTTGCAACGGAAGCATCGAGCTGGACAAATACTACCGCACGCTTGAATGGAACAAAGCCACAGGCTTGGTAAACTAGCCACAACTGTCATGTCGAGCGAAGTCGAGACATCTCTACACAAATTTGTATCAAACAGTTTGATATTCAAATAAATTATCTATCTTTGCAGCCCCATAAAAAGCGCTGACGCTTTTTGGTGCAATGGGGTCCGGTCAAAGTGCCGGACTGAGTAACACATTTTAAACCTTTTATTACAATGCAGCACATTGAACTCAATGGCCAGGTACGCGAAGCTGGCAACAAGGCAGCCGTTAAGGCAATCCGCCGCGAGGGACACGTTCCTTGCAACATCTACGGTCTCGGTATGGAGAACATCCTCTTCACTATCGACGCAAAGGATCTCAAGACTATCACTCACACTCCAAACTCTTACATCATCGACCTTAAGCTTTCTGATGGCAGAAGCGGTTATGCAGTACTTCATGAGGTACAGTATCACCCAGTATCAGATGAGCCTCTTCACGTAGACTTCCTCTTCGTTTCTGAGGAGAAGCCAGTTACTATCGAGGTTCCTGTAAAGGTAGTAGGTCACTCAGAGGGTGTAAAGATGGGTGGTAAGCTCCTCGTTTCTAGCCGCAAGCTCCGTGTAAGCGCTATGATGAACAACCTTCCTGACATCCTTGAGGTTGACTCGACTCACCTCATGATCGGTAAGCAGATCGTTGCTGGTGACCTCAACTACGAGGGCGTTACTATCGTTTCTCCTAAGGCTACTATCATCTGCTCAGTACGTCCTACTCGTGCTACTCAGCAGGCTAAGATGGAGCAGCAGGCAACTGGTAAGAAGAAGAAGTAATCTTAGTTGGTATGAACTATTTGGTTGTCGGTTTAGGAAACATCGGCGCCGAATATGCCAACACCAGACACAACATGGGATTTATGGTATTGGACGCCTGGGCTCAGGCGTCCAATATTTCTTTTGAGTCTGGAAGATATGGCAGCACGGCAACGATTTCATTCAAGGGCAGAAAATTCTTCCTGCTCAAACCATCTACATATATGAACCTCAGCGGAAAGGCTGTGCGCTACTGGATGCAGGAGCTCAAGATCCCTGTGGAGAACATCATCGTCATCTCTGACGACCTCAACATTCCTTTCGGAACACTGAGACTCCGCAAGAACGGAAGCGCCGGCGGACACAACGGCCTGACCAACATCACAGAGCTTATCGGCACACAGGAATACGCCCGCATCAGGGTCGGCATTGGCAACGACTTCGGCAAAGGCCAGCAGGTGGGCTTCGTACTTGGCGAGCTGAGCAAAGAAGAGATGGTCGAGATGGAGAGCATCAGCAAGAGGGTCATCGACGGTGTAAAGGCCTGGGCTACGATCGGAGCAGACAGGGCAATGAACACTGTGAACACAAAGCCAAAGCAGGCTTAATCTTGCCTAAGCGAGCCTGGAACGCAGTTTTTTGAATCAAAAATTTGGATTATTAAAAGAGAACCATTAACTTGGCGGAAGATTTGAACTATAACCAATTACGAACTATTTAAAAAACTTAGAAAACATGAAAGCGCTCGTTGATCAGATCAAGGCAGAGTACGAAGTATTCGTAGCTAATGCAGACGCACAGGTAGAAAAGGGTAACAAGGCTGCAGGTGCACGCGCACGTAAGGCTGCTCTTAACCTTATGAAGGCTATGAAGGAGTTTAGAAAGGTTTCAGTAGAGGCTACTAAATAATCTCGACTCTGATAGTAAAAAATGATAAGGGGGCTTAAGACGATGTCTTAAAGCCCCCTTAAACGTGTACTAAAACCTAAACCTGATGCAAAGATGCAAAAACATAACGATATGTTGCAAAAAAAAGAGATGATTTTTCTGAAAAATCGTCTCTTTTTGCTTTTTAGATCTCTTTTTTGGGTTTTTACATCACCAGCTGCACATTGTCAAGCCATACTGTGTTGCCGACTCCTCCGTAGAATGCATCTCCGCAGCTTGACAGGAAAAGGACAATGAGGTGAGTCGGTTCAGTGCCGGGAGCGGCCCATCCGTCCTCTTTGATGATCACGGTCTTGCCCTTGCTGTTCCTTGCACGATAAGCAGTCTCCGGATTATTCTTAAGGCCCATATAGTCCTTATAATAAGGTTCGCCGGTAATATCACCGTAGCCGATCTCAAGCTCGTAACCGTTTATCCATGTAGGGATGTCCTCCTCTATTCTATGGATGGCAGTTCCAACTCTCAATGCATGGACTTCTCCGTCTGCATCCTCCCATCTTTTCTGAAGCATGACGATGATCTCTGCAGAGTCATTGTAACCCATAGGCTTGAGTTTGGAGAAGCCTGTTCCTCTGATGACCTCATGTCCGACATCTGCCTTGATGTCCATTTTAAGAGCTCTTGGGCACTGATTGAAAGGTATTCCGTAGAACACTTTCGACATAGGGTCCTTTGTTGTGGTGATCGGCTCAGGAAGCTCACCCAAAAGCAGTGCGCCCTGACAAGTCACAGACATGTTGATGATGCCTACAGCATTCACCTCCTCGATGTGAGTCTCAATTCTGGCACAGTAGCCCCTTCCGCGCTTTTCAGGGAAGACTGTGTTGTTGGTCTTGCATACTCCTGCCACTACAGCAAGCACATTATTGGTTCTCCAGAGGTATCCTTCAGGGGCCGAATACGGAGTCTTGTTGGTCACTGTCGTACCGAAGTCACCATAGAACTCGTAAAGATATTTTGTGTTGCCGCCAATGACTCCAGACTCCTTCACCTCTCTGCGGCACCATTTGTCGAATTTTCCGTATTCATTTACTGCGTCTACAACCGCCTGCTGTGCGTATGCTGTATTTGCAGACATCGCCATAGCAGCAATAAACACGTAGAATAAAATTGGTCTTTTCATAAAAAAATCGTATTTATGCAAATTGGTTTGCAAAGGTAGTAAAAATATAAAATGAAACGACATTTACTTACAGCGCTTTTATTCACTTTATTCAGCCTTTTGACAGTCGCACGACCTGTGCGCATAGGCATTCACACATTCTATCAGCCTGATGGAACATCATTTCAGGCAAAGGTAACAGGAGACGAATTCTACAAGATCCACACAACACAAGAGGGGCATGCCATCACCAAAGGAGAAGACGGATGGTGGCACTATGCACTGTTCCTGGGAGACGGTTCAAGGGTAGCCAGCGGCTACAAGGTGGGCCAGCAGGCTCCACAGACTGTGCTGGACAACAGTTTCAACATCCCGTTCGAACAGTTGAGATCCTTTGCTCTGAGCAGAAGGGAGATCCTGTCGGAGGAGCACTTCGGACCGAAACTCATGGCCGAGGGCAAGACTACAAAGCGTGCCCTCATCATCCTGGCTCAGTTCAGCGATGTGAGTTTCACATACGGAAGGGAGTACTTCGCAGACATGGTCACAAAGAGAGGCTACAACTACAACGGAGCGACCGGCTGTGCTGAAGAATACTTCGAAGAACAGTTCGGAAGCAAGGTTGATTTTGAGTTTGAGGTAAGCCCGATGGTGACTCTGCCGCAGAAGCGTGCATATTATGGCGCCAACGATGCATATGGCAACGACAGCAGGCCTGCAGAAATGATCAAGGATGCATGCGAACTTGCTGACGCTCTTGGAGTGGACTTCTCTTTATATGACGAAGACGGCGACAACACTGTAGACAACGTCTTTGTATTCTTCGCCGGCGGCGACGAAGCTGAACACATAGACCAGACAGACTTCGTATGGTCGCACTCATGGTACGTCAAGAAAGGAGGCGGGTTGTCTGTCATCCTGGACGGAAAGCGTATCGACCAGTACGCATGCGCATCTGAACTTGCATTCGACGGAACGAAAGACCAGATGACCGGCATCGGCACATTCTGTCACGAATACAGCCACACACTTGATCTTCCTGACCTTTACGACACCGACTACACAACAAACGGATGGGGCGCCGGCATGTGGGGATGGACATCACTGATGGACGGAGGAAACATGAACAATGAGAATAACACTCCCCCATATTTCAATGCCATCGAGCGCGAGATTCTGGGCATAGGTCAGCCTGTAGTCATCGAGAGAAACGGAACATACACCCTCGATCCGATCCATGTCAGCAACAGGTACTACCGCATCGACACTGAAAATCAAGGGGAATACTATCTCATCGAATGCAGAAAGGAGGAAGGATGGGATTCATATATCAAAGGAAGCGGATTGCTGCTTTACCACATCGACAAGTCAACCAGATATAAGGCACGTTGGACAAACAATATGGTCAACACATATGCAAACTATCAGTGTGCAGACCTCATCGAGGCCGACAAGAGAGCAAACGAGTTCTACTCGAACGCCGACTATGTCAACAAGATCAAGGGCAGCATCAAGGGCATCTTCTTCCCGAACCAGAATTACCAGACTGTGCATCTTACTGCCGGCATAAGCATGACGAACATAAAGAAGGACGGAGACAACATCTCGTTCAGCATTGTAGGATTCGAGGAAGACAACACGCCTCCTACTGTCAAGAACGTGACGGTGGAAGCGTTCATGGATGCAGCAATCCTCCAGTTCGAAAGCGAATTCCCGTTTGAAGGAGAGGCTGTAGTTGTTTGGGGCAGATCCGGACAGATTCAGACAGAGACTATTGTGGAGCCATATGAAGAAGGCAAATACTCGCTTGCGCTCAACGGACTCACTCCTGGCAACAAGACGTATTCTGTCAGCATCCACTTCAGCATAGATGACGTCGCCGGAGAATCAACCAGCACATCATTCATGACCACCAAGGCATCACCGGTAGAATGGCCGTACATATTCGTAGGAAAGAACAGAGCCAACGAGGACGGAACATTCGCAGCAGGGACAAAGATTGCGCTGATGGCATACAACACAGCCGAAGCGGCAGAGATCTCATGGTCCTTCAACGACAGGAAGATCAAGCCGGAGGGCGACGGCTACTACACCATCACGGAAAGCGGAACGCTTACGGCATACATCTTCTGGGAAGACGGCAGCCAGGATACGATTGTAAAGAAGATCAACGTTTCAAACGAAGAGTAATATGATGAAAAGACTTATATATATAATGGTGGCGCTGATTGCCGCCACGTCATGTGCGGACACCATGATCGACGAGGTCCTTCTCGTGAGGGATGACATTTCCCTGACCATCAGAGAGGAACTGGTGATATCCTTTGACGAAAACAAATGTCAGTTGGGATTCAATTCTGCACGCAACGAGTATCGCGTCTACGACGAGAACCTGGCCAACTGGTACATCCTCAAGTGCTCTGCAAAGCCGACATCTGAAGGACAGAAGGTAAAGGCAGACCTTGAATACACCACAGAGAAGGACGTCAAGGCTCTTGCCGGTCTCGAGTTCAGCGTGGAGAAGACATCTTCAGAAGGTCTGGTCTGGCTGTGGAACAAGGACAAGAAAATCGGAATTGTAATAAAAAACCTATAAAGTAAACACATTATGAAAATCGCAAAACAGTTATTGACGTTTGCTTTGGCAGCATTCTGCATGGCTGCCTGCGGCAAGGTAGAAAAGGATCCGGAGCAGCAGAAGCCAGACGTCGAAAAACCAGACACAGGAAAGGATGAAGAAGAAGACAAGCCTGCTGTGTACACAATCTCACTCAAAGCCGAGAGCGAATTCTATGAGGTAGAGTTCCCGACTGAGGCGCAGGAGGGAGAGACTGTAACAGTGACTGTCACTCCTGTAGAGAATGTCTACGTAGACATGGTACGCTACAACAGCACAAAGGCAACACCTGTAGAGGGTAAGGAGAACACATTCGAGTTCACTATGCCTAAAAAGAACGTGTCCCTCACAGTAAATACAAGCAGCACTGTGACTGTGCTTCCAAGCAGCTATTTCACTGGAGTTGCTGACAAGGAGATTGCAGCTGCTGGTGACCTTGTGACTGTAGCTTTTTATGTCAACAACATTGAGGACGCTGTGGCAAGCGCCAAGGTAAACGGCAGCATCAACTGCACCCTTGCAGCCATCGATCTCGGCGAATATGTCTTCACATTCGAGATGCCGGAAGGTCCGGCTGTGGTGGAAGGCTTCACAGAGCTTGAATACCATGTAATCGAAAGAGAGTGGGACGAGCACTGCGTGATCTCTATGCTCGACTGCATCAACCACCAGGGCACAGCAGAGGAGTTCTGCTCACAGAAGGTAGACGGAATCGTTCACTTCCTCTACAAGTGCGATCTCGGCTACGATGTGACATGCACAGTAACAGGACTTAAGAGCGGCACAGACTACTCAGGCGACGTATTCTGGTCATTGGCAGCTGAAAACCACCTCTATCAGGACTGCTGGGCATTCTACATGCCTAATGAGCCTGTGCTCATCAAGGCTGTAAGCACAGAGAGATCGACATATGAGGGTGCTCAGTTCGTGGGCAACTACAAGGGCTACTGGATCACTCTCGGCGACAACAAGATCTTCAGCTCAGCACAGCCTACAATGGATCTTGAGCTTCGCAAGACTTCAGCATACTTCGTGACTTCTACAGATGTAAATGCATACGACTTCGCAGGTATCTATTCGGTAACTGACGGACAGATAGCAGCAGACCGTGAGGCTGACAAGGTCGGCGATTATGCCCTCAGAGGAAATGTCCTTGAGAACGACTATGCATTCGCAATCATCGACTATCTCCTTGTAGACAATGTCGACAACAGAAAGTTCTACCTTGCAGGAAAGAACGACTTCAGCTTCGTATGCGCTGCTGACTATTCAGAGAACCGCTATCTCCTCGAGGCTGACAATGCCGGTCAGAAGTCATGGTTCTTCGTTGAGAGAGACAACCAGTCGATCAAGAAGGCAGAGGTGACATTCATCAGCGGAAGCTCTCTTGGAGAGACTTGTGAGGCTATGGTAACAGTTGAGGGCGGCATCGCATTCAACCAGACTACAGAGTTCAAGTATACATATGAGAACGGCAGCGCTCCTGTATTTACATACGTAGGCAAGGAGGCAGGCACGTACACTTCTGACAAGGGTGAGACTCTTGAGCTTGACGGCTTCGGATATGCAACATATAACGACACAAAGGGTACATATACTATCGAGGCAGGTCTTGTGACATTCACCGACGCCGCTGGCAATGAAACCAAGTTCAATGTGAATATGAATGAAAAGACATTCACTGTCATCGTTGAGAATACAGGGCTTGAGCTTGATCCTAGATATTCCACAACAACGGCATGGATCCATGTTGACGGAAAAGATTCTGAAACAGGTAAGGTTGTGATCGCATTTGACATGAACTATGGCGCAACAGCTGCAAAGGAAGGCTATGCTTTCATCCAGATCACATATATGGACGCCGGCAAAGAGAAGGAGATGATCGGCACAAGCCAGCCATACTTCATCGATGCTGAGGCTCGTACAGTGACAATCTCAAACGTGCTCCAGGGCAATGGCGGTTGGGGAACAACCAGAAAAGACATCGTGCTCAACATCTCGGAAGACTGCAAGACGCTTACATTTGTAGAGGCGTACATCTTCTCGACAAGCAGTCCTAACATCCTCTGCTACGGTCAGGAATACGCACCAATCTACAGCGAAACGAAATAAGTTTCAGCATAACTACAACGATAAGGTGACTAATAAGATGATTTAGTCACCTTATTTTTTGTTTATATAGATATTACGACAATGGCGGTAGGGTAAGCAAAAGGACCGTGACGAATATTAGTCAAAATGTGATACGGTGGTGGGTAAAATCACGTAAAAACGACGATTTAGGGCACAACCGTGACGGATAATAGCGAAAAAACGATACGGTTGTCCTATAGTTGATATAAAAAAGTCGGCAGACCGTGATGGTCTGCCGACTTGATTATGTAGATGTTTGATTAGTTGAGCTTGTATACAGAGATACCGATGTTCTGTGCCATTACAGCGATGTATCTTACATCACCAGCTACTGCTGTAGCGCAGTCAGCCACACCGTGACCTGCATTACCTGTACCCTCTACAGGAGCTGTGAAGAGACCTGTCTTAGCCTCAAGTGTACCCTGGAAGTCAGCTGCACCGTTTACGTCCTCGATAACATTAAGAGTTGCTGAATTTCTGTCAGCAGCAAGCTTAACATATGCGATATAGTCTTTGTCGTTGTGAGAGAAGAAGTTGTAACCGAATGTCTGACCGAGCTCTGGATCAGCACCCCAAGCTGAAAGTGCATAAGCATTACCTGAAGTCTGAGTGAAGAACTTACCAGCTACGTTTGTAGTAAGGAGCGCTGCAGTTGGGTTGCCATCAGCGTCGAATGTTGCATCTGGGTGGATTGTGCACTCACCGATGTTATTTGCACCTGCGATAGGCATAGCGTAACGTCCTGTTGCATAAGCGAGATCTGGATTTCCCCAAAGACCAGCTACACCGTCCTTCATGTTTACACGAATAACAGTATTTCCATCATTGTAGTCAAAGAAAAGGAGCTCACCTGCCTGGATTGTACCTCTTGTAGTGAACTTGTCACCAAGACGGCGTGCACCTGAATCGATCACATAGTAGTTAGGATCTGCATCGATACCGTTTGCCCATACATAGATAGTAAGCTTTGCTGTACCGTCACCTGTTGTAAGGTTAGAAGCAACGAGAACATCCTTTCCGCCGTTGATAGAAGCATCTGTGTTAGGCATTACTCTTACGCAAGAGATAGCGTGTGTACCGTTTGTAGAAACTGAAACCTTGGTAGCAACCTTAACGTCCTTTACATAAGAACCGTCAGCAATGCTGTAAGCCTTGATGACACCGTTTCCACCAGCTGACTGAGCTACGTAAACATACTCAGAGTCCATTGTCATGTTTCTGTCCTGACCGCCACCGAATGGAACAGCTGCGCTCCAAACGAGTTCAGCAAAAGCTGCTGGAACCTCTGGCTCCTCTACGTCTGCAGCTGCAGTCATAGTGATGTCGCCAGTCATCATGAAGACGCACATATTTGTAGGGAAATCCTCAGGAAGAATCATTGAGCTATTGCTCATGAATGTAGAGTATGGCATGACCACTGTTGACTTGTTATCCTCAACAACCAACACGAGATCCTGAGTAATTGGACCATACATCGAACCAAGCTTCACACCCTGAAGAGTAAGATATCCAGACTCAGCATCATATACATACGGAACAGAGCAATTCATAACTGTTACAAGAGTAGACTCGGCTTTAATTGTAGCATAGCCAACCTTCTCTGTACCGTCAACATCTGCATCCATTGCAAGAGTCATAACACCATTCCAATCCTCAGGCTTAAGTCCTGAATAATCCATGCTGAGCAAACCTGTAGCCTTATAAGTCTTAGGACCATCCCAACCTGCAGCCTCTGGCTCGTCGCCGCCGAGGTCCATGTTAGGGTTTACTGCTACGTAATTCAAAGCGAATCCACTATATGCTTCAGCTGCCTTGAGAGTGTTTCCTTCTACCTTAAGTTCGATATATGAAGGACTATGGTACTGGAGAGGTCCATAGATTTCATGATATGCACCTGCATCTACCAAGGTAATAGTTGTACCATCTTCTGAAAGAGTTCCATAATAGCTCTGCGAAGTCGGAGTTCCATACCAGCTTGGCATACGGAACATATTCTCGAAGTAGAGTCTATCATCTACCACAGAAACTCGCATATCATCATTAGTATGATGCTCAGCGTAGCCATTCTTATATGTATCATCAAACTCCTCAGTCCATGTACCTACAAACTTGTCAATAGTAAGAGCACCGCCACCTGCCGGAGCGTCAACCTTAACGCCTGCTACATAGTCATAGATGTAAGCGTCGCGGCTGTTAGAATAGTTGTAAGTCTTTACCTTGTCAACTGAGAATGTCTTCTCAACTGAATCGTAAGCAAGCTGAATGTCGCTTGAGAAACCGTAGCTGAGGACTGCATCCTTATGATATACAGTAAGAACGTCACCATCAACGTCAGCATAGTAAGTACCACCCTGGCCTGAAACCATCTGACCGTTAGCACCCCAGTACATATCAGCCTTGAACATGCCGTTTACCTTGTAGGCACCCTTTGCAGGATTGTCAGAAAGCTCGAATGTGAACACACCCTTCTTAGTTGAAACTGATGAAGGATCGAGAGTCACATCCTCATATCTTGAGAGTGTGAATGTCTCTGCCCACTCTATCTGCTCGCCATTCTCGTCAGCGATCCACTCTGGATAGTAGTTCTTCTGAACAACCAAGAGAACACCAAGAACTTTACCTGTTGTCTTGCTTGTCATTGTTACATTTGTCATCAAGTCTGAAGAACCTGTGTTTGGCTGAGCAGCTGTAAGAACAACAGTCTCCTCACGGATAGCCTTAGTCTCGCTGTATGCAAGCCATGAGTCCTCGATAGTAAGCTCATAGTCAGCTGAAGTAGATACAGGGATCTCTACATCACCACCTACTGGAGATACATAATATACAGTCTCTGCAACTGTGAAATACTCCTCACCGTTGAATGAGATAGTCTTAGCCTTGAGCTCGCCTGTTGTGTTGTTGATAGCATAGAGGTCTACATAACCCTCGCCAAGCTCAGGAGTGATAGTAACCACCTTCTTTGCCGGAACAACTGCAGCCTGGCAGTTTGAAGCAGAAAGAACGCGGACAACCACCTCGTCAGACTCAGCAGCACCTACTACCGAATAAGCAACCTCTACTGTCTCGCCTGCTACCACCTTTGCATCAGCAAGAGTGAAGAGGATGTTGAAGTTGCTGCCCATAGGGAGCTCGTATACTGTACCGTCAACGAGAGTGATGATGAGGTATGCGCCATCCTCGCTGAGCTCTACGCTCTGGAAGAATGCATCACCGTCCTTGCCATCCTTACCGTCCTGGCCGTCCTTACCGTCGTTACCAGCTGGACCCTGAGGACCCTGAGGACCCTGAGCGCCTGTTGCACCTGTTGCGCCTGTGTCACCCTTGTCACCTTTGTCGCCCTTGTCTCCCTTAGCGCCATCAGCACCGTTATAGATATAGAGCTTAGTGCCATCAGACATAAGGAGCTCGTAGCCACCTTCGATCTGGTTGTAATCAGTAACTGTGAGTTTCTTCTCAACAGCTGCCTTGAGAGCATCAAGACCGCTCTGGAGCTCAGAGACATTCTGCTCGAGACGATCTACTCTCTCTTCAAGTTCCTGCGTACAGCCTGCAAACATAAGCGCAGCCGTAGCCATTGCTAAAAAGATTTTTTTCATATTGGTTAATTGTTTAAAGTGTTGTTTCTGAACAAATCGGCGGTAAAATTAGAAAATTTCTCGTAAATTTGCACCCGTTTTGGTGGTTTTTGCCCCGAAAAACAGCAAAAAATACCACACAACACCACACTACAAGAAAATTACGAACAATTTAATATCAAAAACAATGAGAAAACACATCGTAGCAGGCAACTGGAAGATGAACACAACAGTTGCAGAGGGCGTAGAGCTCGCAAAGGCAGTAGTAGAGGCTTCAGCTGAAGTTCCAGCTGACGTAAAGCTCATCATCGCTCCACCATTCACACACCTTTACCCAGTAGCTGAGGTAGTCAAGGGTTCAGCT
>JAFZEP010000055.1 GCA_017560625.1 Bacteroidales bacterium
AAGGACTGCGTTGTCCTTCAGAGACGCTTTTTTCGATGTATCATAAAATCCGAGAAATGTCGCGGATACGAATGCTAATACTAACCACATAAGTATAAAGTCATTTTGAAAGCGCAAATGTATTACAATTCTTATTTATTTCGTATTTTTGTAGGATTTTATAAATCTCAGTCTGACAGACTGGTGGATGGAATTGACATTTTCGCACCCCCGCGTAGGGGGAGGGGCCCACAAAGTGGGAGGGGGTCGATGGAATCCACAGTCTTCTGACTGACGGAAATGAAAATATAAAACAACACATATATGTACAGAACACACACCTGCGGAGAACTCCGCATTGAAAACGTTGGCCAGACAGTGACATTGGCCGGATGGGTACAGAAGTCAAGAAAGCTTGGCGGTATGACATTCGTTGACCTCAGAGACCGTTATGGCATCACTCAGCTCGTTGTTGACGCACATGCAGCTGCAGAGCTCGTGGAGACAGCCAGCTCACTTGGCCGTGAGTGGGTTATCCAGGTTACCGGTCAGGTAATCGAGCGCCAGAGCAAGAACCCTAAGATGGAAACAGGTGACATCGAGATCAGCCTCAGCGAGATCAAGGTGCTCAACAAGGCAAATACACCTCCTTTCACAATCGAGGAGGACAGCGACGGCGGTGAGGAGCTCCGTGCTAAATACCGTTACCTCGACCTTCGTAGAGGACCTCTACAGAGAGCTCTCAAGATCCGTCACCAGATCGCTCATGAAGTCCGCAACTATCTCGATGCTCAGAACTTCCTTGAGATCGAGACTCCATACCTCATCAAGTCTACTCCAGAGGGAGCACGTGACTTTGTGGTTCCATCACGCATGAACCCTGGTCAGTTCTACGCTCTTCCACAGTCTCCACAGACATTCAAGCAGCTCCTCATGGTGGCAGGTTACGACCGCTACTTCCAGATCGTGCGCTGCTTCCGTGACGAGGACCTTCGCGCTGACCGTCAGCCGGAGTTCACTCAGATCGACTGCGAGATGTCATTCGTAGAGCAGGAGGACGTGCTCAACACATTCGAGGGCATGATGAGAACTCTCTTCAAGAACGTTCTCAACGTAGAGATCGCTGAGCGCATTCCACGCATGAGCTGGTACGACGCAATGGATTTCTATGGTTCAGACAAGCCAGATATCCGTTTTGATATGAAGATCCACGAGATCACTGACCTCGTGAAGGGTTATGGCTTCTCAGTGTTCGATGGCGTAGACTATATCGGTGCTATCAACGTTGAGGGGGCTGCAAACTACACACGCAAGCAGATCGATGAACTCACAGAGTGGGTGAAGAGACCTCAGGTGGGTGCCAAGGGCCTTGTTTACATCAAGATCAACGAGGACGGCAGCATCAAGTCTTCAATCGACAAGTTCTACACTCCTGAGCAGCTTCAGGCAGTTGCAGACCGTCTCGGTGCAAAGAAGGGCGACATGCTTCTCGTGATGTGCGGTGCCAAGAGAAAGACTCAGAATATGCTCGGCGTACTCCGTATCGAGATGGGTAACAGACTCGGTCTCCGCGATCCGTTCAACTTCGCACCTCTCTGGGTGGTTGATTTCCCTCTCGTGGAGTGGGACGACGAGACACAGCGCTTCTACGCTATGCACCATCCGTTCACTGCGCCTAAGCCAGAGCACCTTGAGCTCTTCTACAGCGACAAGAAGGAAGACCTCGAGAAGGTATGTGCAAATGCATATGACTTCGTTCTCAACGGAACTGAGCTCGGCGGTGGATCTATCCGTATCCACGAGGCAGCAATGCAGGAGCGTATGTTCGAGGTTCTCGGCATCAGCAAGGAGGACGCAGAGTACAAGTTCGGCTTCATCATCAACGCATTCAAATTCGGTGCTCCGCCACACGGAGGTCTCGCATTCGGTTTTGACCGCGTATGCTCACTCTTCGGCGGACAGGAGACAATCCGTGACTACATCGCATTCCCTAAGAACAACCAGGGTCGCGACGTGATGATCGATTCTCCGTCATACATCGACCAGGTGCAGATGGACGAGCTCTTCCTCGAGTCAAAGGCCGAGCGCAAGGAGTAATGACCAATCACTAATCCATAATTATCTCCGACTATGAAGAAAATATTATACGCCGTGCTGAGCATTCTTATGCTTGGCATGGTGTCATGTAAGGAAAAGGAACCTCAGGTGGAGGCTCCGAAGCCTCAGATAACCATCACCGAAGGTGCGGTGACAGAAAACCAGATCGAGTTCTTCCTCGCTGCAACTGATGCTGACGAGGTGGCATACCGATTCGTAAACACAACAGAGGAAGCGGCTATCGTCACTGTGGAGTCGCTCTTTAAAAACGGAGAAGTCTTCGCAGCCAGCGCTGAGCCGGTATCGTTCCTCATGACTGACCTTCAGCCTGAGAATGAATACACCGTATATGCTGCAGCATGCAAGGAGGGACAGTATTTCAGTGAACTTAAGTCGTTGGTAATCAACACATCTCCTAAGCCAAGACTTTTGGAGTATGTGTCGTCTTCAAAGACAGAGTTCTCTTACAAGATCAACTGTGAGGAGGGCGAGATGTTCTACCACACATATCTTGAGGGATGGTTCTTCGAGTACAGCTACGAGTCTACCAAGTATGTCGAGGGCGACGAGTTCGACACAAAGGTGTTCGTATGGAACCTCTTGGCCCAGTATGGTGAGGTGGCTCAGTCTCCTCAGACTATCGACTGGTATGCAGGCAAGGACAACACTGCAAGAGGAGACTATGCGTTCCTCGTGCCTGGCATGAAGTACTACGTCCTCGCATCCCGTTTCGACGAGGAGATGGCAGAAGGTTGGGTAGGAAATCCTGAAGTGATCGAAATCACTCTTGATGCTCCCGGCGACTCAGACAAGACAGTAGACTGCTCTGTTTATAGCCTTTCTCCTTACAGCGTTTCCCTTCGAATGGAGATGAATCCGGAAGAGGTGAACTTCTACATGTACGACTTCTTCGAGAAGAGCCAGTACAAGTCATATGTAGCGGAAAACGGCATCGAAGCTCTTAAGGCATATGTGTCAGAGTACTCTCTTGGCAAGGGTCAGGCAAAGATCAACACCTACACTGACACATGGACTGTAGAGCCGGGCAAGTCATACATGCTCTGCCTCTATGGCGTTGACTACAAGGGAGATGACTTCTATACAGAGCTAGAGGTCAACGTTCCTATGCCGGATGCGAAGATCCACCTCAGCATGGAACCATACGAGCGTGAGCTTGAAGGATACAACACCTATAATACACTCAGAGTGTCAGCTACATACGCTGATTTCGTAGGCTTGGACTACGAGACCTCTGCATTCGCCCTCGTTGGCGGTCCTGTAGAGAAGGCTGCATTCGACGCGATGGTAGAGGCTGCCGGTCTGAGCGGTTCCCTTGAGGAACTTGAGGCTCAGGGTGAGATGCTCTATGAGCTTGGCGTGGCAAATCTTGGACTCAATCCTGTGGCATCAGACGAGGAGATCCTCGCAGCCCTCAAGAACAGAGATTTCTTCAACAAGGTCTATACAGGTCTGAATCCGGACACAGAGTACATCTATATGGTGATGGCTCTCTATGATGGCAAGGCAATGTGCCGTCTGGTGTCGGCAAAGACAGACCCTGCTCCGATCGATGTGACAGAGTCTGAGGCATACATGGCATTCCTCGGCGAATGGGCCGCAACAGGTCAGAACACTGCTACATGGTCAAATTCAGACCGCATTACATTCGATCTTACAATCGATCGTCTTACAAGCAACAGAAGCTATAAGGTCTATGGCTGGTCTACAGGAAACCTGGGTCAGGACTTCCCGTTCGAGGCAGGCTTTGACGAGGCCAGCGGCAAGATGACCATTTCTACCCCTCAGAACCTTGGAACTGTCGAGATCGAGGGTAAGACGTATGAGGTGCATTTTGTAGGAAAGGCATATAACAAATACGATCCTGACAACTTCATGGTTCTCGCTGACTATGAGGGACTTGCGTATAAGGTTACAATGAATGACCCTTATCTGCACTTCAACTCTGAATTCTTCCAGTATGGTGGAGAGTGGAAGGAGTTCAAGTCTTTGTCATATGTATTCTATGATAGGGAAGCGGATGAGTACTATATGGCAGAGCCATATGATATCGTGAACTACCAGGTCGTAAGAAAGTAATGATAAATATCGACAGGTTATGAAGAAGATTCTGATTCTGCTTGCTGCTGCATTGTTTGCAGCCGATGTTATGGCTCAGGATGAGCCTACAGTGAACTGGCCGTATCTTTACCCAGACTTCATTGAGGGTGAGTCTACTCTGACAGGAGGCAAGACTGTAACCGCCAAGTACAACATCCATCTTGGCCTTGGTGCGCTGCATTTTGTAAATGACGGTGTCATTGCCGAGTCATCTGTGGCGAACATCCTGACCATCAGGATGGGTGATGAAGTCCTGCTGAATGTAGGCGGAAAGATGTTGCCTGTGCTTGCAAAGGCTGACGGCGGATATGTCGTGAAGGAGACCCTCGCAGATTATTCGGCCATCGTGCGTGACGACGGTGCGTACGGCGGATCTCTGTCAAATGCCGCAAAGGGCTTCTCATACGATGAGAACTATGGAAATTACGGTTATCTGGTGACCAACGTATATGAAGACCTCCTCAGCATCAAAAACGAGTCAGAGGAACTTCCTGTAACCACAAAGACATATCTTTATATCGACGGAAAGCTCATCATCGCCAGCAAGAAGAACGTTAGTTCTCTCCCGGGCGTTGACAAGAAGGCCTTCTCGGACTATCTCAAAGCCAACAAAGTGGATTGGAAGAATCCGAGCCATCTTGTCGGTGTGATAGATTTCGTCACACGACCACAGTAGTCTTTTCTATACAATGAAGCAGCCGCCCGTGGCCACGGGCGGCTGCTTCGTTTGTTATCAAAAGGAGCAAAACATATGGAAATGGAGGAATATAAGGTTGAAAAGGTCCAATAAATGCTAAAATAGTATCACTTTCCATAAATTTTGTATCTTTGTTGTATGGCAAAGGTTTTTACAGAAATAATCAAGCTTTCGGAGAAGGACTGCTTCTATATTGTAGAGCGTCATAAGACCGAATTCACGTATCCGCTGCATCAGCATAAGGAGTTCGAGCTCAATTTCATCGAGCGTGGCAAGGGTGTCAGAAGGATTGTGGGCGACAGTGTAGAGGAAATCGGAGATTATGAACTGGTGTTGCTCGGCGGAGAGGACCTGGAACACTTCTGGGACCAGGGAACATGCCGCTCGGAGGACATCAGGGAGATCACGATCCAGTTTTCCGGAGACATTTTCGGTGCTGAGCTGTTGTCGAAGAACCAGTTTGCGTCCATCAAACGCATGCTTCGCAAGGCGGGCCACGGCCTTTCATTTTCCATGAATTCCATAATGAAGGTATATTCCACTTTGGACACTATCGCCAGCGAGCAGGAGAAGTTCGTGCAGTTCCTTAAAGTGCTGTATATCCTTTATGAACTGTCCATTTCGGACGATGCGAGGGTGCTCGCGTCTACATCTTTTGCGCATGCCCGTCAGAGGCAGGAAAGTGACAGAGTGCAGAAGGTCAAACAGTATATATATGACCATTATGCCGAGCGCCTGAGGCTTGAGCATCTTGCTGAGCTGGTAGGCATGAGCCCGGTTGCGTTCAGCCGCTTCTTCAGACAGAGGACAGGTCGTACTTTGTCGGAATATATCGTGGAGATCCGCCTTGGTTTTGCAGCAAGAATGCTGGTCGACACGTCCAAGAATATCTCAGAAATATGCTACGAGTGCGGATTCAACAACCTTTCCAACTTCAACCGCACGTTCAAGGCCAAAAGAAACTACGCTCCGCGCGATTTCCGTGCGATGTTCAAGAAAACGAAAGCAATAGTATAATTTCTATCAGTATCGGTTAAATTTGTATTTGTTTGACTTGCGGGTGTTGGTTAAATTTGCATAGATATTTTGGTATCAACCGAAAAACAACCAAAACATTATTAATAACCATCCCTCATGGGAAGAACTTCAATTTAACCCCTTTACTATGGAAAGGAAAAAGCTAACTCATCTGTTCTGGATAGTAGCTCTAATGCTATTCGTTTCCGGACAATCTTTCGCCCAGAACCTGCATGTTACAGGTAAGGTCGTGGATGAACTTGGGGAAGGCGTGATTGGAGCTGGTGTGGTGATTCAAGGCACTACAACAGGTACAGTCACTGACGTAGATGGAAATTATGAAATTCCGTCTGTTCCTCAGGGTGCTGCGCTTGAATTTTCTTGCGTGGGCTACAAGACGTTGGTGGTTCAGGTAACCGGTTCGCGTCTAGATGTGACTATGGCTCCTGATTCCAGACTCATCGACGAGTCCGTGGTCGTTGCCTATGGTTCACAGAACAAAGTGACCATTACAGGTGCTGTCACTGCTGTAGGTGGTGATGCCCTCATGAAGTCACCTGTTCCGAACGTTGCCAATGCTCTTCAGGGAAATCTCCCTGGCGTCTCAGCCGTTCAGCCATCTGGTATGCCAGGTGCTGACGAGCCTGTGATCAGAATCCGCGGTGTCGGATCCCTCAACAGCGCAGAGCCTCTCGTACTGGTCGACGGCGTAGAGCGTCCGTTCTCTCAGCTCGATCCTAACGAAATCGAGAGTATCTCAGTCCTCAAGGATGCCTCTGCAACAGCAGTATTCGGTGTTCGCGGTGCCAATGGTGTAATCCTCGTTACCACTAAGCGTGGTGAGGTCGGCAAGGCTTCCGTTACAGCATCTGTAAGTGCGGCAATGCAGACAATCTCTCAGTTCGTTGACTTCGCTGACTCTTACACTTACGGTCAGATGTACAACTACACTCAGATCACTGACGCAAAGCCAATGAACGAGTGGCCAGGTACAGTCAACATCGCTGACTACACACCTTATGCCGGTATCGTCAAGTTCAACCAGGACGTTATGGAGCATTTCCGCCTCGGCGACATGCCTACAACATTCCCTAATACTGACTGGATCGACTACATCATGAAGGATCAGGCATGGCAGGAGCAGGCAAACGTAAACGTATCAGGCGGTACTGAAAAGGTTCGCTACTTCGTTTCTGCCGGTTTCCTTAACCAGAACTCTCTCTTCAAGACATTCTCGAACAACAAGAACGAGACATTCGACTATCAGCGTCTGAACTACCGTGCAAACCTCGATATCGACATCTCTAAATACAGCCAGCTCTCCCTCACTCTCGGTGGTCGTATGCAGGACCGCAACACAATGGGTGGTGGCGAAGGCTTCCTCTTCCGTTATCTGCAGGGTGCAACACCTTACGCCGGTATCGGTGTCGATGAAGAAGGTCGTCATATCATTTCAGACCCTAACATCGTAGGTGCTTACGACCGTGACGCTCTTTCTAACTACTACGGTCT
>JAFZEP010000056.1 GCA_017560625.1 Bacteroidales bacterium
ATTGCTCTCGCCTTCGGCGTGCTGGCTGGTGTGCTAACCTGGGTGTCAGGTCCCTCGAAGGGTATCTTTGCCGTTGGCCGTGCGGGCTACCTGCCTCCTTTCTTCCAGAAGACCAACAAGCAGGGTGTGCAGCGCAACATACTCCTCGTCCAGGGAGGCATCGTGACGCTGCTCTCGCTCCTGTTCGTAGTGATGCCGTCGGTGCAGTCGTTCTACCAGATACTCTCGCAGTTGACCATCCTGCTGTACCTGATCATGTATATGCTGATGTTCGCCGCTGCGATAGTGCTCCGCTATAAGATGAAGGACACACCTCGTCCGTTCCGTCTTGGCAAAGGCAACGGCCTGATGTGGTTCCTCGGTGCACTGGGTTTCCTGGGATCGCTGCTGGCCTTCGTGCTCAGCTTCATCCCTCCAGGCCAGATCGCCACAGGAAGCAATGCTGTCTGGTACAGCGTGCTGATCATAGGATGCATCGTGATGGTGGTGATTCCGTTCATCATATATGCAATGAGGAAACCATCCTGGCGTGACCCTGCTGCTGAGTTCGCTCCTTTCCACACAGAGACCCAGGGCAAATAAGAAGGTAATTGCATTCGTTGGAGAAATGCATTATCTTCGCGCCATGAAATTGAAAGTACTCATCACGGGCACATCCCAAGGAATAGGCAAAGCCATTGCAGAACATTTTCTTGCAAATGGACATAACGTAATCGGAATTGATAGGAATGCATCTTCTATCGATTCCGATTCATATACTCACTACACATGTGACGTACGTGACTATGACTCTCTTCCGGAGATCCAGGGTGTGCAGGTGCTGGTCAACAACGCCGGCACACAGAATGAGCACGACATCGACACCAATCTCAAGGCTCTCATCCGCATCACAGAAAAGTACGGCATCCAGGAAAGCATCAAGTCCATTCTGAACATCGGCTCGGCAAGCGGCCACACAGGCTCTGAGTTTCCGGAGTACTGCGCCAGCAAAGGCGGCGTCATCGCCTACACAAAGAACGTCGCCCAGAGAGTTGCCACGTTTGGTGCTACATGCAACAGCCTCGATCCGGGCGGAGTGCTGACGCCTCTCAATGACTGCGTGATTTCTGATGCCAAGTTGTGGGACGAGATCATGCAGCAGACTCCTCTCAAGCGCTGGGCTACCGTAGAGGAGATCGCTCAGTGGGCATATTTCCTTACTGTAGTAAATACATTCTGCACAGGCCAGAGCATCGTGGTCGACGGCGGCGAATCCATCAATTCACACTTCGTATGGCCTGGATTCTAACAGTTCTGGGCATCATATCTTTGGCTTTGGGAATCATGGGAGCATTCGTGCCGGTGCTGCCCACTACCCCATTCCTCCTGCTTTCTGCAGCGCTTTTCCTGCGCGGGAACCGCAGGCTGTATGATTGGCTGATGAATCATCCACGACTGGGAACCTACATCTCCAACTTCGTCAAACACAAGGCTATACCGCTTCGTGTAAAGATCGTTTCAGTAGCGACACTTTGGATCACGCTGCTCTATTGCGCCATCTTCGTGGCATCACACTGGGCACTGAGCGCTCTCTTCATCCTCATTGCAGTCTGCGTGACAATTCACATCCTTCGGTTTAAAACACTCTCGAAGTAGTTTCAACTCGTACATTGCATCAGGATCTTTCAGTTTGTTGATCGCTCTCAAGGTATCTTCATATACTGTCTCACGCGTAGTACATATGATCAGGTCATCTTCCGAATCTGCAACATGTGCTCTGAACTCATCAGCCTTGAAATCATCTATGCAGATCTCAAATATTGCTCCATGCTCCGCAAGGAGGCCTGCAAGCGCATGTGCACAGTAAGATGCTGTCATCTCATACACAAGTTTCTCCATGAAATAATTATCTACCGCTCCCCTTACCACAGCATCAGCGTCAGCGACAGCTTCGTCATATATCTCCAGAAGTGCATCAAGCTCTTCCTTGGAGATTGGCCACTTGTATGCTGTCGGATATAAACCTATACCTCTTTCGTCGAGCAGCATTTCAAGTTCATCGTATGTCAGTTTCCCTTCTGGAAGGACTTCAGGAGGTTTGACAGGAGGCGGAACCGCTGTCAATGGATCGAGGCCGGCTTCAATCAGAGCCATGACGTCAAGTTCAGGCGCAGGAGGCATTATCTGTTTGACATATGCCTCATAGATATAAGACCATAAGAAATTAACGTAAAAGCCCTGAATCACAGAGAACGAGTCATCGACTTCAAGGTCGCCATATCCATACTGGTACCTCAAATGAAACTGCAGCGTATCTTTTGCCTCCAGCAACCCCTCTTCCAGGATTTCTTTTCTCATCTGTTCTGTCATAATTTCATAATTCATTTTCCCAGTCATGCAACTTCATCCTTGCAAAAGAATTGGCAGTTTCTTGTGCAAGAACATTGGAAAAGTGACTCTAAAGGCCGTTTTTTGGCAAAAAGTCAAACTCTTGCAAAAGAATAAGCTAGTTTGTGTGCAAGAGATCCATAGTCAGGTCGGGAATGACATTTTCCAGTCATGCTCAGCTTGCCATGCCGGTGATGGACCTTCAGGAGCTCGACCAGGCATCTTGACCATTGTGCAACTTCATCCTTGCAAAAGAATTGGCAGTTTCTTGTGCAAGAACATTGGAAAAGTGACTCTAAAGGCCGTTTTTTGGCAAAATGTCTAACCCTTGCAAAAGAATAAGCTAATTTGTGTGCAAGAGATCCCTAGTCAGGTCGGGAATGTCTTTATGTACTACTATAAATCCAACGAATTATTACCATAAATTTGATTGATTTTCAATCAAATTCAATATCTTTGCGGCCCGAAAAATCAATGAGGCATATAAGATCATATTCTGCACTGCTGATGATGGTGCTGTTCAGCTGTTACTATTGCGGTATCAGCATGTTCCAGCATACCCACATCACAAACGGATCATCAGTGGTCCACTCCCA
>JAFZEP010000057.1 GCA_017560625.1 Bacteroidales bacterium
ACCTTCTTGTTTGGCTCTACGAGTTCCGGTTTCTTCTTTCCGAACTTACGCTCAAGATATTGGAATATGAACTCCATCGGACGGTTGTAGATGTAGCAAGCCATTCCGAGGGTGAACATGTTCTTACATTTGTCTATGGTCTTCTTGTCGAGGCCGCTTTCCTTAAGGCTCTCATGAGTCAGAGTTGTGATAGGAGCCGCAATGATCGCCCTGTCCTCAATATGAAGCTCCGAAATAGGATCCTCACCCAGACCTGCCTTGTTCAAGCCTTCCTCAGTGAACGTATCGGCATCCATGAGGACCATACCGGTTCTCTTGAGCCATTTTGCATTTGCCTTCAAAGCCGCAGGGTTCATAGCCACGAGAAGGTCGCAGAAGTCACCTGGTGTGGTCACCTGCTCGCTACCGATGTGAACCTGGAATCCTGAAACACCTGAAACGGTGCCGTGTGGAGCTCTGATCTCAGCCGGATAATCCGGGAATGTGGACAGTCCGTTACCAAAGATGGCTGACATATCTGCAAAAAGAGACCCGGTGAGCTGCATACCATCTCCCGAATCTCCTGCAAATCTAATGACAACATCTTTAGTATCAATTACCTTATGTTGCATAGCTTAGTGTTATGATGTTATAATTTAAAATCAATATGGTTTAACTAAGACACAAATGTAAGTAATTTTCCGTATAGTTGTCATTAATTTTTAATTATTTTGCACCTGGAGGCATGTCAGGCACAAAAAGCAAAAGCGACCCCGAAGAGCCGCTTTGCATTTATGCTGATATTATTACTATCGCTGAGTTGCCTGAGCCTTAGCCATCATTTCAGCCTGAAGAGTCTCAAGTGTTCTTCCTTCTGGAATGTTGAGAGCAGCACGTGCATCTGCAGTAAGGTCAACCATCTGTTCGTTGTCGACATAGATGAATGTTGACTTGTCGAATACAGCTGCAACACCCTTTGCCTTAGCGAGGTCATTTACAACCTTGTTAGCCTTCTCTACGATAGGTGCCTGAAGGTTCTGCTGGAGCTGCTGGATCTCCTGCTGGAGGCTCTGCTGAGTCTGCTGGAGTCTCTGCTCGATCTCCATGATCTCACGCTGCTTTGCCTCGAGGACAGCTGCAGTCCATGTAGAGCTCTTCTGCTCGTACTGCTGAACCTTTGACTGATACTCCTCGTACATAGCCATCATGATCTCCTCGTTTGTCTTTGAGTTTTCCTCAAGTGTTGCTCTAGCCTCATCCATCTCAGGCATGAGCATCACGAGCTCATTGAAGTCGACGTATGCGAGCTTCTGTGCGAATGCAGACACTGACATGAGAGCCATCGCTGCAATGATAATGATTCTTTTCATAATTTTATTCAGTTTTTTATTGTTATCAACTAGATTCCTCGACAAGCTCGGAATGACGTGTGGGCTGTTATCCTAGAACTGCTGTCCGATCACGAAGTGGAACTGGCTGCCACCGTTTACAGGATCATCGAATCCATATCCCCAGTCGACTCCAAGGAGACCGATCATAGGGAGGAAGACTCTCACACCCACACCGGCAGATCTCTTGATCTGGAACGGATTGAAGCTTCTGATGTCTGACCAGCAGTTACCTCCCTCAAGGAAGAGCAATGCGTAGATGGTCGACTGAGGCTGGAGAATTACAGGATAGCGGAGCTCGACTGTGAACTTGTCATATACGTTACCCGCATAGTAGTTTCCTGTGGCGCTGTCTGCAGCTGCCTGCGGTGTCAGAGAGTAGTTCTCATAACCGCGGAGCGACACAATTTCCGAACCATATGTATCGTAGCCTGACATACCGTCACCACCGACACGGAATCCCTCAAATGGCGAATATCCCCAATTTCTGTTGTAGTAGCCGAGGTATCCGAACTGGGCTCTTGCCATCAGCACGAGGTCACCGATAAGCTTAGTGTAGACAGCTCCCTTGAATGACCATTTGTGATACTCGATCCATTTGTATCTGTCCTGAGATGTCTGCTGACTATAGTCGATTTCTCTCCAGTCTGCAACTTTTGTAGGCTTGCCGTTCTCATCCAGCTTTCCGTAGTCGTTCTTTCTGAGCAACGAGTATGGAGGAGTCAGCTGGAGCGAGAAGCTGAAGTCTGATCCCACACGCGGATAGATCTGCTGGTCGGTAGAGTTTCTCGAAAGGCTCAGAGTGTAGCTGAGGTTGTGAGAGATACCAGTGTCGAACATGAACTGGTATGACCAGTCCTGAAGCTTATATGTCTGCCAGCTCAACTGGTTGTAAAGCACAAAGTAGTTGTCCGGCCACTTCAGACGGTTACCGATACCCGCCGCAAATCCGTAAACCTCCATGTACTGGTCGTTGTTGAGGATATTGAATGCCAGATACGAGTTGGTCTGACGGGTATAGTAAAGCGATGTATTAAGCGAGGTCGGCTTCTTTCCGAAGAGCCAAGGCTCCGAGAAGCTTGCCGAAAGGCTCGTATAATATGTACCGTTGGTCTGGAATCTGAACGAAAGGTTCTGAGCATCTCCGAGCGGCACCGGACGCCATGCAGACTTGTCGAAGAGTCTTCTTGTAGAGAAGTTGTTGAAGCTCACACCGACTGTCGCCACGAATGTGTTGCCGCCCCAACCTCCGGAAAGTTCAAGCTGGCTTGAAGGCTTCTCAGTCACGTTGTAGACGAGGTCTACAGTATTGTTCATCTGGTTAGGGATAATCGAATACCCACCCTCGCTCATGATCGCCTCAGGATCGAACTGTCCCATCGACGCGATCTCACGGATAGAACGCTCAAAGTCAGACTGGCTGAAAAGGTAGCCCGGACGGGTGAAGAGCTGACGACGGATAACCCTCTCGTTTGTAAGGTCGTTACCGTTGATTACGATATTGTTCAATGTCGCAGGCTTGCCCTCGACGATACGCATCTCCACATCCACAGAGTCGCCCTCTACATTCAGCTCTACAGGCTGGATATTGAAGAAGAGGTATCCGTTATCTCTATAGGCCTTGGTCACATCGAACTCGTTCTGCTTTCCGCCGCCGTAGATGCGCTTGTTCATTGTCACCACGTCATACACATCACCCTTGTTGATCATGAGGATCTGGTTGAGCGCATCCGCACTATACACGGAGTTACCTGTCCAAGTGATGTCTCTGAAGTAGTATTTCTTTCCCTCGTCGATCTCGAAGTCGATCTGAAGACGTCCCGGCTCGATGTAGTACATTGTGTCCTTCACGATTCTTGCATCTCTGTATCCCGCCTCATTGAATGCGCTGATCATCGATCGCTTGTCGTTCTTGTACTCAGCCTCGTTGAATTTCTTTGAACTGAAGAAGTTCTGAAGTCGCGCATCCCTTGTCTTCTTCATAGAGCGCACAAGCTTGGACTCCTTCACGTGATCGTTGCCTTTGAAGGTGATCTTCTTGATCTTCACCTTTTCGCCGCGGTCTACAGCGAACTGGACACGGATTGCTCCCCTGATGACTGTATCCTTCTTTGTGTTTACGTCCACATTGACATTGAGGAAACCTTTCTCCTTGTAGTATCTCTTGATGATGTCTACTGACGTCTTTGAAATATAGTCAGAGAACTCAGAACCTCTGCGGAAATTCAGTCTTTCCCTCAGATCCTTTTCCTCACCTGACTTGACGCCACTGAAGACCCAACGCGAAACACGCGGCCTCTCGATAAGGGCAATCTTGAAGAATGCAGTGTCGCGGCTTGGCGCAATGGAATCAATGACAAGTGACACATCTTCAAAATACCTCTGCATCCATAATCTGTTGACTACAGCAGACAGGTCCTCGCTTGGAACTGTCACCTCCATATTCTTACGGATGCCGGCCACCTGAAGGATCTGCTCAGAAGAGTAGTAGCTGTTGCCTTCTACCTTTACACCACCGACTATATATTTCTTTGGATTGTTATAGTCCACCACCACGTCGCTGCCGCTTTTCTGTGCCCAAAGAGGCATAGACAGCGCCATTGCGAGCAGGGTGACGGCCATTCGATAAACTTTCATCTCAATATCCTTAATTTCAAAACTGCAAATATACGCAATTATTTGACTTTTCCATATCGTCTGTCGCGTTTTGTATAGTACTCTACCGCACTACGGAACTCATCCTTACGGAAATCAGGCCACAATGTGTCGACAAACAGGAGCTCCGAATAGGCGCCCTGCCACAGGAAGTAGTTGCTCAGGCGGCACTCTCCGGAAGTCCTGACGATCAGATCGGGATCCGGGATGCCTGCAGTTGCCAGATAGCGGTCGAAGCCGTTCACATCCATCTCCAGGATCTCCTCCAGCCTTTCAGGACACTCATGCACCTCCAAGGCCATCTTCTTTGCAGCCTGCAGGATGTCCCACTTGCCGCTGTAGCTCAGCATGACGATCAGAGTAAGAGTCTCATTGTGGGCAGTGCTTGACATGCATGAATCTATCATCTCGTTGAGCTCCGGAGCGAGGCGCTCACGGTTTCCTATGACCATGAAACGCACTCCGTTTCTGCCAAGGCTAGGCATTTCTGCCGCCATTGCCTTGATCATCAGGCCCATAAGCGCATCCACCTCGGCCTGCGGGCGGTTCCAGTTCTCCTCCGAGAAAGCATACAGGGACAGGTATTTCACACCTGTCTCGATGGCTGCCTCGACGCATGCGCGCACACTTTCGACGCCTTCGAAATGGCCATGGACACGCTCCTTGCCCTTATCCTTGGCCCATCGTCCGTTGCCGTCCATGATCAATGACATATGAACAGGTATATTCATTTCGTTTTTAGTCATGTCTGTCATTTGATATTCCTTACATCTTCGCCCCAGTAGAGTTTCTCTGTGAGGGCATTAATGAAATCCGACTTATTGAGACGGACGCGCTTTAGCGAAAACTGTGCCAGCGAGATGTTCACTACTGCACCGTCAGGCACTATCCCGCTTCTGTTGTCTGCCGTGAAGATCACGTCTGCGTCCCTTGAAGAAACCTTGAGCGAAATCGACGCTCCGTCTGGAACAACCAGCGGCCTGACATTCAGGTTATGCGGCGAGATCGGCGTGATTATCAAAACTTTAGAGTCAGGAAGCACAATAGGTCCACCTGCACTTAAAGAGTACGCTGTAGAACCGGAACTTGTGGATACTATCAGTCCGTCTGCCCAATATGCAGGCAAAGCGATACCGTCTATGGTGACCTCGACTGCAAGCATCGCTGCTCCGTTCCTGTGGACTGTTATTTCATTGAGCGCATGGACCTCACTTCCCTCATAGCCCTCCACATACGCCTCCAGCAGGGAGCGGTTCTCCAAAGTGTAGTCTCCTGCAAGCAGGGCATCCGCCACATCTTCCGGACGGTTCTCGGAAAGGAATCCCAGACGTCCGAGGTTGACGCCGACCACCGGAACGCCCGACTGGGCCACCAGCATGGATGCTGTCAGAAACGTTCCGTCTCCACCGACACTCATCAGCATGTCCGTGCCCTCTTCCAAAGTCTGTCCGGCCTTGACGTCATACAAAATGACTCCGGCAGCCTTCAGTCTGGCAAGAAGTCCGCTGACTCTTTCTCCCCCACCCGGCTCTTCTTTTCCCGTGTATACTGCAACTTTCATAAACAGTCCTTTTTTGATAAAAACAGCCTTCAAAAATAGCACAATATTCTTTAAAATTGAACTTTATTATATAATTTTGCTTTTTATTCATATTAACAGGCAAAAGACATGACCCGACTAAGCGTCAACATCAATAAAATAGCAACAATCCGAAACGCCAGAGGAGGCAGGATGCCCGACGTCACAGCTGCTGCAGTGAACTGCGAAAAGTTCGGAGCGGAAGGCATCACCGTACATCCAAGACCTGACGAGCGACACATCAGATACTCCGATGTACGCGAGATCCGTCCTCTGATCACGACCGAATTCAACATCGAAGGAAACCCTATAGGATCATTCATCGATCTCGTATGCGAAGTCTGCCCGCACCAGGTAACTCTTGTGCCGGATGCCGAAGACGCGATAACATCAAATGCCGGATGGGATACCATCCGCCACAAGGAGTTCCTCACCGAAGTGTGCAAGGAGTTCAGAAGCAAAGGCATCAGGACATCAATCTTCATCGACGCAGATCCTCGCATGGCAGAAGCAGCAGCCATCTGCGGATGCGACAGGATCGAGCTCTACACAGAGCCTTATGCAGAAATGTTCCCAAAGGCTCCGGAGGCTGCTGTAGCACCATTCATCGAAGCTGCAAGGATGGCCAAAGAATGCGGCCTTGAAGTGAACGCAGGCCATGACCTCAACCTTGACAACCTTGAATTCTTCATCAGAAACATTCCTTGGACAGCAGAAGTTTCCATCGGACATGCCCTCATCAGCGATGCGCTGTATATGGGATTGGAGCAAACAATAAAGGCATATCTGTCCAAAGTCAAGATTTTTTAACTATCTTTGTCATTTGTGCGCGCGGATGCACGCATGACCACTTGAATTAAATAAAACAGACCATAACAATGAAAACAACATTCAAATTCATTGGCGCCGCAGTTTTGGGCGCCGCAGTGCTTTTCGGAGCAGAATCATGCAAGAACAACACAACTGAGCAGCCTGCTGAGGCTGTTGCAGCAGAGAACTCAACATGCGCTCAGGCTGGCGGAATCGTATACATCGACATCACAAGAGTACTCAGCGAGTATCAGATGGCTGTAGACCTCAGCTCAGAGCTTCAGACTAAGATAGAAGATCTCACCAAGACATTGGAGAGCAACCAGAAGAAGGCAGAGGCTGAGATCAAGAGAAAGCAGAATAACCTCCAGTCAAAGTTCAACGATTTCCAGGACAAGGTAAACAAGGGCCACCTCACAGAGTCTGCAGCATCAGTGAAATACCAGGAGCTCCAGAAGCTTGAGAACGAATACAACACCTTCCTCTCACAGAAGGATCAGGAGCTTGCTCAGGAACAGCTCGCTCTCCAGAATACATACAACGAGGAGATGTTCGTGATGAACAACATCGTGAATGACGCGATCAACACATTCATCAAGAAGTACAACGCTCAGAAGGGTTATGCAATGATCCTCATCAGCCAGGGCGACGCTCCAGAGGATGGCGCAACAACTCTCGGCAACCCAGTGCTCACTGCAGATCCGTCACTCGACATCACTTCTGACGTTATCGCAGGTCTTAACGACGAATACAACGCAACTAAATAGCAATCATAATTGAAAATCGCAATACTGTCCTGTTTCTACCCTTACAGAGGAGGGATCTCTCAGTTTAACGCATGCCTTTATGGTGAACTGAGCAAAGAGCATGTTGTCAAGGCATTCAATTTCAAGAGACAATATCCGGAATTCCTCTTCCCGGGAAAGACACAGTTTGTGACACCAGACGATGAGGCCGTACCGGTGGAGAGCACATCTCTGCTGGATACGGCCAATCCTTTTTCATACGGCAAGACATACAGGGAGATCAGAGACTGGAAACCGGACATTCTGATCGTGAGATATTGGATGTCATACTTTGCTCCATCCCTGGGTTACATCACGAGGAAAATGAAGAAGCATTGCAAGATCATATCCATCCTTGACAATGTAATTCCTCACGAGCCTCACTTCTTTGATGCACCTCTGACAAAATATTTCCTTAAAGGAAGCACAGGATGCATCACATTGTGCGAAGCGGTGTCTAAAGACCTGCTGAACCTGAAGAAGGACGCACACTACACCGTGCTCCAGCATCCACTCTACTCACATTTCGGCAAGAAGATGGACAGGGAGGCCGCCGAAGAGAAGCTCGGACTGAAGAAAGGAAAGAAAAACATCCTTTTCTTCGGACTCATACGCACATACAAAGGGCTTGACATCCTGCTGGAAGCCTTCGGAAAGCTCTCCGACGAATACCAGCTGATCATAGCCGGCGAGCCATATGGACCGTTTGACAAATATCAGAAGATCATCGACTCTCTGCCGAACAAAGAGAACATCCACACATGGCTCAAGTATATCAAGGACTCGGAAGTGACCGACTACTTTTCCGCAGCCGACATAGCAGTACTGCCGTACAGAAGTGCGACACAGAGCGGAATCAGCTCAGTTTCATATCATTTCGAGGTGCCGATGATAGTGACTGACGTCGGAGGCCTCAAGGAAACGATCGGAGACAGAGGCACAGGTATTGTCGCAGCAGACGGCAGACCTGAAACAATCGCAGCCGAGATCACAAGATATTTCAACACTCCGGAACTCAGAGAAGGATTCATAGAAAACATCCGACTTGAGAAGGAAAGACTCTCGTGGACGAGATTCGCATCCGGACTTTTAAAATTTGCAGAAGAACTAGATTTCGAGAGGAAATAACATGGAAAGAAGAATACTCATACTCCGCATAGCCATGACAATGGCACTTGGAACATGCATGTTCTTAGGGGCATCGGCCCAGGAATACGTCGCAACACCTGTCACCATTTCAAAGGACAAGGTAAAGATAGACGGCAAGGTATTCTATTCACATATCGTCATGGAAAGGCAGACGCTGTATTCCATCAGCAAGGCATACTACGTCAGCACCGATGAGATCATCAGATACAACCCTTCGATCAAGGAGAACGGTCTTAGAAAAAATGACATCATCATCATTCCTGTAGTAGACATTCCGGCAGCAGAGGCTCAGCAGATTGAAGAAGTACCTCAGCAGGTGGCGGAAGAAACACAGCCTCAGACTCAGGCACTGGTGCAGACACAAACACTGGTGCAGACACATCGGGAAGAAGACACAGAAAAGAGGTCCGAAGTACTGAAGCACACTGTCAAGTGGTATGAAGACCTGGGATTGATTGCTACCAAATATGGAGTGACCGAGGAAGCCATCATGAAGGCTAACGGCCTGAAAGACCATAAGATCAGAAACAGACAGGTGCTTAGCATCCCAGCGCAGGTTGTGCATGCAGAAATCACAGAACCTGAAGTTGAAGTTGCAGCTGCTGACACTGATGTGGAAGAAGATAACATCAGTGATTTCCTTGCAAACCTGTGGAAGACACCGGTAAATGCTACGCTCATTCTTCCATTCAAGGCAACAGGAACAACTTCCAGCAGAAACCACATGGATTTCTACAGCGGAGTACTACTTGCTGCAAAGGAAATGAAAGACAACGGCATCAATCTCCATCTTAACGTGTACGACATAGCGCCAGGCATTTCAGAGATCCCTTCATATTACCTTAAAAGAAGCGACCTGATAATCGGTCCGGCATCTTATGAAGACATCGCAAAAGTGATCGATATCGTAGGGAGCAACTGCCCTGTCATCTCGCCTCTCGACCAGAAGGCGGAGAAATTGACCGCACAATACGATAACCTTATCCAGGCACCGTCATCACAGTATGCCCAGTATGCAGACATTGCAAAATGGATCAAGGAGGACAGACAGGCGGGAGACAAGGTGATCGTCATTTCTGAAAAGGGTGCAAAGGCGAACGATGCAGGAAGAGACTTCAGAGCGATAATCGACAGCAATGCTGTGCACTACACTCCATTTGCCTACAGCATTCTGGAAGGAAGAGAAATCCAGAAGAGGATTGAAGGCGTCATGACTGCCGACGGTGTCAACAGGGTTGTGATTGCATCCGAAAACGAAGCCTTCGTGAATGATGCTGTGAGAAACCTCAACCTTATTGTCCACAACAAGTTCCAGATAGTGCTCTACGCTCCTGCCAAGATCAGAAGCTTCGACACAATCGAAGTTGATAATTTCCACAACACTTCACTTCATGCCAGCCTGACATACAACATCGACTACGAAGACAGCAATGTGAAGGATTTCATCAGAAAATACCGTGCAATGTTCCACTCTGAGCCGACACAGTATGCATACCAGGGTTATGATATCGCGAAATATTTCATAGGATTGGCGTCGAAATATCAGAAGGGCTGGACATCACATCTTGAGAAAGAGGATGCACAGATGCTGCAGAACTGCTTCCAGTTCCGTTCAAACGGCGATGGCGGATATATCAATAAAGGAATCCGCAGAATCATCTACGGAAAAGACTATCAGATTGAAGAAGTACTTTAGCGTTTGCGATGGCGGCTTCAGTGAGAACTGAGCCGCTGAGCATGCGCGCAATTTCATTGATGCGCTCTGCATCAGTGAGGCGTGATATGCCGGATACGGCTTTCGAAGTCGCCTCATCAATTGACTTTGTCACCACATAATGGGCTGAGCCCTTTGCAGCGACCTGTGGAAGGTGTGTGATTGCGAAAACCTGCATGTACTCACCCATCTGGCAGATCATAGAACCCATCTTGTCTGCAACACTTCCTGACACACCTGTGTCGATCTCATCGAAGATCATTGTAGGCATCGATGTGAAGCGGGCCATCATTGCCTTGAGAGCAAGCATTATGCGTGACATCTCACCGCCTGACGCACATTTAGCCACATCTACAGCATTGCTACCTGTAGCGGAGAATCTGAAAGAAACCGAATCTGAACCGGTAGCACAGACAGGAGCATCCTGAATATCCACCTCAAACACAGCATACGGCATTTCAAGGCCGCGGATAGACGAGCCGATCGCATCTGCAAAATCCGCAGACGCCTTTATTCTTGATGCTTTCAGCTTTCCGGCAATTTCCTCAAGACGTGCCTGAGCCTTTGTTATTTCCTTGCGCAGATCATCAGCCTGTTCCTCCAGCCTTGTGGAATCAAACAGTTCATCAGACAATCTGTCGCGCACCGCTATAAGCTCCGCCTCGTCCATGCAGGCATGCTTCTTCATCAGGCCGTAGATCATGGACATCCTTGACTCCACCTGCTCCAGTCGCTCCTCAGACATGTCCACACGGGAATTCATATCGGAAACCTCCGCAAGTATGTCATCAAGCTCAAGTCTGCAGGAATCAAGTCTCTGGGCAAGTTCTGATGCCGCTGGCAGGTACTTCCCTACCTTGGTGAGCATCTTCACTGACTCTTTCAAAGAAGAGTCGATGGACATCATATCACCGCCGGAAGAGGCTGAGGTGAAGAGCTCTTCAACTCCACCGAGTCCGGTCTTGATGTCTTCGGCATTTGCCAGCTGTTTCTGTTCTTCCTCAAGTTCAGCTAGTTCTCCTTCACGCAGTGAGGCAGCCTCAAGCTGGCGGAACTGTGCCTCGTTGTAGTCTTTGTCGCTTGCAATCTTGGCAATACGCTGCTCAAGGGTTGCAAGTGAAGACTTCATGGAACCGAGCTCCTTGAACGCAGCCGCACACTCCTGACGGAGCTGCATGTTTCCTGCGTAATGATCAAGGACATCGAGCTGGAACTGCTTGTCTGAAAGAAGCAGCGTCTGATGCTGGGAATGGATGTCGATCAGACGCGACGAGATGTCCTGAAGCACAGTCACAGGCACCGGCGAATCGTTCACAAAGGCTCTTGAACGGCCCGAACGGTTCACTACCCTGCGGATGATGAGATGGCCTCCATCCCACTCAGCCTCGTTTTCTTCAAGAATCTCTTTGATCGATACGTCATCTGTGTCGAACTCAGCCTCGACAACACAGTTGTCTGCGCCTTCCGACACCATGGACGCATCAGCTTTGGCACCGGTCACAAGGGACAGTGCGCCAAGGAGAATGGATTTTCCGGCTCCAGTCTGTCCAGTAATAATGATCAGACCCTCCGGAAAATCAATTTCCAGAGAGTCTATCAATACGTAATTCTTGACGTGAAGTCCGGTAAGCATAGATTAGTCCTCGTCCTGCTTAGCCATTCTATATGAAACCTCGCCATCCTTGAACTCCTCGATAGCTACGAGGCTTGGCTTAGGCTGTCTTTCATAGTACTTTGAAATCTCGATCTGCTCGCGGTTCTCGAATACCTCCTCCATAGTGTCGCGGTCATTCTTGAAATCCTCGAGTCTTCTTGTAAGCTCCTTCTTCTCTGCAATTGCAATCTGGTTTGCTCTCTTTGCAAGGATTACAACTGACTCATAGATGTTTCCTGTAGGAGCAGCGAGCTCGTTGAGGTTTCTTGTCTGTGTGTTTGTTGGTGTTTTCTTGTTTGCCATTTCTATATTCTTTATTGTTACTATCCTTGATAAGGCGATAATTATGTATCCCTACTATATTATACAGCCGGTTTCAAGGGGAGTTTCAAAAATTTTACTGCTTCTTCTGAACTTTTGCATAAAGTGCATCAAGCTCCTTTCTGTAATGCGAGTCTGGAAGCTCACCTACGAAGTTGAGATAGTCATCGACAAAGACAAGATATCTCTCCCTCTGCTTTGACGGAATACTCATAGACGCATACTTGTACGACGACATTGCAATATAATAGAGGATGTCCTCTCTGTAGATGTTGTCAGCATCATCCTTCAACACGTTTCTGAATGCCACACGCGACGCCTGATAGTCCTCCATCTTATAATAAAGCTTGGCTGCCTCGTATGCCTTCTTGTCCAGGCGGGCATTGAGTTCGTCGAGCATGTCCTTGCACTCCTGCATATGAGTAGTTTCCGGGAACTCGAGGATGTACTCTGAAATTGTGCTGATCGCCTTGTATGTCGGAGCAGGATCCAGCTCATAACGAAGCGTCTGTCTGTAGAGACAGTCGATTCTGAGGAATCTTGCATCTGAAGTGAAAGGGCTGCGCGGATAGTCCTCGATGAACTTCTCGAAATTGGTCTCCGCAGTGTAGTAGTCCTTGAACTTGTAGTTGCTCAATCCCCAATAGTATCTGACTGTGTCGTCTCTCTCAGTGCCGTTTGTCAGCACAGACAAAGACTCGAACAGGGCTGCCGACCTTGCAAACTTTCCCTGGTTGAAATAGTTGAACGCAGCCTCATACTTCGCATCAGCATCATTGCTGTTGAGAAGCAGTTCATACTGTGACTTGCACGCCACAGATGCTGCAAGCGCCAGAACAGTCACTATTACTGTGTGTATCTTCATCTTTCTTATTGCATTTTAAGGAATTTCTCAGCGTCAAGAGCTGCACGGCATCCTGAAGCTGCTGCAGTGATTGCCTGTCTGTAGATAGGATCCTGAACGTCACCAGCAGCGAACACACCCTCTACATTTGTCTTGGATGTCTTTCCGTCTGTGACGATGTATCCCTCGCTGTCCACCGCAACCCACTGGTTGAAGAGCTCTGAATTAGGATGATGGCCGATTGCAAGGAAGAAGCCGTCTACAGCGATGTCGAACACCTCTCCGTCCTTTCTGAGAAGTCTTGCACCTGTCACGCCATACTCGTCACCAAGCACTTCCTGAGTGTTGCAGTTCCAGAGGATCTCGATGTTATCTGTGTTTCTCACTCTCTCCTGCATAGCCTCTGAAGCTCTGAGGACGTCTCTACGAACGATCATGTAGACCTTCTTGCAGAGTCCGGCAAGGTATGTAGCCTCCTCACATGCAGTGTCACCGCCACCAACAACAGCTACAGTCTTCTTTCTGTAGAAGAAGCCGTCACATGTTGCACATGCAGAAACTCCAAGGCCTCTGTACTTGATCTCTGAAGGGAGACCGAGATACTTTGCAGTCGCACCCGTTGCAATGATGAGAGTCTTTGCGTACACTTCCTTTGATCCGTCGATGACAACCTTGAAAGGTCTCTGTGAGAGGTCTGCCTCTGTCACAGCACCGGTACGAAGGTCTGCACCAAGGCGGACAGCCTGAGCCTTCATTGTGTCCATGAGCTGCTGTCCGGAAATGCCGTTTTCAAATCCCGGATAATTTTCGATATCTGTTGTGGTAGTCAACTGACCGCCAGGCTGGATTCCCTCATACAAAACTGGCGAAAGATCAGCTCTGGATGCATAGATAGCAGCAGTATAACCCGCAGGACCGCCACCGATAATTAGACAATTTACTGTTTCCATATTCGAATATTGTTTGCGCAAACTGCAAATATAATGCTTTTTTCAGACTTTCATAAGATAAGGCTTCGCCTTTCTGTAAATCCATCCCAGGAGACAGTCAGGCATGAGCATGCAGAGCGGACGGAATATATGGTTGAGCACTCCCGGCATGACACCTTTGCGACGTCTGAATGTGGCCTTCAAAGCCTTGTCCACTGCCTTCTCTGGACGGATCATCACGGCAAGTCCACGCGCCAGCTTCCTTAGGCTGTCCTTAAGAGGGACAAGCGGAGTGTCCACAGCACCGAAGTAGGCATTTGTCACGCTTACACCTGTCTTCTGGCACTCTATCCTCAACTCTCTTGAATAATCCTTGACGAAACGCTTAGTCGCGCCATACATTCCGATGCCCGGCCAGATCATCCATGAAGCCAGCGAAGATATGTTCAGGATGTATCCACAGCCTCTTTCCTTCATGCCGGTCACATATTTTCTGCAGAGCATCAATGGGGTGTTCATATGCACCATGGTGATAATGCGGATCATGCGCTCAGAAGTCTCCGCTATGCCCTGGCAGTACATCACACCGGCATTGTTTACGAGCACCTCCACATTACATCCGGCTGCCTGCGTCGCCTCAAAGATGCTGTCAGCAGCATCTGCAAGCGAGAGATCCTGCACAAGCACGAGCGACTTGAACATGGCCTTTGCCTCTGCAGAGATCTGCTCCGAAGTCATCACGTCCTGCTTCACAAGGGACTCAGTCTCCTCCAATCCCTTTGCATTGATATCGACCATGATCACATTGTAGCCCATAAGCGCAAGTCTGCGGACATATAGACGTCCCATGCCGGAAGCCGCGCCTGTAACCAAGGCGTATGTTTCATAATTTGCGAATCTTTTCTTTCTAAACAAACCCATCTTTTATATTAAATTAGAATTTTTCAAATTTATTTTTGTTTTTTCATCTAAAACAGTAACTTTGCGCCAAACTCGATTTCAAGTATGAATACACACAAATGCCCAAACATCGAAGAATTCAAGGAAATTCTTAAAAAGAACTCCCTCAAGGCTACTCCGCAGAGGCTTGCCGTGCATGAGGTAATGATGGAACTCGGGCACGCATGCGCAGACATGGTGACAGAGTCAATCAAGCAGAAAGGCACTGCCAAGGTAACCACGGCATCTGTTTACAACATCCTGACCCACATGGCGATGCTGGGAATCTACCACTATAGGATGAGTGCAAACAACAAGATGTACTTCGATGTCAACACATTCAAACACATCCACTTCTACGACAAGGACAACCATGCCTTCAGGGACGTGATAGACGACGACCTGGTGAGCCTCATAGAATCTCACCTGAGCCGCAAGAGGGTCAAAGGCTACAAGATCGAAGGATTCGACATCCAGCTGATCGGACGCCCTACCCGAAAGAAGTATTCTATAGGTTAAGTCCGGATGCCTTTCTGCCTTTTATGATGCAGAATATAAGGAGGGCAAGTCCGACAACTGCACCGGCCACATAGCCGATTACAGGTGCAAGGCCCAGTCCGAGAGGTGCAACAATCAGGAAACTTACACATACAAAAGTAAGGAAAGCTGCAGGAAGAGAACACATCCAGTGTGCTCTTCCTTTCTTTATGAGATAGGCGGCACCGATCCAAAGAACTGAAGCTGCAAGTGTCTGATTTGCGATTCCAAGGTAGTTCCATGCTGTCGAGAAGTCAACCTTGCAGAAGAAGAATGCAACCACGAAAATCGGAAGAGAAACCATAAGTCTCTTTGCGATTGGCTTCTGGTCGCATTTGAAAAGGTCAGCCAAGGAAAGGCGAAGGCTTCTGAACGCAGTGTCGCCAGAAGTGATAGGACACACCACCACTCCGATGATGGCAATAACTGCACCGGCCTTTCCAAGCCAGCTTCTGCAGATGATGTCGACGATGTCCGCAGCCTGCGCATTCTGGACAAGGACTCCGTTCACCACAGTACCTGTTTCGGTCATGGCATTGTTCAGTCCCTCAGGACCACCGAAATAAGCCATTGCAGCTGTCGCCCAGATCATTGCCACGATACCCTCGGCGATCATGGCTCCGTAGAATACAGGACGTGCATATTTCTCATTCTTGAGGCATCTTGCCATCATCGGCGACTGCGTCGCATGGAAGCCGGATATCGCACCGCATGAAATCACGATGAACATCATCGGCACCAATATGTTGGTCTGAGGAGAGAAATGCCAGTTCTTCAGCACTGACGGAGTAAGTTCTACCATCTCATGCGCCCCAGTGATATCTCCGGCAACAAGCATGACTCCCACTCCCAATGCCATGAACAGAAGCACTGCTCCCATATAAGGATAGATGCTTCCGATGATCTTGTCCACTGGAAGAAGAGTAGCAAGAATATAGTATCCGAAGATGATATAAAGCCATATTTCCTTGTCTATCGACGTAAGATTCTGCATAAGGCCTGCAGGACCTATCACGAATGACACACCTACTGCAAGAAGGAGAAACGCCACGACCACGTTGACGAAAGCCTTCATGCCCTTGCCAAGGAACTTCTCTGCAATGTCAGGCATATTGGCTCCCCTGTTCCTGATGGACATCATGCCTGCAAAGAAGTCATGCACCGCACCCATCAAGACGCAGCCGACCACAATCCATATATAGGCAGCAGGACCATATGCCGCTCCCGTGATCGCACCAAATATAGGACCGAGGCCTGCTATGTTGAGGAACTGGATTACAAACACCTTCCATGTCGGCATCGGCTCATAGTCTATGCCGTCCTGCTGGGAATATGCAGGGGTCTGTCGGGAAGGATCGACATGCAAAAAACGCTCAACTATCTTACCATAAACAAAATAGCCGGCTATAAGCAAAATAATGCTGATAATAAACGTTACCATATCACTTATATTGAGCGGGCAAATTTATTTTCTTTTTGCCTAATATGCAACGAAACGCTATCTTTGCGAATCTAATTGGCATATAAACACAGATTATAATGAACAGAATCAGAAAAGCAATCAACATTTTCATCGCTGCAATCGCTGCAGTATCAGCAATTTCTTCATGCAAGAAGGATGACACACTTCAATACAACAATGCCACAATGGGCAATATCGTGGAGGGACGCTTTGTCTCAGACCAGGGCAACATCTTCAATGTCGCAGATCAGACATGCGTGGGAGACCTCCAGTCAATGGAAAGAGCGTTCGTAGTATGCGACGTACTCCACAGGACAGAGGGTGGAAAGGACAACGAATATGACGTGAGAGTGAACCAGATCGCATCAGTGCTTACAAAGGACGTTGTAGCTCTCGACAACACAACTGCAGAGATGCTCATCCAGGATCCGGTGCACATCGAGTACGCATGGGTGTCAGGAGGATATGTAAACCTCTACATCCTCGTGCCTATGAAGGCAGGAAGCGACACAAAGCACCTTATCAATCTCGTGCATGAGGGAAAGATGACAGATGTCACAACAGGAGGTGAGCTTGAAGGAAGCTACCGTTTCACTCTCAGACACAACTCAAACGGCGACAAGATCGTCCCTGAGCAGACAGTGGACTATGTACTCGGAGGAGGATATGTAAGTTTCCCTCTCAACAGCTATATCACTGAGAAGGAAGCCAAGTTCTCGATCGAGTGGGTATGGCACAAGAACATCGGAGCAGGACTCTCTTCAGAGACTGAGACAAGAGCGATGTCGACAACCTACACGACAGACGGTTTCCAGCACGCGCCAAAGAGTGCAGCCGCTCAGACAATGGCAATCGTAGAGTAAGACAAAAAGGACAGCCCTCGGGACTGTCCTTTAATTTTTAATGCTTGTGATCACCGTCGTGCGAGTGGTCATGTGAATGGTCATGAGAGTGACCGTGCGAATGTCCGCCCTCCTGCTCTACCTTGCCGGCAACCGGATAGCCGAGTTTCTCGATCGCAGCCTTGAGCTTCTCCTCTGAAGTCTTGGCAGCATCGTATTTCACGTAAACGATCTGATCCTCAAGACAAACGTGGAGATCCTTCACACCTTTCTCGAATGCAATGTTTTCCTGAACCTTCTTCACGCAGTTGTTGCAGTGAAGACTTACGCTGAAGGTAACCTCCTTGAGCTCTACCTTCTTCTTTGGACCTGCAAATGAAGACACTGCGAATGCCATCAGTGCAGCCATGATCATGATGATTGACTTTTTCATATTGTTGTTTATTATAATATCATATTGTTTTATATATCGCTTCGCTCTGTAGGAAATAGTTTGACAAAGCTAAAGTTATTTTATTCTATATATTATATATCGCTTCGCTCTGTAGGAAATAGTTTGTTTTCTTCAGAAAACAAACTATTTCCATAGTGTAAACCTGAAACCGACATGCGCCTTGAAGCCCATGAGGGGGCCCCAGATGCAGCTTGCATCGAATGATGCGAGGCGCGGATTCACAAGACCGTCTTCTCCCTTGGTTCCGAGGATCACGTCTTTCTGTGTGAAGTTTGTAAGGTTCTCAGCACCCACATATACGTCCCAGCCTTTGAAGCGGCGTGTCACCTGGGCATAAAGCATAGGATATACCGGTGTGCGTCCATTCTTATACAGAAGGTTGCCATTCTCGTCCTTAAGGTCCTCCATGAAGTCATATACGCGGCACGAACCGTTGAGTGAAGCAGTGAAATCGAAGATCCACTTGTTCAGGTTTGTGGCATACTGAAGATTGAGGACACCTTTGAAACGGCTTGTCATTGGCTTCTCCACCGGTGCCTGGCTTCCCTTGTACTGCTGCATTGCATTGGTGTAGCGGAAAGTCATAGTGATGTTGAATCTTTCCACAGGATCAACCGAGAAGTCGACCTGATAGTTGTCTGTGAAGGCTGTGCCACCGTCGAGGGCATAGAAGTCGATCTGAGTCCTGCCATAATCCACTACCATCTGCTGGGCAAACTGTGTGCGGAAGTAGTCGAAGCTGATGTATGTGCTTGAAGTCGCGCCGAACGGCAGATAGTATGTGATGTTTCCGCCGAATGTCCATGCATCCTCAAGGATATGCTCATTGTATGCACCGAGGAACTCCTTTCCTGTCGAGAACACACCGATGTTGTCCACAAGCGGTGTCGAATATCTCAAGCCGCGTCCTCCATTGGCTCTGATGACGATTTCATCCACAGGCATATACTTGAGAGTCATGCGTGGAGACACCTTGAATCCCTGGCCATAGAACCAGTCACCTCTCAAGCCGGCGATAACAGAGAGAGTCTCACCATAGTGGTAGGTGTACTCACCATATGCACCGACATTTGCAAGATCTGTCACTCCGTTCTTCTGGGCAGTGACAGGGCCCATGCCCCATGTGATGCGGGTGAAGTTCTCATCATATCTGTCGTAAGTTCCGTTGAGACCGAGCGTGAACTGGTGTTCATCGCTGATCACATTCTGATAGAGGAGGTTTGCATAAGCAGAGTGCTGACCTGCAAGATATTTTGTGGAACCGAAATACGAATCCATATCCTGGTAGTTGTAGTCAGCGATGAGGGCAACATTCTGCGAATTCTCTTCATTGAGAGGCACACCTACCTTGAGGTAACCGTTCAGAGAGCGGTTGAAGATGTCCGAACCCCATGGATTCACTTTACCGGCAGCCTGGAACGGATCAAGGATATACTCATCCTTGTCGTACATCACGTCCTTGCCATCCTCGCCCTTGAGCATCTGACCACCATGACGTCTGTCCTGAATGGCTCTTACGCCAAAGCGTACCTGAGTGCCGTTGTCGGCCTGATAGAGCCAGCGGTTGGCGAAATTGAACTGGAGCATCTTAGGCTCGTCAAGGAAACCGTCCTGGTTCATGTCGTGCGGCTTGATGTTTCCCGACACGTGACCAAGGAGTACTGTGCTCCACTTGTAGCCCATCTGAAGAGATGAAGCTATGTTGAAGTCCATCTTGGTGTCACTCATTACCGCTGCATTGAGAAAGAGAGGCTTCTCGTCTGTAGGCTTGCGGTGCTCCATGTTGATCTGACCGGTCATGCACTCCACTCCGTTGATCACAGAAGATGATCCCTTTGCGATCTGGATGCTCTCGAGCCACTGGCCAGGCACATATGAAAGGCCGAACGGAGCGGCGAGACCACGCATCACCGGACGAGTCTCGTCCAGCATCTGTGTGTAAGTGCCGGAAAGGCCGAGAAGGCGGATCTGACGCGCACCTGTCACCGCATCTGAATATCCGACAGTCACACTTGCAGAGTTCTCGAAACTCTCGGCAAGGTTGCAGCATGCCATCTTGCAAAGACCTGCCGCAGAGATGACCTCTGTGCGGATATCCTTGCCCTTGGCGAGGTAGTTACCTGCCTGGCGGGATACAAACACAGCGGCGTCAAGGCTGTCAGCCCTTTCACCATAGATGGATGTAGTGTCCACTGCGTGCCCATGCTGGTCCACAACCTGAGCAAGAGCTGCCGGCATCGATGCCATGACAGCGACAATAATTGTAAGTATAGTCTTTTTCATTGATTCTGATTTTATGATTCCATTTCCACTTATAGGCACGACTCCCCTGCACCAGACCTTGTCAGGTCAGGAGACCACTTGGAATCTTTATCAGATGCGCCAGATACTCAGGACAGCCTGGATATCAGGTCGTCGCAAATTCCCGGAATCGGGATTTTCAGAAACGGATGCCTCCTGGGCATAGATCAGAGGAACATAGTCGTTCTCCACAAATGCGAAATTGGCCACAGACAGGTCAAAGCCATCATCCTCAACGGAAACAACGACTTCACTGTCAAGCACTTCGATCTCATTTGTACAGCATTCCTTCTTGCTTACATTCTCATTTGCAGGTTTATTGTGGTCATGGTTGCAGCCAGAGTTGCAGCATGAGCCATGACAGCAGCAGTCGTGCTCAGGATGTACATCCTCGCACTCCACACCGCTAAGCACCGAATTCACGAATGTGCTTCCCGTCACCGTGCATGAATGCACATCGAACCCTATGATACTCAAGCAGTACCATACGGCCATCAAAGCAGAAAGATATTTGAGGAAAACACTCTTCATAATTCCGCGCAAAGATATGAAAAAAAATGTATCTTTGTAAAGATTAAGTATATATGATTATGAAAGATTTTCTGAAAACGTTTCTGGCAAGCTTCACAGCTTTAGTCATTTATGGAATCATCGCCTTCATTATCCTCTTCGGATGGGCAATATCCGGCTTGACCGGACTGTTCGGATCGGACAGCGGTACGCCTGTCATGCCTGAGAGCGCAGTGCTTACTATCGATATGGGCACACTCTCTTTGGCTGAGCAGACACGCGAGGCTGACGTCCTTGAAATGCTTCAGGGAGGCGGCGCAGCACAGTCTCTTGGAGTGTTCGACGCAGTGGCTGCCATCAACGCTGCAGCATTTGACCCTGCAGTGAAATATATCTACCTCAAACCGGACTCTGCATCAGGCGGAACAGCTCAGCTCGAAGAGCTCAGAAATGCACTGCAGAATTTCCGTACATCGGGAAAGGCAGTGGTTTCATACATTGAAAACCCTACCAATGCCGGTTACTATCTCGCGTCAGTATCAGACAAGATCTACATGACCCCGCATAACGGCATCACAAACATGTTCAACGGTCTGTCATCGCAGCTCATCTTCCTCAAGGATGCGCTTGACTTCCTCGGAGTGAACGTGCAGCTCATCAGACATGGAAAATACAAATCAGCCGGCGAGACATTCATCCGCAACAGCTCAAGCAAGGAGAACATGGAGCAGAACGAGGCGATGGTAATGTCTATGTGGAACAGCTGGAAGAATGCCATCGCAAAGTCAAGAGACATCAAGCCGGAGGATCTCGACAGAATGCTCAACGAGCTTGAGCTCGTTCTCCCTGGCGACTTCCTTGAAAAGGGCCTCGTAGACGAACTTCTGACCTACGATCAGCTTCAGGACAAGATCGCAATGCTCTTTATGGTAGACAAATTTGAGGACGTTAAGACCATCTCTCTCCAAGACTATGCCCAGATGAACGGACCTGGCAACCCTATGGCCAACGACAAGATCGCCATCATCTATGCTGAAGGTGAGATTGTGGATGGAGACGGCACTACAGAGGTAGCAGGAGACAGATTTGCGAAGATCATCAAGTCGGTAAGAGAGGACAAGAGCGTAAAGGCAGTTGTGCTCAGAGTCAACTCTCCAGGCGGAAGCGTACTCGCATCGGAAAAGATCAAGACCCAGATCGACTCTCTCAAGACACAGGTGCCTGTGATCGCATCATACGGCGACTATGCCGCTTCAGGTGGATACTGGATCTCTGCAAACTGCGACTACATCTATGCTGATGAGACTACTCTCACAGGTTCTATCGGAGTGTTCAGCATGATTCCGGACCTGCAGAAGACCCTCAATGACAAGCTTCATGTAAACATAACTGCCGTCAACTCGAACAAGCATGCCGACATGTACGGAATGATGCGTCCTCTTGACAGACAGGAGAAAGACATGATGCAGGGCATCATCGAGAATATCTATGACAAATTCACTTCTCTCGTGGCTCAGGGAAGAAACATGAGCGTCGAAGATGTGGACGCTATCGCACAGGGTCGCGTGTGGACAGGAGCACAGGCTCTTGAGATCGGCCTTGTGGATGCAATCGGAACACTTGAGACCGCACTTCTTCATGCAGCTGCACTGGCAGGCGCAGAAGGTGGCATCGGCAACATCCAGATCGTGGAGTATCCTAAGCCGCAGACAACTCTTGAGATGTTGAATTCTCGTCTCAACGGCGAGGGGCTCATCGAGATGCCGGCTTCCCTCAAGGGCATCAGCACAGCCTTCAAAGACTGGAGCGAGTCACAGAGCGGAAAGGTTTATGCAAGAATACCATACGCAATCGAGATCAAGTAGCGATATGTATAAATTTGAAATATGCGCCAATTCTGTGGCCAGCTGCATTGCTGCACAGGAAGGCGGAGCAGATAGGGTGGAGCTTTGCGCCGGAATTCCGGAGGGAGGCACCACCCCTTCTTATGGAATGATCCGAAATGCAAGAAAGAGCATCAGCATAGCTCTGAATGTGATAATCAGGCCACGAGGCGGAGATTTTCTCTACACAGAGTCGGAGCTGCAGGAAATGCTCTATGACATTGCTGTGGCGAAAGAGCTCGGAGCCGACGGTCTTGTCTTCGGATGCCTTCGTCCGGACGGCACAGTAGACAAGGAAGCCATGAAGCCTCTTATGGAAGCTGCCGGGGACACTCCAGTGACTTTCCATAGAGCATTTGACCACAGCGCAGATCCGCTGCAGGCCCTTGAAGACGTCATCGAGCTCGGCTGCACCCGCATCCTCACATCCGGCTGTCAGCCTACAGCGCTTGAGGGTGCTCCCCTCCTGAGTCAGCTTGTGGAAAAAGCTGCAGGCAGGATCATCATCATGCCAGGATGCGGAGTCAAGGAGAACAACATCGCCGAAATAGCAAGACTCTCCGGCGCGAGAGAGTTTCATTTCTCGGCCAGAGAGTCTGTAGAAAGTGGTATGATATTCCGCAACCCTCAGGTTGCGATGGGTAGCGAAGACGACCCATACGGAACCGTTCAAACGACAGCCCGCAGGGTCGCAGCCACTATAGCGCCTTTGAAGTCTTGACAAGGCTCTCGCCAAGTCCGATAGAATATCCCTGAGAGAAGAACACCACTCGGTTGAATGTGTCAGCCATCACGATGAGTGGCAGACGACCGCCCTTTGTGAGCTTCATCTCAGTTGCAATCATATCTCTCATCTGTCCGTTGATGTCGATTCCGAAATGAACGGTAGATGGGAGATTGAAGTCTTGAGCCCTGAACTTCCTGTAGTCATCCTCTGTTGCGAACACTACAAGGATAGGTCTTCCCCATGCCTCAAGCTCTGCCTTTACAGCTGAGATGTCCATGAAGGCATGGTTTGTAGGCTCTGTACCATAGTCAACGAGAGCTACAGCAAAGTATCCGCGGCCGGTTGTCTCAAGCACAGACTTCTCTACCTTAGCCTCGGCATCTCCAGGGGTAACAGACATGTACTTCATCTCAGAATCGAAGCTTCCGATGACACGGATCTGGTCTGCAATGTCGCGCATGACAAGCTCCTCGACTGTAGTCTTGCCTTCCTCGATTGTGAAGAATTCTACGTCTGCAAAGACATTTCCTCCCGACATTCTTGAGCCGCTCACAAGCATATAATATCCGCAGTCCATCTCTCTAGGTTCACGGAAAAGCTGCGCCCATGAGCCATCATAATTCTGAAGCTGGAACTCGCCGTCCACATATTTCGAGATGCTGAAATGCACCTCATACTTAGGGTCGTCAAGAAGCGGAATCTCATTGTATGTCAGCTGAAGCTTGCCCTTCGGAGCAACGACCTGCTCTTCTGCATCGAAGTCTACGTCATAGACGAGCATATCCTCACCATTGACATACTTGACAACTCTTGTGACCGGATCCATCCAAGCTGCCACATTGAAGCTGCGGCACGCTGCTACAAAGAAGATCTCACGCGAACCCTTGTCTGCAAGTCTTGTCTCCCAGACTCTCTTAGGATCGAGCTGCACATAACGCAGGCTTATCTTGTCGTGCATTGTAAGATTGTCCTTACACCACTTCACAAACAACGCCGTATTGCACTGGATAGTGTCAGCAAGCGACTTAGGTATATTGTCCTGGAAATATTCGCGATATGGTCTCAGGAGCTCTGTGTCCACTCTCGGACAAAGCACGTCAGTACGCACGCAGTTCATTTCTCCAAAATAGAGGTGATCGTCAAGCACACTCTTCGGAGTGTCACGAAGGTCCTTCTGAGCCAATGACTCCAAAAGTTCAATGGCATCAGCGAGTCTTCCCTTCTGCTCAGCCTCCTCAAGGAATCCTGTGATCTCCTGATGGTTGCCTCTTGAAGCGACCAGCAGGTCAGTTATGCTCTGATCCTGGCCAACCAGATATTTGTTCTGGAATTTCTTTGCATATTCAAGACCGGTCTGAGCAGTATAGAATGTTGCCACATATGCATTGCGGAGAGAATCCTCATACTCCATGCGGCGGGTGTTCTCTGCTCTCTGCTCATCTGTCACATCAGGAAGCTGAGCGTTCTCTACAGGCGGAACAACCTCCATCTCGATGTGGGCAATGTCAGAACCCTTTTCATACTCAAGCGCGATCACGACATCCGTATCCTTACCGTAGGTGATCTTCTTGAAACCGAAGCGTCCGTCCTTAGACACATGGATCATCATGTCGCCAAGACCTGCAGTAAGGGAAGTCTTACCCTCTGCATCAGTAAGCTTATATGCTACGCTGTTGAACTCAGAGTAGTTGTAGATCTTGAATGTCACTCTTGCATCCTCAACAGGATTTCCGTCCATATCCACTACTGTAATCTGCGCAGAAGCTGACTCCGGAGCATAGTGTCCGATGACGTTGATCTCAGTGTAAAGTGCTGTCTCTCTTACGATTTCCTCCGGTCCGTTATATTTTCCGAACACGTTTGTATGCATAAGCATTCCACGGCTTGCAGGAGCGTTGAACCAACCGAGATTGAGCACCGGCTCCGGCTCGCACGCTCCGAGGAAGTACCATGATCCATCGATCCATGCCTCGACCCATGCGTGGTTGCTGTCTGTATGAGCCCAACGTGGGGTGTACACCTGGCGAGCAGGAACACCTACCGATCTGAGGGCAGCAACAAGGAGTGTCGACTCCTCGCCACAACGGCCGTAAGCTGTCTTGACTGTAGCAAGAGGAGAGCTTGTACGACGGTCAGAAGGCATATAGACAGCCTTCTCGTGGCACCAGTGGTTAACCTCAAGCACAGCATCCATCATGCTCATGTCCTTGATGCGGGGAGCCAGTTCATTGAAGAACACAACTCTTGAAGAATCAAGATTCTCGTTGTTCACGCGCACCGGAAGCACGAAATGTCTTAGTTCACGCTCAGGCACAGACTTTCCCCAAGGCATTTCCTCACGAGCCTTCATCATCATCTGATAGTGCTCTTGATAATACTCCGGAGTGTGGTTGACCACATCGCCCAGAGGCATGTAGGCATAGAGGAACTGAAGGGCCTCCTTCTCAACCGAAGTGAGCGCCATTGCATCCAGGTCGATGCCGGAAGCCTCCATGATAGACTCACGGGCTGCAAAGTCTGCCTCGACCTGAGCCCTGTACTGATTGTCTGTAATGAAATGCTTGTCAGCACATCCCGATGTAAGGACGATCATGAGCGCCGACAGGCAGATTAAAAGTATACGTTTCATTTTTACTGTTGGTTATCAGTTATGGTTATTCTGATTATCTCTTTTGTTGAACCTGTGACCTTATAGTGGTCGTCAATGCGTGCAGGAAGCACTCCTGCCACATGCTGCTGCTCGGCATAATCTCCCTTGCAGTCCACAATGACCAGAGCGTTGACCTTCTCGTAATGACCATACTTAAGATCAGTAAACAGGTCGCTAAGTTTCTTTTTTCCCTTCATGCCAAGCGGAATCATCCAGTCTCCGTTTCTCCAGCCACGGAGCACAAAAGGGAAACTGAGTTTCGCAGCATCCAGAATCAATGTACCCTCAGGCTGCTTGAGCGGCATGTCTGAAGTCCATGGCAGAACTTCGACCGTGATGCGGGATCTTCCGACGTGGTAAGCTCCCTGTGCCGGCACCTGAGTGAAGGCCGACTGCGGCGTTTCTGTTTTCCTATTGATTACAAGCATATCTCTTTCAACCATCAGAACATACTCTTCCGACTCGAAACGCTTTCCGGAGATCGTGCGGTCGGACATGAGCAATGATTCTATAGACTCTAATGTCGCCGAGTTGAAACCATACGGTTCCAATATATAATATAATAGGTATCGCCACTGAGGAATGGAGAGCAACTTCGAAGTGGAAACAGATTGCCACGTCGCTTCGCTCCTCGCAATGACGTGAGACGCTTCGCTCCTCGCAATGACGTCAGACGCTTCGCTCCCCGCAATGACGTGAGAGGTTTCTGCAACTGTAATGATATTCGGGATCTGAGATTTGCACCAGTCCTCAACAATGCCGGAGGCATCGGTAAGATACGTCATCTCTCGATTGAGAGTACGGACATATGAAGGATTCATACGCTCAAACAACGGGAACACCTCATGGCGGATGCTGTTGCGTCTGTACTCTACAGAGGTGTTGGTCTTGTCTTCCCTATACGGAACCTTCCATGCGAATGCATGTCCTTCAATCTGCTTGCGGGTGAAGGTCAGAAGAGGTCTAAGAAGGCAAGGAGATTGCCACGTCTCTGACGCTCCTCGCAATGACGTATTATCAGCATATGGCAGATTGGACACCGGTTTCATGCCGGTAAGGCCTTTGAGGCCTGCGCCGCGGACCATGTTCAAGACCAGAGTCTCTGCATTGTCGTCGGCATGATGAGCGACAACCACCGCCTTATATCCATGCTGGAGACACAGTTCGGCAAACCATCTGTAGCGAAGTTCGCGAGCTGCCATCTCTATGCTCACGCCGTTTTCCGAAGCATATCCTACAGTGTCGAACGATGTCTTGTGCAGAAGCACGCCATGCTCCTGAGCCCAACCTGTAACCAATGCCTCATCCGCATCACTGTCTTCACCACGAAGATTGAAATTGCAGTGAGCCATTGCACAACTTTCCGCACCGAAAGCACGCACCCACAAGTCTGCAAGACACATGGAGTCCACTCCACCGCTTACTGCAAGTAAACAAGAGGCTGACCGTGAATCATCGATCAGCCCCCTCATTTCTTCTACTATATGCCTGAAGCGGTTAAGCATTACTTCTTGTTGGCGATAGTGTATGTGAATCCGAATGCAACAGACTCCTTGAACTGCACCACACCCTTCTTTCCTTCAGGATACTTCTCTGTGGCGATAAGGATTGTATCGTCATAGATGAGGTTGGTGATGAGGGTGAGTGAGAAGTACTTTGCAAGCTTCCAGTCGAAGCGGTTGTCCCAGTTGATACGAGGACAGTGCTTGATGTCGAGGTAGTTTGCGAAGAGAACAACCTGAGTTGTATATGAGAAGTTGTCGTTTACATTCACCTTCGCATCCATCTTCAGCTGGGCACCGAACTCGAACTTTGCAGCCTTGTATGATCCGTCCGCATTCTCCTTCATAGAATAGTTCTTTCTCAATTCAGGTGTTGTGACGATCACGAAACCACCTGTGAGAGGCGCAAAGTTGAGGGAGAACCACTTGTTAGGGACGAAGTCGATACCGAGCGCGAGATTTGTGTAGGCAGGTGAAAGGAAACCTGACTTGAGTTCGCGTGCATCACGCCATACATCTCTGAGTGCTGAACCTGTGAGATCGTTTCCGTTCTCATCGGTCACTGAAGCCGGAGTCTTGTAGTCGTAACCTGTAGTGAACTGTGACTTGAAGTCGAAGTTCGCCGAGAAATAGAGATACTTTGTAGACGGAGCCTTATATCCCCATTTGCTCTCAAGATAAATACGGTCTGTATTCTTCTGGAGGATCGGCTTTGACGATGCCCAAAGGAATCCGTAGTCCAGCTGGAGACGGTTGTTCCAGAACATGTCGCCCTGCTTCCAGTTTGCGTTTCCGTCGATGTATGCTGCCATCGACACAGTGTTGTCACCACCGGCAGCCCAGTTTGTAAGACTTGTCTGGCCGAGGGTCAGATTGGTCTTGAGTGAGTTTGTCCAGAGATTTGGCTTCTCTACCTTTGCAGGGGCCTGCGGAGCTGCTTCCATTGCCTGTGCAGCATCTGCGGCAGCCTGCTGAGCGTCCTGGGCGTATGCTCCCATTGAAAGGAGTGCCGCCGAAAGTATTACGAATAACTTTTTCATGATTAATAAGAAATTGCGAACAACACTCTCTGGCTTGAAGGCTTGCCTGAATAGATACACTTGCCTTCCTCAACACATACTGCGCTGTCTACAGGGATACAACGGATTGTAGCCTTTGTCTCCTCCTTGATCTTCTCCTCTGTCTCAGGAGTACCGTCCCAGTGGCAGAGAAGGAATCCGCCCTTTGTGATCTCCTCCTTGAACTCCTCCCAAGTGTCTACCTTGCGGATGCTGTCGTCGCGGAACTTGAGAGCCTTTGCATAGATGTTTGCCTGGATGTCATCGAGAAGAGCTGCAATCACGTCAGCGATGCCCTCCTGTGAGTGAGAAGCCTTCTCACATGTATCACGACGTGCAAGCTCCACTGTGCCGTTCTCAAGGTCACGTGCACCCATTGCAAGACGCACTGGAACACCCTTGAGCTCCCACTCTGCGAACTTGAAGCCCGGACGGAGTGTGTCGCGGCTGTCGATCTTCACGCTGATGCCCTTTGCAAGAAGCTCCTTCCTGAATGCCTCCATCTTGTCAAGGATGGCGTTGTTCACTGCCTCATCCTTGCCGGTGATAGGAACCATCACAACCTGGATAGGAGCGAGCTTTGGAGGGAGCACGAGACCGTTGTCGTCACCGTGAGCCATGATGAGAGCACCCATAAGACGAGTTGAAACTCCCCATGAAGTAGCCCATACAAGCTCCTGCTGGCCTTCCTTGTTTGTGAATGTCACGTCGAACGCCTTTGCGAAGTTCTGACCGAGGAAGTGTGATGTACCAGCCTGAAGAGCCTTTCCG